>JBAZCN010000086.1:0-13558 GCA_041655035.1 Porticoccaceae bacterium | reverse complement strand
CCGATGCCGGCTCGGTGCTGGCGCTGTCGATGGCGGTGATCCTGCCTGCCAGATCGGCGATCTGCGCCCTGAAAGGTATCGGCAGGCTGCGATCGCTGAAATCGGTGGAGCCGTGGCTGATGGTCGTCTGGTCGAGTGTCAGGCCGAACGGCCTGGCGGCGCTGCCAACGTCAGCCGCCGGCGCATCACCGCTCCCCCCGGCGCCGGGCTTGTCCGCGGGCGGCTTGTCGATCAGCAACTTCTGGAAGTTGGTGACCCCGTCGCTGGCGATCAGCACCCGCACATAGGGCCGCTCCAGCACCAGGCTCGAAATATCGAGCTGATTGTGTTGGAGGGAATAGCGAAAGTGGTCGAGCCCGAGTTGTTGCCAGTTGACCAGCGGCCTGTTGCGGCGGGTCTCGATGACCGCCAGTTGGTCGACCTGCAAGCGGCCCTCGATGGCAAACGGCTCCTGAGCATTGACAGTGATCTTGCCGTCCACTGTGAGCCGGCCGTCATCGATGCCCGCGCTGGCGTAATCGCCGAGATAGGGCTGGGCGATCGCCAGGGCCAGCTCATCGACAGCGAGGGTGGCGTCGATGTCGGGCTGCGGCAGTACACCGAGCGTGCCATCGAGGCGCAACGTGCCGCCGTCGGCAAAACGGGCGGTGAGCGTGAGGGGAAAACGGTCGTCGGGCCGATTGGTGAGTTGAGTCAGCCGCAGGTCGAGGTCATCCACCCGGATCGAGCCGGGCACCGCCAGGCTGCGGTCCTCGAAGGCGATGGCAAGACTGTCCACCGCCAGTTCGCCGAGGTCGAGCTGCCAACCTGCAACGGCGTCGCCGGCATCGGAGGATTCCGCTGACGGTGAGCGGCTTGCCGGCTGCCGTCCCTCTGCTGGCGTTTCCTGTGCGGCCAGCCCCGGTGTTGCCGGAACCCGGCTGCCGGTATCGGCCTGCAGGTGCTGGACATTCAGGCTGCCATCCCGCTGTCGCCACAGCGACAACCGGGCTCCGGCCAGGGAGAATCCGCTGGCGCCGGCGCGCTGCTCAGGCCAGGCCAGGTGGCCGCCCTGCAACGATAACCGGGGCAGATCGAGAAGCGCCTCATCGCTCGCGCTGTCGATCACTTCCAGATCGTCGAGGCCGAGATCGAGGTTGTCGATCCGCGCCTCCACCACACCTTCCTGGTAGCTGATGCGATGATCGAGGCGCAGATCGAGGTCTCCGCGCGGCACCGCCACGTTCAACAGATCGCGGAAATACCCGTAGGCGAGGGGAAGATAAGGGCCGGTGGCGACGACGTGGCCGACTGCCAGCATCGGCGCGAGCTGGATGTCCGCGGTCCAGCCCAACGTCGCGCCCTCCGTAGTGCAAGTGAAAAACGCCAGGCGGCCGGTTCTGCCTTCCAGCGTGCTCAGATTGTTCATCTGCAGGTCGACCGCGGCCAGACGCGTGGCAAAGTCGTTGTTGCGGGAGTGGTCGGCGATGCCCAACTGGCCGTCGGCCAGCACCAGCGAACCGATCAGCAGACGGGGCAGGGCTTTATCTTCGGCCGGGTCCGCCTCTGCCGATGGCGGCACCAGCCTGGCGAGGTTGATACCGCCGTCGGCCTCGTGAATCAGCTCCGCATAGGGGCCCTCGAGGCGGACTTCGCGAAAACTCCACGCCCAGCGCAGCAGGCTGCTGAGCTGGAAATTGACATAAAGCCGGTCAAAGCCCAGCAGCGGCCTGCCGTCCTGCTCAGTGATTGCAAACCCGCTCGCCTCGACGCTGAGCACATAGGGGTTGATACGGACTTTTTCGACAACCACGGGGCGCTCGACCAGTTCGCCGACAACGGCAACCAACTGGCGCTTGGCGATCCAGGGTGCGAGGAAGAACCCGGCCAGGGTATAGGCAAGTACCGCCACCACCAGCCACAACCGTATATTCCTGATATCCAGCCAATCCCGCCGCTCGCCCACCAGGCGCTGGAGGCGTGGATGCGCGTCGAGGCGCAGTGGCCATCGCTTATTATTAATGACAAAGACTCCATGGTCGACAGCACCGCCCTCCCGGCTGTGCCGCAGTGCTGAAATTGCTGCAGTGCCGAAGAAAGATAGAGTCCCGCCGGGCAAAAAGCCAGAAACCCGGTCCGGGACGATCGCAGCTGTTCACACCAACAGGCTTAAAGCAGCCAATATTTACAGCAAAATCGCTTGATTATTTATATACTCGAGCCCGGACAACGATAATCCACCCGAGCTCTTCCGCCCCTTCCTCTGCGGCGAAAGACTTGTCATCAAACCACATCAGGAGAACCATCCATGCCCCGCCTCGCCAATAAAGTTGCCATCGTTGCCGGTGGCGCCACCGGAATCGGCGCCGCCTGCGCTACCCGCTACGCCGCCGAGGGCGCGCGCGTAGTCATCGGCGATCTCAATATCGACGCCGCCCGGGCGCTGGCCGAGAGCCTCGGCGACAACGCCCTGGCAGTGCGCTACGACGCCGCCGATGCCAACTCCATCAAGGGCCTGATCGACAGCGCCATCGAAGCGTTTGGCGCCCTTCATATCCTCCACAACAACGTCGCCCTCACCTCGATGTCCGTGCAGAACCAGGACACCACCGTGGTCGATATCCCGCTGGAGATCTGGAACGACGTGATGAACGTCAACGTGACCTCGTTCCTGCTGGGCAGCAAATACGCCATTCCCCACATGATCAAGGCCGGCGGCGGCTCGATCATCAATACCTCATCGGATTCGGGCCGCGTGGGCGACGTGGTGCGCACCGCCTATGGCGCGTCCAAAGCGGCGATCATTTCCCTCACCCAGCATATCGCCGTGCAATACGGCCTCGACGGTATTCGCTGCAATGCCATCACCCCCGGGGTCATCCTCAGCGAAGCGATGAAGGCCGATCCGGGCCTGATCGACTTTATCAAGCCCCATATCCTCACCCGCAACTTCGGCACACCGGAAGACATCGCCTCGCTGGCCACCTTCCTCGCTTCCGACGAATCCGGCTATATCACCGGCCAGGCCATCGCCTGCGACGGCGGCCACCTCGCCCACCAGCCGCAAATGGCAGACGTGCGCAAAGCCATGGCCAACTGAGGTCCGGCACCGGCTGTCGGGAAGCGGCCCCGCTTCCCGGAAACAGCCATGCTTTTTCAGAGACAGCGGTGCCGCAAAGCACAAGTCCGATGCCCGATGGTCCGCGGATGCGGCCACCGCGGCCTCGACACAACGACTGTCTGGACACGATCGCTATCTTGAACCAGCAACTGTCCCGACACGATCATCGTTGTGACAAGATTGAGAAGGAGCTTCCATGGATACCCCATTTACCCCAAAAACCACGTTCAACAAACCCGCCAGCGACCGCTACTTCGAGGATTACATCCCCGGCGAGGTACATGAATTTGGTGAAATCGCCGTGGACGAAGCCGACATCATTGCCTTCGCCAGGCAATACGACCCGCAGTATTTCCACACCGATCCGGCCAAAGCCCGAGATAGCCTGTTCGGCGGGCTGATCGCCAGCGGCTTTCATACCGGGGCCATGGTGATGCGCCTGCTGGTCGACCACTACCTGTCGGCGGCAGCCGGCATGGGTTCGCCAGGGCTCGATGAATTGCGCTGGCCCAACCCGGTGCGCGCCGGCGACCGGCTGTGGATACGGATCGCGACCCTGGATGCCAAGCGCTCCCGGTCGAAGCCCGACAGGGGGGTTGTTTCGATGCTGGTCGAGGCATTCAACCAGAGAGAGGAAATGGTGATGACCTTCAAGGCCGCGGTTTTCGTCGGCTGCCGGCAATAGCCCGGCCGGAATACCCCTGGCCGACACTGATCCTGACCGGCAATGGCCGTGGTGCCCGGCGGCCGCCGGACCTGAGCCCCTTCGCCCGCAAGCCCCTGCACTCAATAAAGGTCGCGGCGGTAACGCCCGTCGATCTTTAACTGCTCGACCCGGGTGCTGCCGAGGACAGACTCCAACGCCGCCTGCACCCCGGCGCCCATGCCGGTCAGACTGCCACAGACACAGATCACCGCGCCGTCGTCGACCCAGCGGCGCACCTCATCGGCAGCGGCCTCCAGGGCCTCCTGGACGTAGCGCAAAGGCTCGCCATCGCGGGAAAAAACCCGATCGACCCGGGTCAGCAGGCCACTGTCACACCAGTTCCGGATCTCGTCGTCGAGGAAGCTGTCACAGCGCCGGGTGCGCTCGCCAAACAGCAGCCAGTTGCGGCCCGTTGCGCCGCCGAGTTCACGGGCGCGGAGGTGGGCGCGCAGCCCCGCGAGACCGGTGCCACTACCGACCAGGATCAGCGGGCAGGCAGTCTCGGCGACCTGAAAGCCCGGATTGCGACGAATCCGCAACGAGATGGCGGCGCCGACGGTGGCGCCGGCGGTGAGCCAGCCGGACCCCAGCCCGAGCCGGCCCTCGGCGTCGATCTGCTGGCGCACCAGCAGATGGATGGCGCCCTCTTCAGGGACCGAGGCAATCGAGTATTCGCGCAGCGACGCCTGTCCGCCGCCGTCCGTTGCCGGCTGAATGACGGCGATATCCCCGGCCCGCCACGAAAGCGGCTCGCCCTGCGCGGTCAGCCGCAGATAAAAAGCCGGTCCACCGGGACTCCCGGGGTTGAGATGCCGACGGTCCGCCAGCACCCAGGAGGTGAAACCGGCACCCTGCGCAGCGCCGGCGACGCCCTCTCCTCCCGCAACGGGCAGAAACCCGCGCAGCCGGGTCTGCCAGTCGACCACATTGCCCTCGGCGGCCCAGAGCTCATCGTTGCCCGATTCCATCAACTCCCACATGGGCGACGCGCCGAGCCTCTCCATACCCGCCTGGAGGCTGCGGCCAAAACCACAGAACCGCTGGTAGGCGCGGTCGCCGAGAGCAAGCACGGCAAACTCCAGGTGGGACAGGTCGAGGGCGGCAGCCCCGTGCAGGTAGCGGCGCTGGAAGGCGAGGCCGTTATCCGGCGGCTCGCCCTCGCCGTAGGTGCTGGCCACGAACAGGGCTCGCCGGGCGCCGGACAGCACCCGGTCATCCACCTGGTTGAGAGCCATCAGGCGCACCGGCAGGTGGGCGCCGAGGATGCCCGCGCTCTCCCGCGCCAGCTGCTCGGCGGTGCCGCTCTGGCTGGCGTAGGCCACGAGGACGAAGGGAGCCTCTCCCCCACCCGCAACGACACCCTCCCGCGGCTGGCTGTTGAAGAGGAGGTGGCGGTACGACCACAGGCACAGCACTGCCCAGGCCAGCACCGTGACCAGTGTCCAGAGCGCCTTCTCGCCGCCCGTCACGCCGCCACCTTGTCACTAGAGTCCGGGTTGCCTGGCATGGCGGTTACTGGGGGAGCACTTCGAAAGTGGCGACATAGCTGCCGCTGCGCACGGTTGCCGGCGGTTGGGCCTTGCCGTCGCGATAGCTGGCGCTGAGCCAGTACATACCGGCGTCGGGCCAGGTGACGGTGAAGCTGCCATCGGCAGCGGTCTCGACATCGATCGCTTCCTGGCCGTCGCGGTAACGCATGCCGCCCGGGATCACGGTAACCTTGGCGCCGGCTGCAGGCTCGCCGTCGATGAGCAGGCGGAACTCCGCTTCTTCACCGGCGAACAGGTCGTTGGGGTGAGTGACCGGCACCAGCTCGAGACCCTTGTTGTCGGGCTTGAGCACGGTATCGGTAGGCGCACCGGCAGTGACAAAGGTTTCGATGCGCCGCCAGTTGTAGCTGACCTCGAGGTTCTTGGCATCCTTGGGCACGCTCTTTTCGAAATCCGCCGCATTGGCGGTTTCACCGCGGCCCGGCCAGAAGCGACGCTGGCCGTCGGCGTCCTCCCAGCGTGCGCCCAGACCGCCCGAAGCGGTGAACACCTTGTAGGTGCCGGGCTGCTTGAGATTGAGATCGAACGTGCTGCGGTATTTGCCAGTGTGGCCGTTTTCCAGCGCAGCCGCACCGCCGTCGGGCGCCACCACCGACAGCCCTTCGATGCGCATGGCGGCGTGATCGGCATGGAAAATATCGTTGGAAATGGCGGCGTCGAAGGTCACCCAGGGGTCGTCGCCGGACAGCACCGTGGCCGCAGGGACGATCCAGGCACGGTGGGCTTCGGCCGCCAGGGGCAGTGCCATGGCCAGGGTCAGGGTGGCGAGCATCGGGATTTTGTTTTTCATGATTTTCGTTCCGTATCGTAGGTTCTTGAGAATTGCCGTTTCGCGGCAGTTGTCCTGGAAACTGTTAGCGTTCCCGGAGGTTAATGCACTGCACATCGGCAGTGCGGCCTGATCAGGGGGTCAAGCGCAACTGCACAGCCCCCAGTTCCTCGCTACCGCGGGCATCGAGGGTTTGCGCCTCCGTCAGCGGCCAGGTGAATGGAATGCTGACCAGTTCCCGGCCACCCACTTCCCGCGCAGCCTCCACCACCAGTTGGTAGTCGCCGGGAGGCAGATCCGCCAGGGGTTGGGCGGCGGTGTCGAAGGTGATTGTGTGGGTGCCCGGGGCGCGGGTGGCGCCGGTGACACCATCGATGGGGAACTCCAGTCCGCGGCCGCTGCGCCGCCACCACTGGCGTATATCCTTCAGCCACTCCTGGCCTTTGCCTTCCTTCAAACCGACGTCATACCACACCGCCAGATTGGTGACCTGGCTGTTCTGCTGGAGCCACAGGGCGACATAGGGGCGATGATATTCCGCCACGTCGAGCCTGGGGATCTCCACGCTGACGTCGAGATTGCCGGCCTGGGCGGATGTCGCGGCCAGCGCCAGCAGCAGTACCGATAGGGATTTTTTCATTGTTACCTCAAAAGTTACCGCAGAAGATTCAACTGTGGACGAAGAGCACGACCAGCAGCAACGGAATCACCAGCCCCATCCCGACCAGCGGCCAGGTGGACGGGCGCGTTCCCGTATGGCGATAGAGCAAGAGCAGGCCGGAAAGACAGAATACCACGCAGGCAACGGCAAAAATGTCGATGAACCAGCTCCAGGCCAGTCCGGTGTTGCGCCCTTTGTGCAGATCGTTGAGATAGGAGATCCAGCCGCGATCCGTGCGCTCGTAGAGCAGCTCGCCGCTGTCGAGATCGAGGCTCAGCCAGGCATCGCCGCCGGGTCGGGGCAGCGACACATAGACTTCCATGTCGTCCCACTCTCCCGCCGCGTCGGCTGGGACCAAGAGGCCGTGTCGATCTGCCAGCCACTTGCGCAAACCGGCGGGCAGGGGCCCTTCGCCACCCTCGGGGCCCGTCAGGCTGGCCAGCACCTCGGCGGGCACGACCAGCTCGACGGTGCGCACCTTGGCCTCGGCGGAAATGGCCGCCGCATGGTTGAGGGTTATCCCGGTCAAGGCGAACAGCAGCATGCCGATCAGGCACAGTGCCGAACTGATCCAGTGCCACTGGCGAACAGTGCCGAAAACCCCGCGCGGGCGGGTGGTTCTGGTCATCATCACTAGACGCGGGACTCCTCAATCAGAAACGGTAATCGGCTGACAACCAGAAGCTCCTGGCCTTTTCGGTGACGTTGTAGTCGTTGGCACAGGTGTAGGTGTCTCCCGCCACAGTCAGATCACAGCTGCGGCCCGAGAGATCCTCGTCCAGCAGATTGTTGACCCGGGCATTGAAACTCAGCTGGTTGCTGAACTCATAGCGCGCCCCGAGATGATAAATGGCGTAGTCCTTGTAATACAGCTTTTTGGTCTCCTGTTGCGGACCCGAGGCGGCGGCCACTCCGCGGTAGCGCTCGTCGCGCAGCTCGGCGATCAGCGACAGGCTCAGCCTGTCGAGCGCCTGCCAGCTGAGGGTGGCATTGGCCATGTGCTCCGGGGTGTTGACCAGCGGCAGGCCTTTATCCGGCCCACTGCGCTGCTCGCTGTCGGTGTAGGTGTAGTTGCCTTTCAGCGTCAAGGTATCGGTGAGCCGGGTGCGGCCGGCGATTTCGACGCCAGTGGTGGTCGCCTTGTCCACGTTCTGGTACTGGGTAAAAGTGGTGTAGCCCAGCTCGGCCCAGCCCGGACCGATATCGACACAGTTGCCGCTCAGTACCTGCGTGCCGCTGGTGTCATAGCAGTTCGGGGCATTGTCGGTGCGGCTGATCTTGTCTTCGAAATCGTTGCGGAACAGGGTGACGTTGAAGCCGTGGCCATTGGGGCCGTCGTAGTATGCCGCGACTTCGTAGTTGACGCTGGTTTCGGGATCGAGGTCTGGCGTGCCGACCATCGGACTCACGCCCTGGCCACCAAAGCCGGTGATGCCGGGGAACAGGTCATTGGGCTTGGGGGTCTTGTAGCCGGTGCTCACCCCGCCCTTGAAGGTCCATGCCGGTGTCGCGCGGTAGGTGAGATAACCCCGAGGGCTCACCTGGCCACCGAAGATATTGTGGTCGTCGTAGCGGGCGCCGAGGGTCAGGGTCAGGTCCTCGAGAATATCCCAGTTGTCCTCGACAAACAGCGCCCACTGCTCGTGATCCTGTACCGTTCCGTCGCGGAAACCGTCACCAAACATGCCGAATACCCCGTCTTCCATCTCGGCATGGAAAACCTGGCCACCTACCGCCAGCAGGTGATTGCCGATCGACATATCCAGTTTGGTATCGAAAATCCAGTTACTGATTTCCAGTTCGCGGCGCTCCCTGGGCAGGAACAGGCCACCGACCAGGGCCTGGAGTTCCGGGGTGAGGGCCGGTGCGCGATTGCCGTCGACGCCCTGGTCGAGCTTGGCCTGATCCCAGATATCCTGCAGTTCGCCGCGCTCCTGCACGGTGAGCGGCAGGGAGCGGCCAAAGTTGGTGCTGGTGCTGCGGGTCAGGCTGGTCTCGGTGTTGCCAAAGCTCCAGCGACCACTGTGGGACAGGACGAACTGCTCGCGCTCGACCCGCTGGTATTCGGCATAGCCGACCCGGGGCTGGATGATGCCGGCCTGGGCGCCGCTGCCCTGGCGCCACAGACTCTCGATGCTGTCCAGGGTGCCGGTCTGGCCCTCGGTATTGTCGTAGCGCTGCTTGGCGATATCGTATTCGAAGGTGAAGTCATGGTTTTCGAAAGGTGTCAGGTTGAAGGTGATGCCACCATTCCAGTTGCGCGCCGCAACCACTTTCTTGTCACCAAAGTTGCCGCTGTCCTCGAAGAAGCCGCCATCCGGCAGCGGCAGCCGGCCGGCACTGTAACCCGGTTCACTTTCGTCGCGGTCGTAGCCACTGGCACGCACGGCAACGCCGAGCAGGTTTTCGACCAGCGGGCCGGAGAGATAAAGATCGACTTTTTTGTCGTCACCAAACTGGGAATCTTCCTGGATGGTGGCGCCGGTGGAGATCGAACCGCCCCACTCCTTGGCCACCTTGCGGGTGATGATGTTGATCACGCCGCCGATGGCATCGGCGCCGTAGAGGGTCGACATCGGGCCGCGTACAACCTCGATGCGCTCGATGGCCGACAGGGGCGGCATATACATGAACTGGCTGTTGCCGAAATTATTGGGGCCTATATCGCCGATATCGCTCTGCCGACGACCATTGAACAGCACCAGTGTGTACTCCGGCGGCAGGCCGCGCATGGTGATACTGATGTTGCCGTTCTTGTCCATGTTGCTGCCCACGTCGATACCTTCGATATCCCGCAGGGCATCGGCCAGACCGGCAAAGGGCTTGCTTTCCAGCTCCTGGCGGCTCACCACCGTGACGCTGGCAGGCGCATCGGTTATCTTTTGTTCAAAGCCGGCGGCTGATATCACCATTTTTTCCAGCTCGACCAATTGTTCTGCGGCAATGCCAAAAGTTGCACTCCCCAATCCAACCGCCATCGCCAGTTTCTTCAATTTCAGTAGCTCGGACACGCTTGATATTCCCCTCTCTTGTTAGGTCAAACCCAGATCTTGGGCAAAACTTTCGCAATGATAGTGGTTCTTATTTTCTCTATCAATCCCTTTTGCTGACTTGGCATATGTTTCCTGGCTTTTCTTGCTCGGTATCGTCTGCCCGAGTGGCCAGCGGCGGTGATTGCACGCCACTGGACCAGAACCACAATGTTGACGATCTACCATTCCGTCTCGGCTATAATGTGCAGAATCGTGAGCAATCCCTGTGGCCTGGGTCAGAGGCCAACAAAAAGAGTCTGGCCGATACCAGGGGAACAGGGGCCGGCAGGCGCCGGCTACGGGACAGTCCGTTTGGCCGAACAATCCGCTTTGGCTCTGACTATACTGAAAACGCCTCCACCCACGTGGCCGCCTCGATCTCAGAGTAAACCTGTTGAATACATTTGAACCGGCCAGGAAAATTCGTGCTCTACCCCATGCCACCGGAACAGGGAATACAAGGAATGATGCAATGAATCATAGACGCCTGCTGATTCTCGATGACGACCCCGAAATCGGCCAGACCATCCAGTTCATTGCCGAAAGCGCGCGCCTCGAGTCCGTCGCCACCGAAACCCCCGAGGAGTTCTTCCGCCTGCTCGGCGAGTGGCAGCCCACTCATATCGCCCTCGATCTGGTCATGCCGCGGATGGACGGTGTCGAGGTGATTGCAGAGCTCGCCCGCCGCGGCTGTCGTGCCCAGATCATCATCACCAGCGGCGTCGGCAGCCGGATTCTCGATGCCGCCGGCCGTTCCGCTGCGGCACACGGGCTCAACATCAGCGGTGTGCTGTCCAAGCCCTTTTCGCCATCGGCTCTCCGCGCGCTGCTGTCCCACGACGACAGTGTGCGGGCCCAGCCCGCCAATCAGCCCATGGCCTCGCCTCACTACCAGGTCACCGTGGCGGAACTCGAAAAGGCCATCAACCGGCACCAGTTGGTCATTGCCTATCAACCCAAGATCGAATGCGCCAGTGGCCGGCTGGCCGGCTTCGAGGCCCTGGTGCGCTGGCACCACCCGCTGCACGGAGTGATCCAGCCAGACCGGTTCGTGCCCTTTGCCGAGGAGCATGGACTGATCAACGCCCTCACCGACGTGGTCATGGAACAGTCGCTCGCCTGGTTCGTCAAGTTCACCACGGCAACGGGCTGCCCCTCGACCTCGCGGCGGTCGAGGCCCGACCTCGCCAGCAGCACCCTGTCAATCAACCTCTCCGCCCGCAGCCTCCACGAGCCGGAGCTCGCCGACCGGGTGGCAAACTGGTGTGCGAAGCTGGGCATCGACACCCAGCGGATCATCTTCGAAATTACCGAGACCAGCGCCATGGAGGATCCCGTGGCCTCCCTGGATTTGCTCACGCGGTTGCGAATGAAAGGCTTCAACCTGTCGATCGACGATTTCGGCACCGGGTTTTCCTCGATGATCCAACTGGTGAGGCTGCCGTTCTCCGAAATCAAGGTGGACAAGTCCTTTGTCATGAACCTGATTGAATCCGCTGAATCGCGCACTGTGGTGCGCTCGATCATCGATCTGGGCCAGAGCCTCGGCCTCAAGGTGGTGGCCGAAGGGGTCGAAAACCAGGCGACCCTGGAATTCTTGAGGGGCGAGGGTTGCGATCTTGCCCAGGGTTACCACATTGCGCAGCCGATGTGGGGTTCGGATGCCGAGGCGTGGCTGGACATGGAGGCCAGGCGCACCACCGCGGGCGCCTGATAAACTTTCCCGCGAGTTCTGGGCCTGGGTGTTGACGTTTCGGTAGTAGCTCCTGTGGTGCGCTTCGTTCCTCGGCACACCCTATGCCCTTCCAAAACCAATGCGCTTTCATAGGGTGTGCCGACGCAGGAGGCGCACCGGCGATGGCTGCCCCAATGGTGCGCTTCGTTCCTCAGCACACCCTATGCCCTTCCAAAACCAATGCGCCTTCATAGGGTGTGCCGACGCAGGAGGTGCACCGGCGATGGCTGCCCCAATGGTGCGCTTCGTTCCTCGGCACACCCTATGCCCTTCCATAACCAATGCGCCTTCATAGGGTGTGCCGACGCAGGAGGCGCACCGGCGATGCTAGCCCAGTACCTGGCGCACCTTGTCCAGCAGCAGTGCCCGCCGGTAGGGTTTGTTGAGCAACTGGACGCCCGGATCGAGCCGGCCGTGGTGAACGATGGCGTTCTCGGTATATCCCGAGGTGTACAGCACTCGCAGCGAGGGGTGGATTTCCTGCGCCCGGTCCGCCAGCTCGCGGCCGCTCATGCCGCCCGGCATCACCACGTCGGTGAACAGCAAATCGATATCCTGTCTGGACTGGAGGATCGCCAGGGCCTCGCGGCCGGTGACGGCGCACAGCACCTGGTAGCCGGCGTCGATCAGTTGCTGACTGGCGTAGTCGCGCACCAGATCGTCGTCCTCCACCAGCAGGATTACCGCATCGCCGCCGGTCGCGGTTACTTCTTCGCCCTCGCTGGGCGGGCTGCGACCTTCGCCGAAGGCCCGCGGCAGGTACATCCTGACCGTGGTGCCCTCTCCTTCCTCGGAGTAAATGTTGATATGGCCCCCCGACTGCTTGACGAAGCCGAACACCATGCTGAGACCGAGCCCGGTGCCCTTGCCCACCTCCTTGGTGGTAAAAAACGGCTCGAACACCCGGCGCAGATTGCCCGGTGCGATGCCGCTGCCGGTATCGGAAACGGCCACCATCACGTATTGGCCGGCCTTGAGATCGACATGGCCACGCACGTAGTCGTCGTCGAGCCGGGTATTGGCGGTTTCGATGGTCAGCCGCCCTCCTCCCGACATCGCGTCCCGGGCATTGATGGCGAGATTGAGCACCGCACTCTCGAGCTGCGCCGGGTCCACCAGCGCCGGCCACAACGCCGGCGCACGCACCCATTCGATGTCGATATAGCCGCCGAGCGTACGCCGCAACAGGCCGTCGAGGTTGTTGATCAGTTGGTTGATGTCGAGCACCTCGGGCTCCAGGGGCTGGCGGCGGGCAAAGGCCAGCAGCCGCTGGGTGAGGTCGGCACCGCGTTCGGCGGCGACAACGACCATTTGGGCGAGGTTGTGGAGCGGGGAGTCCTTCGGCAAGGTCTCCCCGAGAATCTCGGCATTGCCGAGAATCACCGTGAGCAGATTGTTGAAATCGTGGGCCATGCCACCGGTGAGATGGCCCACGGCCTCCAGGCGCTGGGATTCGCGCAGTTGCTGTTCGAGCTTGCGCCTGACGCTGTGGTCGTGGAAGTAGATCGCCAGCCCTTCCTCGGAGGGATAGGCCTTGACGTCCACCCACAGCTCGAGGGGCTGGTAATAGGCATCGAACGCCAGCGAGACCTGCTCGTCCACGGCCCGCCGGAACCGTTCCTCGAACACCGTTCCCACCACTCCCGGCACGACATCCCAGAGGACCTTGCCAAGCACTTCCTCACTGCGCAGACGGGTGATGCTCTGCGCCCGCGAATTCATGAAGGTGAAGCGCCAATCGCGATCGAGGGTCATGAAGCCGTCGGTGATGCTCTCCAGAGTGGTGTGAAGACGCTGGGCGATCACCTCGAACTCCTTGCCCCGGCGGCGCTCGTCGTCGATCTCGATGGTGGTGCCATACCATTTGAGCGGGCTGCCATCGTCCGCGCTGACCAGGCTGGCGCGCAGCAGGTGCCAGCGGTAGGCCCCGTCGTGGCGGCGCAGCCGCACCTCGGCGCTGAATGGCCCGCCACTGGCCAGCGCCTGATGCCACAGGGTTTTCACC
>JBAZCN010000085.1:0-13578 GCA_041655035.1 Porticoccaceae bacterium | reverse complement strand
TCCGGCCGCGCCGCGGGGGGGGCGGGCGGCGGCGCGGGGGGCAGCGGCTGGCGCTCGGGGACGAGCCACTCCGGGGCCAGGAACAGCACGCCGAGAGCCAGCACCACCACGGCTCCCGCCACCGGCAGCCCCCAGCGGCGCCGGCTTGCGCGCCCGCCGCCGACCTGCCCGGGGGTCGCGGGAGCCCGCTTTTCCGGGTGGGTCAGATCGATGGCAACGGGCTGGATTTTGTCGAAGGGCCTTGGATCAACCATACTGCTTGGGCCTGTCTGTCGGTGCTGGCTGTCGGTTTCTATTGATTATTGGGTCGCGGGCTGTATGCCGCGCTCGGCATCGTATATCTGTTTGAGGATTTCTTTCCATTGGGCGTATTGGGCCTGGGCGTTGCCGGTAAGGGTGATGGTCCTGTCCTCCAGTTCGATGACCTGTGGTTCGATGGCGATTTCGAGGGATTCCCCCAGCTCCGCCAGCGCTTCGATGTGCATCTGTGCCTCCTGGCGCTTGCCCAGGGCATTCTTGATCAGCATGCCGCCGGCGCCGGCGGCCATCAGCCCGCCGACCCGGGCGGAACCGTCGCTCGAACCGGCGGCGAGTATGCCGCCGGCCACCGCCGCGATACCGCCCACCATACGGGCGGTGGATTGCCGTTTCAACTGGCGGGCGGCGATGACCTCATCGTAGCTTTCGGCGCGCCAGCTCTGGTAGGGGGCATCCATGCGCCGCTGAAAGGCATCGTAGTGTTCCTGCAGGGTATCGACAAACAGATAGTCCCGCTCGCGGATGCGCTGGATGCGTTCCATGATCGGGTCGTTGCTGGCGGGCAGGCGACTGATTTCCAGTTCGCCCTTGCGGTTTTCCTGGATGTGGCGAGCATAGGCTTCGGGGGCAAAATCCCGGGCGAAGCGCAGTTCCGAGATGGTGCGCAAGGTTTCCGCACGGCCCGCCGGCAAGCCGCTGCGAGCCTTGAGCAGATCATTGGCGACGCGATTGAACAGCCCCTGGAAAGGGTCCCGGGCCTGGCTGCGGCGGTTGTCGTAGGCATAGACACTGGCCACTTCTTCGTAGGTCTTGTCGAGCCATCGTTTGCCGCTGCTGTCACTGGCGGTGACGGCCAGTTCCAGGCGCTCGCCGTCGGAGTGGAGGATGGTGCCGGACACGTAGAGGTCGACCACGGTCTCCCGGTCGGGAACCACCCGCACCGGTCCCCAGGCATTGCTGCTTTGCAGGGTTGCCACCAGCTGGCTCGCCAGGTAGCGGGATTCGGCGTTGCGCACCTCGGCGCGCACCATCTCGTCGTCCTTCCGGGTATCGAGCCCGGGATCGAAGGGAATCACCCCGACATCCAGCAACTCCGCCTCGGGGATCGCCGCGGTCTGCTGGTCGAGCGGTGTAAAGGTGGTGGATTTGACCGTGGTGGTGCCGCACCCCGCGAGACTTGCACCGAGCAACAGGGCGATCAGCGAGCGGTACAGTGTAATGCGCAATGCCTGGGTCATCGGAGATCAGCTGCCTCTTTTGTACTTGCGGTATTCGTCCCAGAGTTTTTCCCTGAGCGCGGGATCCTTTTCGTTGATGGCGGCCTCGCGGATCTGGCGGGCGACGATATCGTCGTCACTGCCATCCACCAGGTCGGGCGGCACGGTGCCGTCGCCCTTGCCCTTGCCGGATAGGCCCGGCCCGCCGGGCATGGCGGCCACGGTACCAGGCTGTTCACCGTCCATGCCGTTGTCCTCGCCGCCGATGCCGCCACCGCCAGCGTCGCCAACGGCGTCGCCGCCCTGGCCGCCGATACCACTGCCTTCACTGAGGTCGCCCTCTTCGAACAGCGGGCCACTGCCGCCAAAATCGCCCTCGTCACCATCGCCATCATGGCCTCCGGCGCCGGCCGTCGAGCCATCGCTCAGGGCGCTGTCGGCCATCGCCGCGGCGGCGGCCCGTTCGGTGAGGATCATACCGTCGAACACCGCCATCGAGTCGTTCAACTGGCCATCGAGGCCCTCGATGATTTCGCCGGCGGTTCTGGCGCCGCCAGCGCCCGGCGCGCCGCTGTCGGTACCTGTCATGCCGCCATCCGTGCCGCCGCCCGCCGGCAGGCCGGTGCCGGCGCTCGAAGTCAGCTCTTCATCACCCGCGGCGGCTTCGCTTCCGCCCGCGCTGCCGGTGGCAGGCGGGAGGCCGCCGGTGGAGGTATCCCATCCGGGAGTGGCCTGCTGCCCGGCGGGCGAGGCGGCGGTCGTCGGCTCGCCGCCCGCTGGCGAACTTCGATCGGCGGAGCTCGCCGGGCTCGACGCCGCCGGGCTTTGGCTTGAAGAGCTCTGTTTCGACGTGCCTTGACCCGGCGAGCTTTGACTTGAAGAGCTTTGGCTAGAAGAGCTCTGACTGGATGAGCTCTGGCTAGGAGAGCTCTGGCCCGCTGAACTTTGGCTCGACGACTGGCTGCTGGACTGCGAGGACTGCTGCTGGGTCTGGCAGCCGGCCAGCACCAGGGTGGCGAGGGTCAGGGCAAGGCAGGGGTACTTCATCGGGTGGAACCTCAATCGGCTGCCAGCAGCGGCAGGGCAAAGGGTACGTCATTGCTGGCCACCATCTCGCCATTGACGATGCGGGGGCGGAAACGGAGCTTCTTCAATTCCTGCGTCACCAGTTGGCTGACACTGGGGTCGTCGACGGAGTCGAGCTCGACGATATCCGCATCCTTGACTTCGCCGCGGGCATTGACGGTGAGCCGGGCGACCACCTGGGCGGCGTCGCCATCGGCCGGGGCAAGGCCGCGCCGGGGCAGGCGGCTGGGTTGCAAGGAGATGACCCGCGGGCTGCCGAACACGGTGTCCAGTTTGCCGGTGAGTTCCGGGTCCGTCATGGCAACCTGCCAGGCCTTGCGGTACGCCTCCTGGGCCGAGGTGACGCGACCAAACAGCAGATACCAGTCGCCGAGTTCGGCCAGCGCCTGGATCCTGTCAGTGTTGGTGGCTTCGGGATTGTTGAACAGGGTGGCCACGATCTGTTCCTGGGCGCGGCGGCCGTTCTGGTAACTGTTGATCACCAGGAGTTCCTCCTGGGACAGCGGTTCGGCCATGGGGCTGGTATTGGTGCGGAACGAGAACCCCTCGCTGCTGCCCACCGGATAGCGGCGCTGGTGGTCGGCGAGGTAGAAGTTGGTGACCACCAGATTGCGCAGCAAGGGCAGCACCGTCAGAGTGCCGCCACCGACCTGGTGGCTGACCAGATCGATGGCGCTGGCCACCAGTCTATGGGCGCGGACCAGATGATAGAGACTCTTGCGACTGGGGTTCTGGTCGTAGGCCTGGAGATGCCACTCGCTGATTTCCGTCACCAGTGGCAGTATCCGCGGGTCGCCCTGGCCGTAGCTTTTGACGTAGAGCCAGAGCAACTGGTCGAGGTGCTGGCCGACACTCTCGGTGTCGTTGCGGGCCAGGTAGGAGTCGATCATGCCGCGCAGCATCGGTTCCTGGCCAAGGCTGTAGATGCCGTTGTTGACGCGCTGGATATGCATGGCGCGCTGATAGGCCATCAGCGCGCCGTCGTGGTCGCCCTGCACTTGCAGCAGTCGCGCCATTGCCGCCAGCGACTCGCCGACACCGGGATCGTAGGTGCCGTGGAGAGTCTGCTGGGCATCGATCTGGTGCTGATAGGCGGCGAGCAGATCCGCGGGAGTCACGTCGATGGTCATGTCGCCGGCCTCGGCGTCTTCGTCCAACGGCATCCTGTCGATGGCCTGGAGATCAGCCCTATCCGTGGCCGGGTCGCCGGCTGGCGGCGCCTGATCATCTTCCCGGATGGCGGCTGAATTCAGCGCCTGGCGGCGGGGGATATCGACCAGGAGGTCGTCGCCCGGCGTGGCCGCGCCGGCAACCGGGGAAGGCAGAGCCATCATCAGTGCGGCGATCAGTCCAAGCCATCGGGGCAAGCTGATATCATGATGTACGTGAATTGCTGACTGGGTCATCATCGTCATCGCAGGGTATCGTTATTTTCAATCAAAGCCACGACCATTGGATCGGCGCAACGGGCTTATGTTCCACTTCCCGGTACATTTTGTAAACCGTTCAGGGCCGGCTGCCGCCGCGCCGGGCCACCTCGCAATTATGGCTCAGAAAACGCATGTTTGACGTCTTATTAAACGTGGTCGCACCGGTGGCCATCTGTATCGCCATCGGTTACTGGTGGGGTAAAAGCGCGACGGCCTACGCGACGGAGTTCGTCACCCGCCTGGTGATCACCATCGGCGCCCCCTGCCTGATCGTTTCGACCATCGACGGCGGCGACATGGCTACCGAAGACTTCCTGCTGATGGCCGGGCATACCCTGCTGATCCTCGCCGGCACCCTGGTGCTGGCGCTGGTGGTGCTGACGCTGATGCGCAAGAGTCTGGCGCTGGCGCTGCCAATGGTACTGCCCAACGTCGGCAATATGGGGCTGTCGTTGAGTTTTTTTGCCTTCGGCGAAGCGGGACTTGCTCTCACTCTGGTCATTTTCGTGATGACCTCGCTGATCCAGTTCACCAGCAGCGACCTGGTGCTCGGCCGGGAGGGCAATCTGGCGCGGCGCCTTGGGATGCTGGGCCGCCAGCCGCTGATCTACGGCACCCTGGTGGCGGTACTGCTGATCATCACCGGCTGGAAGTTGCCGCCGGCCATCGCCAATGCCACCCAGTTGCTGGCGGGCATCACCATTCCGCTGATGCTGATCACCCTCGGGGTATCGCTGGCCAACCTCGCCGCCGGCAACTGGCGCACCGGGCTGTTGATCAGCGCCGTGCGTATCCCGGGCGGCGTCGCGGTCAGCCTGGCCGCCGTGACCTTGCTCGGAATCGAGGGCCTGGCCGCGAAAATCCTGATCCTGCAATTCGCCATGCCGTCGGCCGTGTTCAACTACCTGTTTGCCTTGAAACACAATCGCGATCCCGGCGCGGTCGCCAGCGGTGTGGTAATTTCCACGATGTCGTCGGCACTGGTGATTCCGGTGGTATTGTGGTGGTTGCTCGAGCGTTTCTGAGCCGGGCCGTTGCCGGGAGGGGTTGAATGGTATTCGTAGTCACCCTGGCGTTCACCTTTGTGATCGTGCTGATCACGCTGCTGGTGTTTGCCCGCTGCGGGGTGCCTGTCTATCGGCTCGAAAGGCGCAATCTGGTGATACTGCTGCAGATGGTGGTGGATGGCCGGGCCTCGGCGTCGGACTGGGATGTCTTCGTCGGGATTCCCATTCGCCACGACATCGAGCTTGCCGAGGTCCAGCGCCGCTGTATCGTCATCACCGCAAAGGAATACCGGGGCGGCAAGGGGCTGCTGTTCTCCCCGGAGGGGATGCGCCAGATCGCCGAGTTGCTCGACGAGCTGAAAAGCGCGGACAACGATGGCGGCGGCCGCCCGGGCGAGCGGTAGCACCACCGCCAGGCGGGCACCGGAGTCGGCTGCCTGTCGTTACTTTTCCAGCTTGAAGGTGATCGGCACCATGATCTCGAGCGGCGCCTGGCGGATGGTCGCGGGAATGGGATCGAAGGGGAAGGTCGCCTCGATGGCGCGCACCGCCTCGCGGTTGAGAATGTTGTATCTGGCTTCGTTGAACAGTCTCATGCTGCGCAGGGAACCGTCGCGGGCCACCATCAGACTGATTCGCACGGTGCCTTCCTGGCCGCGCTTGACCGCCATGACCGGATACTGGAGGCTGCTGTAGATCTTGCGGATCAGGCCCATCGAGTAATCCTGCTGGGCGAGGATGGCTCTTGCCGACAGGTCGGGGGTGGAGTCCTTGCCATCGCCGCGCTGCTCGGCCCGCCGGGACTGTGGCAGCGGGGCGATGGTCTTGTGGCCGCCGGCGTCGACCCTGGCCACCGCGCCGCCGGGCCTGTCCACAGCCTCTCCCGAACGGGCCTCGGCGGGCCGCGGTGCAGCCTCCGGGATATCGGCTGGAGTCCAGCCGGCGACCGCCGCGACTCGGGCGGGAGCGGGCCCGATGGCGGCAAAACGCTCCCTGTTGGCCGAGGAGTCCTCCTTGCCGAGCAGCGCATTTCTGAATTGACTGGAGGGAGGCACCGCACCGATCCACGAAGACAGGAACAGGTTGAAGGCCCGGAGCGACTTGCCGCTCGCGAGGGTGACGCCGTTGATCCGGATGGCGGTGCCCAGGCCTGGGACAAAATGGATTTCCACTCTGTCGCCGGGGAGCAGGTTGTCGGCAAAGGATGAGAAAATCTGTGAGAGTTCATCGACGGCCTTGACCAGGTCGACGCGATCGTTGTTGATGGCGATGCTCTGCATCCAACTGGTGGTCCAGCGCCGCTTGGACATCCTGTCGCTAAAGCGGATTTCCATCTTGCGTTCGCGGCTGTCGGCGAACAGCGCGGCCGGGTCGCTGGTTGCGGTATCGACAAAGAGCGCGGCGAGGTAGATTTCGCCGCCCAGTTCGCTGAACGATGCGATACCGTTGAGTTCCAGGGCGTGGAGCGGCGGCACGATTGATAGCAACAGTGTGAGTGCCAGGCAAAGCCGGGCAACGGCGCGTCCGACCTCCATGATCCCGATCCCCCTGGATTATCTTGTTATTGTCGGGCCGCTGTCGGCCTCGAGAATTTCGCGGTGCTATTTGTAACCGTTCTATAAAATACATTCAAGTAAAGGCACAGGTCTCGTGGTGATGTTCGCCGGCGATGGCAGGAGATACCGGAAACAGCGGTAATTGCGCCATGGCGCCACCATCCGGGCCGGCCTCGAACCGTATCCCCACCCCCAGCAGCCGGACCGGGCGGTTACCGCGCTCGAATCCATTGTCCAGCAGGTGGCGAAAGGTCGAGAGCCGCGGACTTTGACCGGCGGTCTCGAGGCTGGTGGCGGTGAAGTCGGCAAACTTGATCTTGATGAACAATCGCGCTATCCGGTGCTCGCCCTTGAGCGTTGCCAGGCGCTGACAGAGGTCGATATACAGGCTTTCGAGGTGTTGCTGGCAAGCGGCGGCGGTGACCAGATCGTGCGGGTAGGTATGCTCCACGCTGAGGGATTTGCGCTGCCGGTCGGGTTTGACCTGGCGCTCGTCGATGCCCCGGGCGAATTCGTAGAGGCGGGTGCCAAAGACGCCGAAGTGGCGGATCAGTTCGTCCCGGGGCGACAGGGCGAGATCGCGGCAGCGGGTGATGCCGAGGAGATCGAGCTTCTGCGCGGTGACCTTGCCGACGCCGGGGATGGCGGTGACCGGCAACTGCGGGATAAAGTCGTCTTCCATCACCGGCGTGATGGCGAACAGGCCGTCGGGCTTGTGCCATTCACTGGCGATCTTGGCCAGGAACTTGGTGCGCGCCACGCCCGCCGACACGGTGATGTCGAGGCTGTCGGCGATGCGGTGGCGGATCTCCGCGGCAATGCGGGTGGCGCTGCCG
Source organism: Porticoccaceae bacterium (assembly GCA_041655035.1). Lineage (GTDB taxonomy): Bacteria > Pseudomonadota > Gammaproteobacteria > Pseudomonadales > Porticoccaceae > NAT127. The sequence continues at coordinate 6,188 of JBAZCN010000085.1, read as the reverse complement.
CCGTGGTGGGGACTGTTGCTGACGTCGAGGTAGGCCTCGTCGAGGGACACTGCCTCCACCAGTTCGGTGTAGTCGTGGAAGATATCCCGCATGGTCCGTGCCGCGGCGCGGTACTTGTCGATGCTGTGGGGCACGATCAGCAGGTCGGGACAGAGCTTGAGGGCGGTGCGCGAGGCCATGGCGGAGCGTACGCCATAGCGGCGCGCTTCGTAGTTGCAGGTGGAAATCACGCCGCGGCGTTCCGGCGAGCCGCCCACGGCCATCGGCCGATGGCGCAGCCGGGGATCGTCGCGCATCTCGATGGCGGCGAAAAAACAGTCGGCGTCGCAGTGGATGATCTTGCGGGTCATGGCCGGATCATAGATCAATACTGGTTTTATATACAGTCCCTTGCCATGCTGCCGGGGTCACCGGCTACAGCGTCTGGAAGCTGCGCAGATCCCATTTTTGCGGCGCCATTTCCAGCGCCGGCTGGTCGCGGCTTTCGCGGCGGTTTTCCTCGGTGCTGCGCCACTGCAGGATGCGCAGGTACTTGCGGATGTTGCGCACAAAGATCACCGCCTCGTTGCCCCGGGCGTAGCCATAGCGGACGGTGCGGTAGTACTGGCGCTTCTGGAGCAGCGGGAGATGTTCCTGCACATCCTGCCAGTGGTTGGGATTCTTGCCGAGGCGCTGGGTGAGGAGGCGGGCGTCCTCCAGGTGGCCGAGGCCGATATTGTAGGCGGCAAGGGCAAACCAGGTGCGGTCGGGTTCGCTGACACGCTCGTCGATGCGCTTTTTGAGGTGGAGAAAGTACTGGGCGCCGCCCCTCAGGCTCTGTTCGGGATCGGTGCGGTCCACCACCTTCACTTCCCTGGCTGTGTTGCGGGTCAGCATCATCAGCCCCTTGACGCCGGTGGGGGACACCGCGGCCGGATTCCAATGGGATTCCTGGTAGGCGATGGCGGCCAACAGGTGCCAGTCGATGGCGGTTTCCTGGGCGACGGTTTTGAACAACTCCTCGAATACCGGCAGGCGGCTCGCCACCAGCTTGAAAAACACCTGCGAGCTGGACACCGAGAAGTCCTCAATGCCGGTGAAAAAACGGATTTTCAGTTCGTCGAGATAGCCGCTTTCCCGGAGCGTGGTGAAAAACGCGTTGGCGGCCCGCGCCAGGCTGTCGTCGCCGTGGCGCGGGAAGGCCCAGGCCAGCGGCTGCGGTTCGCTGATCTCGAAGGCGGCCCGGGCGTTGTGATAGAAGTTCTGGTGGGCGCCGTAGGTGGTGTCGTCGATGATCGCGAACTCGGCCTCGCCGCTGTGGACCATCTCCATCAGATCGGCCATGTCGGCTCCCGGCTCGCGCTGCCAGCGGAGCTGCGGATAGTCGGCCAGCAGGTCTGCCAGGCGTTCTTCGTGGGAGCTGTCGGCGACCACCACCACCTGCCGGTCGACGAGTTCCTCGATGCTGGCCGGCGGCTGGGTTCCCCGCCGGTACAGCACCTTCTGCACGGTGGTTCCATAGGCATCGGAAAAGCGCGCGTGGTCGCGGCGATAGGGGGTGACGCTGAGCGTGGCCGCGGCGAAGTCGGCATTGGGGCCGCCGAGCATGTGGTAGACGTTGGCCAGGGTATCCGCGGTGGTGACCTTGAGTTCGACACCCAGTGAATCGGCGAACTTTTTCGCCAGCAGATATTCGAAACCGTTGGGCCCGCGGGCATCTTCGTAGTAGGCGATCGGACCGGGACGGGTCACCAGGCGCAGTTCACCCCTGGCCAGCACGGCGTCGAGTCCGGACATCTCCCGGCTGGTGGTCAACAGCGCCATCAGGTAGAGCAGCGTCGGACCGAGAACGGCGCGGCGACCGGTATGGTGGATTCCTGTAATTCTCGGCCTCATTGCTTCCGCCGTTGCCATCGATGGCGGAAGGGTAGTTGGCCCGCCGGAGGGTGGCAACCGGATTCGTTCCCGCCGCCGTCCCGCAGGGTGGTGCCGGCGCTGGCCAAAACCGCCTGCAGTGCTGAACTAGCAGGGTAATTCCAGTACAATGGCGGCCTTCCCAAGCCCCGAGACGAGATCCCAGAATCATGCTGACCCTGCGAGGCGCGCCGGCACTATCTTCCTTCCGCAAGCAAAAACTGCTCGACACCCTGCAGCAAATCAATCCCGATATTCATTCCCTGTACGCCGAGTACGTACATTTCGTGGCGATTGCAGCGCCGCTGACCAGCGGTGAGCAGAAAACCCTCGAAGCCCTGCTTCGCTACGGGCCCAGGCTGGCGTTGGAAGCTCAGGACGGCAGCCTGTTCCTGGTGGTGCCGCGGCCCGGCACCATCTCGCCGTGGTCGAGCAAGGCGACCGACATCGCCCGCAACGCCGGGCTCGACAAGGTGCTCAGGATCGAACGCGGCCTGGCCTATTACCTGCACTGCCATGTGCCCTGTTCCGGCACCCAGCGCCGGGAGATCGCGCCCTTGCTCCACGACCGCATGGTCGAAGAGGTCTTCGACCATCTCGCTGACGGCGAAAAACTGTTCAGCCTCCGTGAACCCAAGCCGGTTACCTCGGTCGATGTGCTCGACGGCGGGCGGCGCGCCCTGGTCGCGGCCAACGTCGGGCTCGGGCTGGCGCTGGCCGACGATGAGATCGACTATCTCAACGACAGCTTCAGCGCCCTCGACCGCAACCCCACCGACGTGGAGTTGATGATGTTCGCCCAGGCGAACTCCGAGCACTGCCGTCACAAGATCTTCAATGCCTCCTGGACCATCGACGGCGAGGACCAGGAAAAATCCCTGTTCGCGATGATCAAGAATACCTACGAGGAGGGCGGCGACAACGTACTCTCGGCCTACGCCGACAACGCCGCGGTGATGACCGGCCACAGGGCGGGGCGCTTCTACCCGGATCCGGCCAGCCGCGCCTACGGTTTCCACCAGGAGCCGATCCACATCCTGATGAAGGTCGAGACCCACAACCACCCGACCGCGATCGCACCTTTCCCGGGCGCGGGCACCGGCTCCGGCGGCGAGATTCGCGATGAAGGCGCGGTCGGGCGCGGCTCCAAGCCCAAGGCCGGGCTCACCGGCTTCACTGTGTCGAACCTGCTGATTCCCGGTTTCGAGCAGCCCTGGGAGCTGGATTACGGCAAGCCCGACCGCATCGTCGACGCGCTCGATATCATGATCGACGGGCCGCTCGGCGGCGCCGCCTTCAACAACGAATTCGGCCGCCCCAACCTGTGCGGTTACTTCCGCACCTTCGAGCAGGATTTCGACGGCGAGCGGCGCGGCTACCACAAGCCGATCATGATTGCCGGCGGCTACGGCAATATCCGCGAAGAACATATCGACAAGCCGCCGTTCGAGCCCGGCTGCAAGCTGATCGTGCTCGGCGGTCCGGCGATGCTGATCGGCCTCGGCGGCGGCGCGGCATCGTCGATGGCGTCGGGCTCGAGCAGCGAGAACCTGGATTTCGCCTCGGTGCAGCGCCAGAACCCCGAAATCGAGCGCCGCTGCCAGGAAGTGATCGACCAGTGCTGGCAACTGGGCAGCAGAAATCCTATCGCCTTTATCCACGATGTCGGCGCCGGCGGGTTGTCGAACGCCTTTCCCGAACTGGTCAAGGACGGCGGTTGCGGCGGCATTTTCGAATTGCGCAACGTCCCCAGCGACGAGCCCGGCATGTCACCTCTCGAAATCTGGTGCAACGAGGCCCAGGAGCGCTATGTGATGGCGGTGCGCCCCGCCGATCTGGCGGTGTTCGAGGCCATTTGCCAGCGGGAGCGCTGCCCCTATGCGGTGGTCGGAGAATCGGTCGACGACCGGGTGCTGATCGTCAATGATCGCCATTTCGACGCGCGCCCCGTCGAGCTGCCGCTGTCCGTGCTGTTTGGCAAGCCGCCGAAGATGCATCGCAGCGCGGCGCGCCACCGGCCGGCGATGCAGCCTTTCGACAGCCGGGGCATCCACCTCGACGACGCCGTGCAGCGGGTGCTGCGCCATCCCGCCGTGGCCAGCAAAAGCTTCCTGATCACCATCGGCGATCGCAGCATCACCGGCATGGTGGCGCGCGACCAGATGGTTGGTCCGTGGCAGGTGCCGGTGGCCGATTGCGCGGTGACCACCATCAGCCACGACAGCACCGCCGGCGAAGCGATGGCGATGGGCGAACGCACCCCGCTGGCGCTGCTCGACGCGCCGGCGTCGGGACGCATGGCGATCGGCGAGGCCATCACCAATATCGCCGCCGCCAATATCGGCAAGCTGTCGAATATCAAACTGTCGGCCAACTGGATGTGCGCCGCAGGCCACCGCGGTGAGGATGAAAAGCTGTTCCGCACCGTGCAGGCGGTGGGCATGGAACTGTGTCCGCGGCTCGGCATCACCATCCCGGTGGGCAAGGATTCGATGTCGATGCGCACCGCCTGGGAGGAGGAGGGCGAGCACAAGGCGGTCACCGCGCCGATGTCGCTGGTGATCACTGCCTTTGCCCCGGTCGGCGACGTGAGCAGGACCCTGACCCCGCAACTGCGCACCGACGCCGGGGCCACTGAACTCCTGCTCATCGACCTGTCCGCCGGCAGGCATCGGCTGGGCGGTTCGATCCTCGCCCAGGTCTATGGACAGATGGGGGACGACAGTCCCGACCTCGATGCGCCGGAACGCTTCAAGATGTTTTTTGGCGCCATTCAGGCGGCGATGGCCGCCGGCGAACTGCTGGCCTACCATGACCGCAGCGACGGCGGCCTGCTGGTGACCCTGGTGGAAATGGCGTTTGCCGGCCGCACCGGCATCAAGGTTGCACTGGATGGGCTGGGCAGCGATCCCCTGGCGGTACTGTTCAGCGAGGAACTGGGCGCGGTGGTGCAGGTCGCGGCGGAGCGCGTCGATGCCTTTGTCCAGCGTTTCGTCGACGCCGGCATCGGCAGCCTGGTGAGCCGCATCGGGGCGCCCGCCGGCGATGACAAGATCACCTTGACCCAGGGCGGCAAGACGCTGTTCAGCGGTCGCCGTGTCCATCTGCAGCGGTTGTGGAGTGAAACCAGCTATCACATCCAGGCCCTCCGGGACAATCCCGATTGCGCCGACCAGGAATTCGATGCGCTGCTCGAGGACGATCCGGGTCTCAGCGCATCGCTGACCTTCGATGTCGATGAGGATATCGCCGCGCCCTATGTCAGCAAGGCCCGTCCGCGGGTGGCGATCCTCCGCGAGCAGGGCGTCAACAGCCAGGTCGAAATGGCCGCCGCTTTCCATCTCGCCGGCTTCGAGGCCGTGGATGTCCACATGAGCGATATCCTTGCCCGCCGGGTGGAGCTCAGCCGTTTCAAGGGCCTGGTCGCCTGCGGGGGGTTTTCCTACGGGGATGTGCTGGGCGCCGGGGAGGGCTGGGCCAAGACCATTCTCTTCAATAGTCTCGCCCGGGACCAGTTCGAGACTTTCTTCCACCGCGACGACAGCTTCACGCTCGGCGTATGCAATGGCTGCCAGATGATGTCCAATCTCAAGGGGCTGATTCCCGGTGCCGACCATTGGCCGCGTTTCGTGCGCAACCTGTCGGAGCAGTTCGAAGCCCGTTTCTCCCTGGTGGCCATCGACGACACCCCCTCGGTGCTGCTGGCGGGCATGGCCGGCTCCCACATGCCCATTGCCGTGGCCCACGGCGAGGGCCGTGCCGAGTTCGCCAGCGATGCCGCTCTCGATCGTCTGGAAGACAGCGGCACCACCGCGATCCGTTTTATCGACAATCACCTGGTGGTGGCCGAGACCTACCCCGCCAACCCCAACGGCTCGCCGCTGGGAATCACCGGCGTCACCTCTCTCGATGGCCGCGCCACCATCATGATGCCCCATCCGGAGCGGGTGTTCAGGACTGTCACCAACTCCTGGCACCCGGACGAGTGGGGTGCCTACGGGCCCTGGATGAGGTTGTTCCGCAACGCCCGGCGGTTCGTGGACTGAGGCTTGCAAGTCGCAAGGGCTTACCAAGGGTTTGCCGCGGTTTCCGGCCCGATCGGCGCGCCGCGTTTTTGCGTAGCGCCGACTTCCGGGGGGCGCTAGACTGCTCCGGTATCGACGGATGTAGCCCCGGCATTTGCCCTTTGCCCGCTGCTGGCCGTCGATCCACACCTATACCAATAACTCGAGCGAGGTAAGTAAAGTGATGATTGATCAAGCAGCGGACGGCTCGTCCTCTATTCCGGTGAAAAG
>JBAZCN010000084.1:0-13661 GCA_041655035.1 Porticoccaceae bacterium | reverse complement strand
ATCTCGACAACGACGGGCGCGAGGAAGCCTTGCTGCTCACCGCTTACGATACGATGGGCGTTACCAGTGCCATGGTGCTCGCCGCCGATGACAGCGGCTGGCGCCATGTCGCCACCGTCAATCACAACCTGCGCTTCGCGCAGTGGACCAAGGCCATAGCGGATGGCGAGTTCACCCTGCAAAGCCCCCGCTGGCCGGACCTGATCATCGACGGCAAGCGCCTGCCGATACTCGCCGCGCCGGATGATGGCAGCGGTCGGCGGCGATGACCCCGTGAACAACGGTTGACCGCCACATTTACTCCCCGGCGGCCGGCCGCCTGGCGCGGCCCGGCAGAAAGATGCCGCGGCGAAACCACAGCAAGCCCAGGGCCAGGGCGACGTAGATGGCCGGCTCGACCCAACCGCTTTTGAGCGACCACCAGAAATGCAGGCAAGCCAGCAGGACGGCCGGATAGACCAGCCGGTGGAGCTGTTTCCAGCGCCGCCCGAGTCGCCGCACCCATGCCGGGATCGACGTCAGCGCCAGGGCGGCAAGCATCAACCAGGCGCTGAAGCCGGCGAGGATATAGGTGCGCTTGACCAGTTCCCCGCCGATCAGCGGCCAGGCGAAGGCGAGGTCGAGACTCAGCCAGGCGGCGAAATGCAGGCAGGCCCAGGCAAAGCACCACAGCCCCAGGGGGCGGCGCAAGGTCGGCAGCGGCCCAGCCCTCCACCCCCTGGCGCGAAGTCCGCCGGCGAGTGGCGATACCGCCAAGGTCAGCAACAGCAAGCGCAGCGCGCCGATACCGAGAAAATGGATCAACTCCTGCACCGGGTCGCCCCCCAGGGCGCCCCGCGGCACGGCATGGAACAGCCAGAGCAGCGGCGCCAGCGCCGCAAGGTGAACGGCGCAGCGCAGCCCTCGACCGGGAAGCGCGCGGAAATCGGACGAAGGCAGCGGGCGATCCTCCCTCGAGCTGGGGCTTGTCAAAAATACCGGCGCAGGTCCATCCCCGCGTACAGCGAGGCCACCTGCTCAGCGTAGCCATTGAACGGCAAGGTCGGCTGGCGGCTCACGTCGAGCACCCCGCCCGGCCCGATGAAGCGCTCGCTGGCCTGCGACCAGCGTGGGTGGTCCACTGCGGGGTTCACGTTGGCATAAAAGCCGTATTCGTGGGGAGCGAGCAGATTCCAGGTGGTCGGCGGCATGGTCTCCACCAGGCGGATTGCGACGATGGACTTGATCCCCTTGAAACCGTATTTCCACGGCACCACGAGGCGTACCGGCGCGCCATTCTGGGTCGGTAGGGTGTGGCCGTACATGCCCAGGCTCAGCAGTGTCAGGGGGTGCATCGCTTCGTCGATACGCAGGCCTTCGACATAGGGGTAATCGATACCGCCCCCCGTGAAACGGGATTTTTGCCCCGGCATCTGCTGCGGGTCATAGAGTGTCTCAAAAGCCACGAAGCGCGCCCTGCTGGTGGGTTCGAAACGTTTGAGGAAGGCGCCGAGCCCGATCCCCAGCCAGGGAATGACCATCGACCAGCCCTCGACGCAGCGCATTCGATAGATCCGCTCCTCCAGGGTGGAGCCGGCGATCAGGGCGCCGATATCCACCGTGCCCGGCCTCGCCACCTCACCTTCGACCCGCAGGGTCCAGGGCTCTGTCTTGAGGCCCTGACTGTGTCGCGCGGGGTCCGTCTTGCCGGTGCCGAATTCATAGAAATTATTATGGTTGGTGGCCTTGTGCTCCGGTGTCGCGACCAGCCCCCCGGCAGCCGCGTCCGGTTGATACGACAACGCCGCCAGCGCGCCGGTCGCCGGCGGCGGCGCAGGCGAGAAAAAGTCCAGCAACCCCGCCCTCGCCCCGGTGGCGGCCAGGGCGGCCCCGAAACCCAGCCCCCGCAGCAGGTGCCGGCGGTTGAGATAAACTTCCCTAGGGGTCGCGTCGCTCTCGCCGGGCGCGCCGCGTTGCGGTGATTTGATCAGCATAGGGCTCACTCCTCCAGGCGGCGCTGCCAGGTGTTGTGGATACCGCGCGCCCCTGGCCAGTTGGACAACGATATTCGCCAGTCATCACCGCAAGGCGTCGCCACAGTCGGATTCATCAGCCCGCTGCCACCTCGGCTATCCGTCATGATCCGCCACCGGCGGCAACTGCGCGGCCAGGTCGAGGCCGTAGAGGCTGACCAGGTCATCGTACAACCCTGCGTGAAACGCCCGCACCCTGGCGGGATCGGTGAAAAAGACTTCCGACACATAGGCAAAGAATTCCACATTGGAATCTTCCTCGATGATGGTGGGCAGCACATGGTCGCTGACGATATCGTCGATACCGTGACGGCGGTTGTAGAGGTGCAATTCCAGGCCATCGCGCAGGCCCCGGGTGCTGTCGGTGATACCAAACAGGTCGTCGAGGATATGGGCGAATTCGTGAATGGCGATTTGCTGGCCGGGAATGCGTTGCCGGGATTCCTCGATCAGGTCCCAGGCGTTGATCCGCACCGTCGACTGACCAAAAGCGTCGCCGCTCAGTGCCTCCAGGTCGTCGTCGCCGAGCAGGTATACCCAGCGGACACTGGCGAAACAGCTGGTTCGCTGGGCGCCGCCGACCAGCGCGGCACTGGCCCCCACCAACCAGGTGAGGCCGATGTCCTGCTCGACCTGCGGCGAAAACACGAACGTCGTATTGGCGCAAAACGTGCGGGTGAACGCCAGCACCACGGCGCGCTGGGGCGCTGTCAGATACGGGTGGATATACCAGTTGCTGGCGAGAAAATCGTCGATCGGGTCAGGGCTGGCGATGGCCATGGAATTCACTTTGCCGGTGTGGCCCTCCACTTTAGCGCGCCTGGCGGCGCTGGCAATGCCCGGCGACGAAGAATCGCCGGGCCCGGCAAACAAAAAACCCTGGCGCCGGTCACTGTCAAATACGCCAGAGTGGCTTATTCTCAATAAAGACCAGATGACTCCCGGGGCCTTGACATCATGTGTATCGGCAACTTTCTGGCTCGCCTGAAGCGCATGCCGCTCTGCCAGCCGGATTCGACACCACCGCTCCGCCACCTTCTGTTGCTGATGCTGCTGATCATCGCCGAGGATGCGCCGGGTCACTTCCCGCCGGCCTGCAGCGATGAACGGCTTGTCATCCTCGCCTCGGTCGTGCCGCTGGTGAACCTGGCGGCGCCAGGTGTCGACCACGGCGAGGAGATCGCCGGTTTCGTTTTCCCGCTGCCACCCGCAACATTTGGCCATTACCGCCAACAGATCGCGCTGCTGGCGATCATCGCCGGCCTGCTGGTGTGCTGCATCCTGCTGATGGTGAGCCTGTACCGCCACGCCAAGATCCAGGTCGAGCAGCTGCGCACCCTGTTCGACCACGCGCCGCTGAGCCTGCTGGTACTCGACGAGCAAAACCGGGTGACCGTCTGGAACCAAATGGCGGAACAGGTCTTCCAGTGGCCTGCCGACGAGGTCATCGGCAGGAATATTTTCGATGTCGTGGTGCCCGAGAGCGAACGCGCCCAGGTGACGCAGGCGCTCGACCGGGTGCGCACCAGCCTCGCCACGGTCAACAACGAAAACACCAATGTCCGCAAGGACGGCCACGTCATCCTCTGTCAATGGTTCAACGCCCCGTTCCGGATGCCGGGAAAAAAAGACCGCTACCTGATCTGCATGGTTCGCGACATCACCGAGGAAAAGCGCATCGAACAGTTGCTGGCACAAGCTGCGCATTACGACAATCTGACCGGGCTGCCCAACCGGGCACTGATTCTCGACCTGCTGCGCCAATCGATCGCCTTTGCCCGGCGTCACGACCAGTTGCTCGCGGTGCTGTTTCTCGATCTCGACCGCTTCAAGGAAACCAACGATCGCCTGGGACACCTGGCCGGCGATGAACTGTTGGCAACCTATGCCCAGCGCCTGCGCCAGAGCCTGCGCGAATCCGATCATGTCGGCCGCCTGGCGGGCGATGAATTCCTGGTGATCGCCCACAATCTGGCGAGCGGCGCCGACGCCGAACAGATCGCCGCCAAACTTCACCGCGAGGTGGCCCGCCCCTACTCGATCGCCGGCCAGCAGGTCGCCATCTCGGTGAGCATCGGCATCAGTCTCCATCCCGAGGACGGCGACGACAGCGATACCCTGATCAACCGCGCCGATCAGCGCATGTATCGCAACAAGAGAGCCAGGGGGTAATCCTGCCCGCCATGCGATATCGCAGCGGACACGGCAACCCCGCTTTGCTATTTCCAGACAGCCGTCTTAATATCGCTGCGAGTCGGCATCCGCTCAGGCTGCCACCGTCCCCATCACAATAAAACCTCTCACAGGAGCTCCTTATGTCCGTCGATAAAGAATCCGTCGTGCTCAGCTTTCTCAATCTGTTCCACGGCGACCAGTGGCCCGATTTCGACCAGGCTGTGTCGATGTTTGCCGAAAACTGCGTGTGTTATGTGGTCTACCCCACCACGCCGCCGGTAAAGGGCCGTGCCGCCCTCAGGCAGGAGCTGGAACGTCAGGCCCGTGACAGCAGCAATCCCAAATGTGTGATCAACGCCGTGGCCAACAATGGCAAGCAGGTGTTCGTCGAGCGCGTCGATTCCTTCCTCACCCTCGGCAAGCCTCTCAGCATCTCCATCAATTCGGTCTTCGACGTCAATGACGACGGCCTGATCGAGGGTTGGCGGGAATATATGGATCCGATGACCACCGCCCGGCAACTGGGTATCAGCTTCGAGGATCTGGCCAAACTGCTGGAGGGCTGACGTCCCTCCGCCGCCGGTTTCATCCGACCATCCACCGGCAGCCCGGGAAGGCGGCACCCGGGCTGGCGCGCTCCGACGCTGATGCAGGGTTTAGCATCACTCACCGCAATCGCCGGGCAGATCCCCGCCCCAGGCACTACACTTATCCCTGACGCCTGGTTCGCCCCCGAACCCTCGGTGACGGCGAGCCCATTGCGGCGGCCCCCCGGACTGCCCATGGCGGCCGGCGCCGACGCCCGGGAACACTGCCAGGCACCACGGAGCACCGCAATGTGCCGACGACTGGCAACGATCTTGTTTGTGTGCGGCGGCCTGTTGATGGCATTCAACCAGCTCCAGGCGACGGCCCCCCTCGAGCGCGGCAAGGTGATCGCCGTAGCCGTGGAAGGCCCGGTGGGCCCGGCCACCGCCGACCTGGTCGGCCGCGCCCTGGCCGCGGCCGAGGCCAGTGACGCGGCACTGGTCGTGCTGGAAATGGACACTCCCGGCGGCCTCGACTCGTCGATGCGCCTGATCATCAAGCGGATCCTCGCCTCGCCCATACCCTTCGCCACCTATGTGAGTCCCGAAGGCGCCCGTGCCGCCAGCGCCGGCACCTTTATCCTTTACGCCAGTCATATCGCCGCCATGGCGCCCGCCACCAACCTCGGCGCCGCCTCACCGGTAACCATCGGCGGGTCCGGCCCGGACACAAAGCCCGCTGGCGGCGAAAAAAAACCGCCGCCGGCAGGCGATGAAGCGGACACCGCGCCCAAGGGGAGCGGCATCAGCAGCGGCGACACCATGACCGACAAACTGACCAACGACGCCGCAGCCTACATCCGCGGCCTCGCCCAGCTGCGCAACCGCAACAGCGATTTCGCCGAACGGGCGGTGCGCGACGCCGCCAGTCTGTCGGCCAGCGAAGCCCTGGCGGCGGGAGTCATCGATGTCGTCGCCCGCGATCTCGACGACCTGCTGGCGCGGATCGACGGCATGGAGGTCCGCCTCGAAGGTGGCCGCCTGCTGACCCTGGCCACCGCGAACAGTGGCGTAGAACGTATCAGCCCCAACTGGCGCCATCAGTTTCTGGCGCTGATCTCCAATCCGCAAATCGCCCTGGTGCTGATGATGATCGGGATCTACGGGCTGTTTTTCGAATTCACCACGCCGGGCTTCGGCGTGCCCGGGGTCGCCGGCCTGATCTGCCTGCTGATGGCCCTGTACAGTTTCCAGATGCTGCCGGTGAACTGGGCCGGGGTGGCGTTGATCGTGCTCGGCGTGGTGCTGATGGCCGCCGAGGCCTTTTTCCCCAGCTTCGGGGTGCTGGGCATCGGCGGCGTCATCGCCTTCGTCGTCGGCGGCCTGTTTCTGGTGGATAGCGACGTTCCCGGCCTCGAGGTTTCGCTGCCGTTCATGATCAGTCTCGGCGTTGCCAGCGCCCTGCTGCTGTTTGCGATCGGCGTGCTGGCGCTCCGCGCCCGCCGCCAACTGGTGGTCAGCGGCCGGGAAGAAATGATCGGCGCCACCGGTATCGTCACCCACGCCGGTGACGGTGACGCCTATGCCCTGCTCCACGGCGAGAACTGGCGGATCAGCGCCGCACGCCCATTGGCCCCGGGTGAACAGGTACGTGTGCTGGGCATGGACGGCCTGACCCTGCGGGTAGAGCCCGTTTCCGATAATCCTTCTGCGAGGAGCCCGACATGATGCTCGATGCCAATATGGGCCTCACCGCCCTGGTGATCATCCTTATCCTGCTGGTGGTGAGTGCGGTGCGCATTCTGCGCGAATATGAACGCGGGGTGATTTTCACCCTCGGACGCTTCTGGAAGGTCAAAGGGCCGGGATTGATCATCGTGATCCCCGGCGCCCAGCAGATGGCCAAGGTGGATCTGCGGGTGGTGACCATGGATGTGCCGACCCAGGACGTGATTTCCCGCGACAATGTGTCTGTCCGTGTCAGCGCGGTGTTGTATTTCCGGGTGGTCGACCCCGAGCGGGCGATAATCCAGGTGGAGGACTATTTCGAGGCCACCAGCCAGTTGGCGCAGACCACGCTGCGGGCGGTGCTCGGCAAGCATGAACTCGACGAGATGCTGTCGGAACGGGAAAAACTCAATCTCGCCGTGCAGCAGATCCTCGACGCCCAGACCGACGCCTGGGGCATCAAGGTCAGCATCGTTGAGATCAAACACATCGACTTGAACGACACCATGATCAGGGCCATCGCCCGCCAGGCCGAAGCCGAGCGCGAACGGCGCGCCAAGGTGATCCACGCCGAGGGCGAGAAACAGGCCTCCCAGGCGCTTATGGAAGCGGCGGAGATACTTTCCAGCCAGCCGGCGGCCATGCAACTGCGCTATCTGCAGACCCTGACCCAGGTCGCCGGCGACAAGAGTTCGACCGTGGTGTTCCCGATACCGGTGGACCTCATCACCTCCCTGGTGGAAGGTGTCAGGCGCGATAAATCCTGACACCCGCGGCCGCTCAGGGCGCGGCGGGACGCACCGTCGCCTGGACAAGAAAGCCGATCAGGTCGTGGCGCTCGATCTCGTCCGTCATCGGCGCCATCGCCATGGCGGTGCCGGGGACGTAGCCCTGCGGCGACGCCAGGTAATACTCGAGGGTTTTTTCGCTCCACACCACATCGAGGTCCGTCATCGCCGCCGAGTAGGCGAAATCCCCGCCCCCCGCCCGGCGGCCGAACACCCCGGCAAGGCTCGGCCCGATGCCCGGCGCTCCGGGTTCGAGGCCATGACAACCCATGCAGTGCTGCGCGAAGAGCTTTTCGCCGCGGGCGAGATCCGCCTCCGGCCGCGGCCCGGGGAAACCGCCGAGGGGCAGGCCCTGGGGCACTTCCGGCGCCGTCGCCACCCGATCACCCTCGCCGGGGCTGCCGGGGCGCAGCCGCAGCAGGCGGCCGTCGGTACTGTCGGTCAGTACGTAGAGCAGACCGTCCGGCCCCACCCGCACGTCGCGGATGCGTTCGTTCAAATCCAGCAGCAGCCGCTCCTGCTCCACCACCAGCCCATCCTTCACCCTCACCCGCAGCAGATGCTGGCCGCGCAGGGTGCCGACAAACAGATCCCCATACCACTGGGGATAGGTGTCCTCCAGCAACAGCGCGATGCTCGATGGCGCGATAGAGGGCGACCAGTAGGTCACCGGGGATTCGATCCCCGGCGCTTCCTGCAGTTCGCTGATCGGCTCGCCGGTGTATTCGATGCCGTAGGTGGTCACCGGCCAGCCGTAGTTGGCGCCGCGCCGGATGACATTCAACTCGTCGCCACCCTGCGGGCCGTTCTCGACTTCCCAGATATCGCCGTTGCGCGGGTCGCGGGTGATGCCGAGGGGCGCACGGGTGCCGTAGGCGTAGATTTCCGGAAGGGCGCCAGGGGTATCGACGAACGGGTTGTCGGCAGGCGCCTTGCCGTCGCGGTCGAGGCGCAGGATCTTCGCCAGATGATTGTCGAGACGCTGCGCCAGGTGGCGGCGGTCGTGGTCGTCCGATGAGGTGAACAGCAGGGTCTTGTCCGGCAGGAACTGGATGCGCCCCGCCAGGGGCAGGGGGAAGATCGCGCTGTCGGGACTGACACGGAAGATCGTTTCGCCTTCTATCAAGCCCTCTGGAGTGTAGCGGGCGCGGTAGATGGCACCCCGATTGGCCTTGGCGTCACCCTCGGTGTAGGCAATGAAAAGACGCTGATTGGCGGCAAAGTCCGGATCGAGAACGATGTCCAGCAGGCCACTCTGGGCCGCCTGGTGGACGTTGTCCGGCCCGCCGGGCAGTGGTTTGGGCTGCAGCTCTCCGTCGCGAAACACCCGGATACCGCCAAATTTTTCGGTGATCAGCAATTCGCCGCCCGGGAGCCAGGCCATCGACCAGGGGGCGTTGAGGCCCGCGGCCATTTCCTCGACCCAGAATGACTGGCCCTGGGGGATCTCGCCGCTGGTGGCGAAACCCGGCAGGAGCAAGAACAGCGAGGCGATACCAAGTAGCCCAGCCCATTGTCGAATAACCGTAATCTGCATGGAGTCGGTCCGTATTATGTTGGTTGTCGATCACCGCCACAGGCGTGACGGCGCACCGGCGGCGCCATGGAACGATAAGGTCAGAGCCACAAAAAATCTACACTTATGACAAATTAATTCGGGCCGTCGACGGCCAGGCGCTCCCCGCCTTGACAGTGGATGAATATAAATTACTTTTACTATTGAGCCTGACGGATCAGCTCAGCGCCGAATCCGGTCCCGGCGGCAGCAGGTCCGATAATACCAATGACACGCAGGCGCCACGGCCAGTACCGGGCCGCTGACGCAACCGCAATCACCCGTTGATGTTCGCAGCGGCCACCCGGCCAGTGGACAGGACAATAACGGGCCGCCGGCCCGCCAATGGGGGAGTACCGCCTATGGCCATAGCGCTTGCCCTGGTTGCCCTGGTGGCCATCACCGTCCTGTTCCATATCTTCAGCCCCTGGTGGTTCACGCCCATCGCCTCCAATTGGGACATGATCGACAGCACGGTCGATCTCACCGTGTGGATGACGGGCCTGGTATTCATCGCCGTCAACCTGTTCGTCGCCTACGCGGTGATCCGCTTTCGCCACAAGGAGGGCGCCCGAGCCGCCTACCAGCCGGAAAACAAAAAGCTTGAAGGCTGGCTCATCGCGCTGACCACCATCGGCATCATGGTGCTGCTCGCCCCCGGGCTGTTCGTATGGGCCAGGTTCGTCGCAGTGCCGGAAGCCGCGATGGAAGTCGAAGTGGTTGGCCAGCAGTGGGGCTGGAGCTACCGCTTCCCCGGTGAAGACGGCGTACTCGGCGCCAGCGACGCGCGCTTTTTCAGCGGCGACAATCCCTTCGGCCTCGATCCCGACGATACTGCGGGCAGCGACGATATTCTGGTCGCCAGCCACGAACTCCATTTGCCGGTGGGAGTGCCGGTGAAAGTGGCGGGCCGCGCCAAGGATGTGCTGCACAATTTCGCCGTGCCCCAGTTCCGGGTGAAGATGGACATGGTGCCCGGGATGGTGACCCACTTCTGGCTCACCCCCTCCCGCACCGGCGAATTCGATGTGCTGTGCATGGAGCTGTGCGGTATCGGCCACTATGTGATGCGCGGCCGCGTGGTAGTGGTCGAGGAGGCGGATTTCAATCAGTGGCTGGCGGCCCAGCCGACCTTTGCCGGCACGCTCGCCGCGGCCGCCGAGGAAGCCGGCGGCGGCGCCAGCCACTACGCCGCGTGCAGCGCCTGCCACGGCGGCGCTGGCGAGGGCAACCCGCAGATGAACGCCCCCAAACTCACCGGGCTCGACAAGCATTACCTGGCCAGGCAACTGCACAACTTCCGCGACGGCAGGCGGGGCGCCAGTCCCGATGACATCTTTGGCCAGCAGATGGCGGCGATGGCCAACACACTGCCGGACGAGGCCGCCATCGCCAGTGTCTCCGCCTATATCGCCGCGCTGCCCCACCGCCCGGCGGGCAGCGACCAGGGCGCCATACCGGGCAGCGCTACCCGAGGTAGAAACCTCTACCACAATTGCGCGGTATGCCACGGCGACCGGGGCCAGGGTATCTGGAACATGGGCGCGCCGCGCCTGGCGGGGATGGAAAGCGGCTATCTCGCCACCCAGTTGAAACATTTCCGCGACGGCCTGCGCGGCACCCACCGCGGCGACCAGCACGGCCAGCAGATGGCGGCGATGGCATCCATTCTCGGCGGCGACCGGGCAATCGACGACGTGATCGCCTATATCGCCACTCTGGAGCGCCAGGCCGCACAGCACCGGGCGACCACGCCCTGACAGTAATGCGCCCACCGAAACGGGCAGGGGGAAATGCATGGAACAGGTAGCCATCGCCGATGAAGTGTATGAGCACCACGAGCCGAAGAGCTTTGTCACGCGCTATATCTGGAGCCAGGACCACAAAGTCATCGCGGTGCAGTACGGGCTCACCGCCATCGCCGTCGGCCTGGTGGCACTGGTTCTGTCGGGCATGATGCGGCTGCAACTCGGGTTTCCCCACAGCTTCTCCTTCATCAGCCCCAGCGCCTACTATCAGTTCGTCACCATGCACGGCATGATCATGGTGATCTACCTGCTCACCGCGCTGCTGCTCGGCGGCTTTGGCAATTACCTCATCCCGCTGATGATCGGCGCCCGCGACATGGTATTCCCCTACCTCAACATGCTCAGCTACTGGGTCTACCTGCTGTCGGTGGTGGTGCTGATGGCGAGTTTCTTCGTGCCCGGCGGCTCCACCGGGGCGGGCTGGACCCTCTATCCGCCCCAGGCGATCCTGCCGGGCACTCCCGGCACCGACTGGGGAATCATCCTGATGCTGGTGTCGCTGGGGATATTTATCGTCGCCTTCACCATGGGCGGGCTGAACTACGTCACCACGGTGCTCCAGGCGCGGACCCGGGGCATGACCCTGATGCGCATGCCGCTCACGGTGTGGGGCATCTTCGTCGCCACCATCCTCGGCCTGCTGGCCTTCCCCGCGCTGTTCGTCAGCGCCCTGATGATGCTGCTGGACCACACCCTTGGCACCAGCTTTTTCATGCCCGCGCTGCTGTCCCAGGGTGAAATCCTCGATCACGAAGGCGGCAGCCCCATCCTGTTCCAGCATCTGTTCTGGTTTTTCGGCCACCCGGAGGTGTATATCGTCGCCCTGCCGGCCTTCGGTATCGTCTCCGATCTGATCAGCGTTCACGCCCGCAAGAATATTTTCGGCTACCGGATGATGGTGTGGGCCCTGCTCGCCATCGGCGTTTTGAGCTTCGTGGTCTGGGCGCACCATATGTACGTCAGCGGCATGCATCCCTATTTCGGCTTCTTCTTTGCCGCCACCACGCTGCTCATCGCGGTGCCCACGGCGATCAAGGTCTACAACTGGGTACTGACCCTGTGGCGGGGCGACATCCACCTCACGGTGCCGATGCTGTTCGCCATCGGCTTCATCTTCACCTTCGTCAATGGCGGTCTCACCGGACTTTTTCTCGGCAACGTGGTGGTCGACCTGCCGCTGTCGGATACCTATTTCGTGGTCGGCCACTTCCACATGGTGATGGGCGTGTCGCCGATATTGGTGCTGTTCGGCGCCATCTATCACTGGTTTCCGAAAATCACCGGGCGGATGCTCGACGAGACCCTCGGCAAGTGGCACTTCTGGCTGACTTTTCTCGGCACCTACGCCATCTACCTGCCGATGCACTACCTCGGTATCCTCGGCATCCCGCGCCGCTACTACGCCAACCTCAGCACCGATTTCATTCCCGCTTCGGCCCAGGACATGAACGTCGGCATCACCATCGCCGCCCTGTTCGTGGCCGTGGTGCAGATCCTGTTCCTGGTCAACCTGGTATGGAGCCTGCGCCGGGGCAAAAAGGCCGATCCCAACCCCTGGCGCGCCACCAGCCTGGAATGGCAAACACCCGAGACCCCGCCGGCCCATGGCAACTGGGGGCCGCAGTTGCCGGTAGTCTACCGCTGGGCCTATGACTACAGCGTGCCCGGTGCAAGCAGGGACTTCATCCCTCAGAACGAGCCGGATGGCGATGGCGCCGAAAGCCGGGAGGCGCAGCCATGAATATCATCGTATTGTTCATGGTGTCGGTGATGGCCATCTTCGTGTGGTGGATGATCCTCCAGCGCGTCACCGCCAAACCCTGGCTGGAACAGGGCGTCGCGATCGATCCCCGGGAGGCGACCGCCACTGGCTATTCATCCTACGTGGCCGGCAAGCTGGCCCTGTGGGTGTTCATGGTGGTGATCACCTCGCTGTTCCTGCTGTTCGTCACCGCCTATCACATGCGCATGCACCTGGGGGACTGGCACCCGCTGCCGGACCCGGGAGCGCTGTGGTTCAACACCGCGCTGCTGGCGGCGGCCAGTATCGCCCTGCAAGTCGCCCGCCGCGGCATCAAACAGCGGCGCGCAAGCCTGGTGCGGGCCGGCTACCTGGGCGGCGGCATCCTCGCCCTGGCCTTTCTCGCCGCCCAGCTGTGGGTGTGGCAACAGCTGGGGGAAGCGGGCTACCGGGTAGCGGGCAATCCCGCCAATTCGTTCTTTTACCTGTTGACGGGCCTCCATGGCGCTCACCTGCTGGGCGGGCTGCTGGTGTGGAGCGTCGGCGCGGTGCGGCTGCTCGGCGGCGCGCCGCTGGGCAGCCTGCGTCTCAACGTGGAGTCGTGCAGCGTCTACTGGCACTACCTGCTACTGCTGTGGCTCGGGCTGTTCGCCCTGCTGCTGCACACCTGAACGGGAGGCAACGCCATGGCACAGGACATCCCCATCGCCGCCAACGATGACGGCCACCCGGCCATCGTCCAGGACTGGGCCGGCGACCGCCAGGTATTCCACATACCCTGGGGCAAGGGGATGATGTGGATCTTCCTGGTCAGCGACACATTCATTTTCACCTGTTTCCTCACCGCCTATATGACGGTGCGGATCGCCACTGTCGAGCCCTGGCCGAATGCCAGCGAAGTCTTTGCCCTGACCCTTTTCGGCCATCACCTGCCGCTGATTCTGATCGCCATCATGACCTTCGCGCTGATCACCAGCAGCGGCACCATGGCCATGGCGGTGAATTTCGCCTACCGCAGGGACAGGCGCAAAACCGCCACCATGCTGCTGCTGACCATCATGCTCGGCGCCAGCTTCGTCGGCATGCAGGCATTCGAGTGGACCAAGCTCATCGTCGACGAGGGCGTCAGGCCCTGGGGCAACCCCCTGGGCGCCGCGCAGTTCGGCGCCACCTTCTTCATGATCACCGGCTTTCACGGCCTGCACGTCTCCGCCGGGGTGATCTATCTCGCGGTGATCGCCCGCAAGGTGCTCAGGGGCGATTACGACCGCAACGGCCGCTACCAGAACGTGGAGATCGCCGGCCTCTACTGGCATTTCGTCGATCT
>JBAZCN010000083.1:0-13987 GCA_041655035.1 Porticoccaceae bacterium | reverse complement strand
GCCGGCTTTTCTGATAGCTATCCATTTCAAGCCCTTGATGATTTATCAGGGGCTTTTTCTTTTCCGTGCTGGCCGCAGTTTGAGGATTCATATCCCTCCCTGGTTATGGATATACGGAAGAGCATAATCGGGACGAGGGTGTGTCGGGTTTCGCCATCCCGGCAAAGCAGGTATGCGCGGCATTGCCGGTGCGCCTCCTGCGTCGGCACACCCTATGAAAGAGTCCCTGGTGATGGATATATGAAAGAGCATAGGGTGTGCTGAGGAACGAAGCGCACCGCAGGCCCTGCCGTTATGAAAAGGTTCTTTTATTGATCAATAGTCTGTTTCGAAACCTCGACAGCCGCTAACGATCGGCAAGCGAACGCAGATAAACCCAGGGGTAGATGCCGCGGTCGTGGCCATCACTGAACACCAGTTGCACACCATAGCCCATGGGATTTATCGCCTCCAGCCGCACTCCGCCCTCCACCAGCGGAATATGGCCCTGCAGGCGTGCCGCACGGCATTTGGCGCAGGGGCAGGCGCCGCGCAGTCGCGCGTGAGAAACCCGCTGGATTTCCCGGGCGCTCCATTGCAGGGTCAGGCACTGATGGCGCAGAGAGTTTTTCACAGCCACTGGCTCTGTCATGACGTGCTCCGGTTCAGGATGCGGTGTTCAGTTGCGCCACTGCGATACGCACGGCTTTGCGCACTTCGGGGTCGCTGTCATTTTCCGCGGCCCGCAACGCGGTGAGCGCGGCGGCATCGCCCAGTTCGCCCAGGGCCAGTGCCGCCTCCTTGCGCAGGTTGCTGATCTCATGGTGGAGCAGTGTGATCAGCGCCTCGGTGGCGGCGCCGAAGCGCAGTTTGCCCAGCGCCCGCGCGGCCTGCACCCGAACCTGCCAGTAACTGTCGCGGAGCGCATTCACCAGCGCCGGGCCACCTTCCATCAGGCGCAACTTGCCCAGAGTATTGGCCGCCTCTTCGCGCACTTGCCACTCACTGTCTTGCAATGCCGCGTAGAGGGCGGGCAACACACTTTGCTCACTGGCCAGCCCCAGGGCGCCGGTGGCGGCGCGGCGCACCTCCACGGAAGCGTCGCTACTGGCCAGTTTCGCCAGTGCCGGCAGGGCCGCGGCGTGTTTCAGCCAGCCCAGCACAGCCACGGCTTCGCGGCGCACCACGGCGTCCGGGTCGCCCAGGGCGCTCGCCGCCGCCTCGGCGCTCTGCGGCAGGCGCAATTCGCGCAGGGCGCGCAGGACCCGGCCGCGCACGCTGGCTTGCGGGTGCTCTACCCAGGTCAGGATGATCCGGCCCGCCGCCGGGGTTTTCAATTGGCAGAGACTCTGGGCGGCAATTTCGCGCACTTCCTCGCTGGAGTCGGTCAACGCCGCGCAGAGTGCGGCCACCACTTCCGCCTCTTCCCAGCCTTCCAGTAATCGCGCGGCCTCGCTGCGCACATCATCGTTCTCGTCGCGACTCAATGCGTGAATCAACCAGGGTAGGGCATCGGGGTCTTCCTGGTCGGCAAGCTCGATCAGCGCGATGCGGCGCACACCGGGATCCGCGTCGGTCAAGCGCGGTTGCAGCAAAAGAATGTCGACATTGTCGCTGGATAACAAAGGCATAAATGGCTCGCAATGATAATTTTTCCGGGAGGTGGTCAAAGGCTGGCGAATTGTTCGGCCCCTTTGGGCATTCCAAGCGGCGACAGGCGCGGTAGCGTGCGACCTTCGTCATGGCGCAACAATTCCAGGCAGTAGCGCTTCAGGCGCATGAATTCCGGGCTGGTTACCAGATCCGGCTGTCGCGGTCGGGCGAAGTCCAGGTGCAGGTCTTCGATAATGCGGCCGGGGCGTGGGCTCATCACCAGAATGCGGTCCGCCAGGAACAGCGCCTCATCGATATCGTGGGTGACGAAAACCACTGTGGTGTGAATACGGGTCCAGATGTCCAGCAACAATTGCTGCATGTCCATCCGGCACTGAGCATCCAGCGCGCCGAACGGCTCGTCCATCAGCAGCAGGCGCGGCCGGTTGATCAGAACCCGCGCTATCTCCACCCGCTGTTGCATGCCGCCGGACAATTGGCTGGGCCAGTGGCTCTCGAAATTACCCAGGCCCACCAGGCGGAGAATTTCCAGCGCCTGCTGATGCCGCTCCTTTTTGTTCAGCCCGCGCATCTTGAGCCCGAAGGACACGTTGTCGATCACCCGCCGCCAGGGAAACAGGGTGTGGTGTTGAAACACCATGCCGCGCTCCGGAGAGGGGCCGTCGACGCTGGCGCCATCCACCCGCAGATCGCCGACGCTGGGTGGCAAATGCCCTGCCAGAGCGCCGAGCAGGGTGGACTTGCCACAGCCGGAAGGGCCGAGAATGCAGATGAATTCACCGGCGGACACCTCCACGTTCAGGTCGTGGACGGCCTCGAAGCTATCCCTGTCTCGCCCCAGATGAATGGAGAGATGTCGAATGGAAATATTGCCGGCGAACTGTTCGGTCGCGCTCATCATATACCCCTCCTCTGGTGATACCAGGGAATCAGCAGGCCGCCGAAAGTCTTGACCAGAAGACTGCTGCCCATGCCGAGGAAGCCGATTATCAACATGCCCACCACGATATCCGTGTAGTTCTGGATCACGTAACTCTCCCACGTGTAATAGCCGATGCCCCATTGGCCGGAAATCATCTCCGCGGTAACCAGGCAGAACCACGAAGTCCCCATACCGATGGTGAGACCGGTGATGATGCCGGGAGCCGCGCCGGGCAGTATCACTTCGCGCAAAATGGCAAAGGGTTTTGCGCCGAGACTGCGCGCCGAGGCGATCAGTCGTTTATCCACCGCTTCCACGCCGTGGATGGTGTTCAACAGAATGGGAAAGAGCGAGCCGGTGAAGGTGATGAAAATCATCGACAGTTCCGACGAAGGAAACATCAGAATCGCCAGCGGGATCCAGGCCACCGCCGGGATTGGGCGCAGCACTTCCAGCGGCGGCAGCAGCAGGGATTCCACCTGCCGCGAGCGGCCGATGACAAGGCCCAGCGCGATGCCCACCAGCGCCGCGGAAAAGTAGCCGGTGAACACACGGCTCAGGCTGCTGCCGAGATGGGGTAACAGTTTGCTGGAATTGAACAGCTGCCATGCCGCATCCGCCACCGCGCTGGGGGCCGGCACATAGGTAAAGGCCACAAATCCCAGATTGAGCTGACGGGTTGCCGCGAGCTGCCAGAACAGCAGGCAGGCCAGCAGGGAAGCGGCTTGCAGCGCAAACCGGGTAGTTTTGTTCGGCGGAGACAGCGAATAGGCCATGATTCATTCCCAGAGTATTTGCGCACCGCGCCTAGCGGCTCGCCGCGACGAAATCGAGCACTTGTCCGCTATGTTGTCCGGCATAGGCTTGCGCATGCTCTTTCAACAGAAAGGCTTTGAGTCGGCCCTTGCCGTCGGCGACGAACCAGGCCTGGTTGGCCAGCAACTTGATGCCGCTGTCGTAGGCCTGGGCGTAAACAGCCCGGATCTCCTTGCCCTGTTCCTCCAGCTCCGCCAGCGCGGCAAAGGCCGACTCTGGTGAGGAATAGTGACGCACCAGCGGATCACCCTTTACCCAGATCTGGGCCAGGCGGCGGAAATCCGTGATCGGCTTGTTGCTGGAGGCATCCGTGGCAACCAGCGGCGCGGGCCCGTAATCACCCAGTGCCGCCTCGTAATCCTCACCCGACGTCTTGAAGGCCGCGCGCAGGTATCTGTCGGTGATAAAACCATCGATGTCCAGATCGTGGCTGGTGCGCTTCATGGACTTGAGGGTGTCGATGGCGGTGGCGGTGGCCTGGCGGAATTCCGGCTTCCAGGTCAGATCGCGGAATTGCAGGCCGAGAGGGCCGTGAAACAGATAATTCACTTCCGCCTCGATACCGGTGACCTTCTCGATCAATTCGCTGTATTTCTCCGGTTCGGCGGCGAGCAAGTGGTTGGCCTCGATCACCGCGCGCAGATAAGCGACGACGATTTCCGGATACTTTTCCGCGTAGGCGGCATCGACCAGCCCGCCGTGGAAGGTGGGGGCGTTGGTTTGCGAGCCGTCGAAGATCTTGCGCGCGAAGCCGCGGTTCGGGAACAGCTCGGCGAAGGGCACGAAGTTGGCGTGGGCATCGATGCGATTGCTTTTCAGCGCCGAGCCCGCGATTTCCGGGACCTGGGCGATGATGCGCACATCCTTTTCCGGGTCCCAGCCCTGCGCCCGGATTGCGCGCAGCAGCATGCCGTGGGCGGTGGAGGCGAAGGGTACCGAGATGGTCTTGCCCTTCAATTCGGCGAGGGACTGCACCGACGAGGCGGCGGGGACCACGATGCCGTTGCCACTGCCCAGCGTGCTGCCCGACAACACGGTGATGAACAGGCTCTGCCTGCCGGCCTCGCGAAAGGCCACGCCATTGAAGGAGCCGGGAAAGTCGGCCATGGCGCCGAAGTCGAGCTTGCCCGCCACCATCTCGTTGGTCAGCGGCGCGCCGCTGGTGAAGTTCTTCCACTCGATCTGGTATTTCGCATCCTTGTACTTGCCGTCGCGCGGCAGGTATTTCTCCAGCAGTTTCTCTTCGCGAATGATCAGCCCGCCGGCGGCGCAATTGATGGTGGTGTCCTGGGTTCCGATGGCGATGCGGATGGTCTCGGCCTGGACACTCAGCGCGCTGAGCGCCAGGGCCAGGCCGGCCAGCGTCGCCCGCACGCCGGCGGAGCGGTGATTGAAGCGTGACATGGATCTTCTCTCCAGTGTTGATTCGCTATCGGATAGCGGCGCGGCGTTGGCTTTGCGTACAGTGACTCCTCGCCGTTGGTCGCCGCGACGGTGTTGGAAACCTCGGTTCAGCGCAGCAGGTAGGGAATCTCCACCTTCACCGCGCCGGTCGGGCAGTCCTTCTCGCAGGGCATGCAGTACCAGCACTCGTCGAATTGCATGAACGCCTTGTGGGTCACCGGGTCGATCGCCAGCAAGTCGAGCGGGCAGACCTCGACGCAGACGTTGCAGCCCTTGTCGGCGATGCACTTGTCCTCGTCTATGGTCACCGGCGCGCTGGAGCGCGCGAAGATGTCGTGGGGGCGAAATGACATGTCTTTTCCTTTCAGTCAGTCTGTATACGGCTTGACGCGCGCTTTGATAAGGCCGTTGTCGAATGCCGCCTCGAGCCAGTCATTGAAACGTTGCCGATGAATGGCATCGAACTCGATATGGGCATCCCCGGCGTCCGTCACGCCCTCGAAGATTGGATTCCGGGTCGCGAGCTGCCGCACGAAACGCGGGTCCAGGCGCAGTTGTTCGCCGAACCAGACGCTTGCCCGCTCACCGTTGTTGGCTATATAGGCAACGGTATCGCGCAGGGTGGCCTGCAACCGCGTGCCTGCTGAGGGGTGGCGCTCCAGATAATCGGTGCGGGCCACTACCAGATAGTGATGGGGCCAGCTCTGCAGCACCCGGGCATCCTGCTGCTCCTGCAGGCGATCCACCTGGGGCTGGCGGATCACGATGGCTTCGGCCAGACGCTGGCTCAGCACCAGCAACAGGTCGTTTGGCTGCAGGTTCACCAGGGTGAAGTCGGTAGCCGGGTCGAGGCCGAGGGCGCGGATCGCGCGCAGCAGATCAAGATGCGAATCGGAGCCGAACGACAGCGCGATGCGTTTGCCCTTGAGTTCCGCCAGCGACCGCGCAGGGCTCTCCTTATCCACCATCAGCGCATAGCTCGAGTGGCCAAGGTTGGCGATTATCGAGACGGTGCCTGGCTGCTGGAGCAGATAGGTGGTGAGCGGTTGGTAGCTCGACACCACGACGTCGACATTGCCCGATGCCAGTGCTTCCATCATGGGCGGGCCGTTCTGGAAGAAATTATAGGAGGCGGCGAGGCCGTTGCGATCGGCGAGGCCGGCCCGATCGGCAACCACTGGAATCTGGCCATTCATGCCGGACGGATAGGCGATGCGAACGGGTACTGTGTCCTGCGCCAGCGCACCGTGGAAAAGGCCAATGGCGGACAGAAGAACTACGAGCGCACGTCCGATGGTGCGACGGTGTGAAGCCGACATGTCGATCTCCTTAACGTTGACGTTGTTGCCAGGGCAGAACAAAGCGTTCGGTGACGCCCAGAAGTGTTGTCATCAGGGCACCGAGCACGCCGATCAAAAGCATGCCGACCAACACATGGCTGGTCTCGAGATTGATACGACTTGCCTGAATCATGTAACCGAGCCCCGACTGCGCCGCGATCAGCTCGGCCGTTACCACCGCCATCCAGGACTGACCGAGACCGATGCGCAGGCCGGTCCATATCGAGGGCAGGGCGGACGGAAAATAAATGGAACGGATAAGGCGCCAGCGGTTGGCGCCGAGAAAGCGCGCGGCGTGGATATGGCGCGGCTCCACCGCAAGGCCGCCAGCGAATGCGTTGAGGAATATCGGAAAGAACGCCGCCAGTGCGGTGATGAAATAGCTCGGCCTGTCGCCGATGCCAAACCAGAGAATGGCGAGGGGTATCCATGCGATCGGCGGAATGGGGCGCAGCAGCGAAACGATGGGAAGGAGCAGGCTGCGCAGCGGGCGCAGATAGGCCATCACCAGTGCCAATGGAATCGCCAGTGCCGAGGCGATGAAAAATCCGATAAACACGCGCTTCAGGCTGGCGGCGATGTCGTCGAACAAGGTGCGCCCGCCGAGCAGTTCGGCCAGGCCCGTCGCGACCAGTGCCGGCCCCGGCAGCAATACTGGATTGCCGATGCGTGCGGCGGCGAGCCACCACACCGCGAGCAGCAGTGAGAGACTGAGCAGCAACCACGCGAGGGCGGGCAGCAGCCGGGAGGCGGAGGCGTGGATCATCTGTTGAATACCTTGAGGCTCTCTTCGCGTATCAGTCCGAGCACTCGGCTGCGGAGGCTGAGCGACGCGCTGTCGTGCTCGCGGCGGTTGCGCGATGGCAGTTCGGCATCGACGTCGATGACGGCTTTGATCGAACCGGGGTTCACGCCCATGACGAAGACGCGGTCGGCCAGCAGCAGGGCCTCGTCGACATCGTGAGTGACGAAGATCACGGTAGGGGCGAAGGTGTGGCGCAGTCGGGCGAGTTCCTCCTGCATGATGCTGCGGGTCTGCGCATCGAGCGCGCCGAAGGGTTCATCCATCAACAGCACGTCCGGCGAGGTGGCAAGCGCGCGGGCAATCGCCACGCGCTGCTGCATGCCGCCGGACAGGGTGGCCGGATAGGCGGCCGCGAAATCCTCCAATCCGACCAGGCGCAGGAGCGCGCGCGCGACGCTCTCCGGCTCCGCCAGCCCGAGCGCGCGCGGGCCGAATGCGACATTGTCCAGAACCGTCATCCAGGCGAACAGCGAGTGCTGCTGGAATACCACGTTGCACCGGGGGGTGGGTTCCCGCACGGCGTCGCCGTCTATGCGGACGGTGCCCTCGGTGGGCTGAAGCATGCCGCCAACAAGGTTCAGCAGGGTTGTCTTGCCGCAGCCTGAGGGGCCCAGGAAGGCGGCAAATTCCCCTGGCGCGATGTCGAGGCTGACATCGCACAGCGCGAATCGGCGCCGGTCGGCGCCGAACGAAATGCCGACATTGCGCAGGCTGATCGCACCGCGCTTCAGCGGCGGCGAGGCCCGGTCCGCGGCGCGAATCGCGCTGCCGGCGGGGCCGTTCGCGGCAATGGGCGCGGTTGCGTTGCGCAGCGATGGCGAAGGACCGATTCGTAGCGACGGCATCAAAGCACCACCTTGTCCGACGTATAGCGGCGCTTGATGCTGAAATACTCCTTCCAACGGCGAGGTGCCCGCTGACCGGTGACCAGTTCCTCATCGCTGTGGCCGAGCGGGAAGTGGGCGGGCGCATCCTGTTCCCGCCAAACGCCCGCCCGGCGGCGGGCAAGACGCTGGTCGACGAGCCAGTCGTTGTAGCTTTCATAGGTGATGTGACCATCTTCGGCGTCGATGGTGGCGGCGCGGGTGCGGCCATCGAGTTCGATGTAGCGCGCCACCTCCTGATCGGTCAGCGGCAGCGGTTCGACCTCGGACCTGTAGCCGGCGGCTTCCAGTTCACGACCGGCCACCCAGGCGAAAATGCGTTGATCGCGCAGGCTCAGCAGGTTGCGATGAATGCCGATGTACTGCGTCGTTGCCGGTTCGCCCAGCGGCGCGTGATCGCGCTGCTCGCCGCGTTTCCGGGCGATCTCGCCGGCATGGAAATCGAGCATCGCCGGGTCGTATTCCTCGCCGAGGAAGTCGGCGACCTGGCGCAGCACAGCGTCGGGGTCGCGTGCCAGGGCTTCGTAGGCGACGTCCAGCCATTGATCGGCCGGCAGTTTATCCCGCCATTCCTCGACAGCGTTCTGCGAGCGCTTCCAGGCGTAAGCCGCGGCGTAGATATTGGTCGGACCAAACGATGACTCCAGATAATCGGCGCTGGCATCGCGGCCGTCCCGGGTGATGAACACGAACTGGGCGTTGGGAAAGTCTTCCAGAATTTCGCCGACGAAGAACAGGTTGTAGGGGGTCTTCTCGCCCCAGCGCGGCTTGCCCACATGCTCGGCGTATTTGCCCAGCATGGCGTCGAACAGGCCGGCGAAGCTTTGCTCCCGTGCGCGGCCGACGATTTCGTCGACAATGGTGGCGGGGTTGATCGGCATGCCCCAGAACGGCGTTTTCAGCCCGAAGATCATCTCTTCGGCAAGTGTGCGGAAGTTTTCCGGCTGGCTCAGGTCCCCATAGGTGTGCAGGTAGGGACGAAAGCGGGGGTAGTACCACACCACCTCCGGCACGGCGATGCGGCGGTGGAACCCCAGCATGGCCATCAGCAGGGTGGTTCCGGAGCGTTCCGCGCCGAGGATGAAGATGGGTCTCTCTTTGTTAAGCAGGCTCATGTGTTTCTCTCTGTCAAAGGGTTCGGTGAATTGGCCTGGCGGCGGGTGCCGAGGCCTGCGTCTCCGGCTTGATCCGGAGACGGCTGTAGGTGTTGCCCTCCTGAACGTCGATCGGAATCAGATAAGGCTCCACTGCTCGCTTGAAACTGCTCATGCGGCCCTGTTCGTCCTTTTTCAGATGGGCGTGGCAGAACCACTCGGCATCGTCGCGCTCGGGAAAGTCGACACGGTAGTGGTAGAGCCCCCAACGGCTCTCGCGGCGGAACAGCGAGGCGCGCGCCGCCATCTCGGCGCAGTCGCGGATCGCGTGGACCTCCAGGGCCCGCATCAGCTCGTGAGGGTTGTGCGCCTTCAGTCGGTCGAGGTCGCGCTCGATCTCGGCAAAACGCTGCAGGCCGATTTCCATCTTTTTGGTTACCTTCGGCGGCTGCAGATAATCGTTGATAAAACGGCGCAGCTTGTACTCCACTTGTGCCGGCGGCAGGCCGTCGGCGCGCACCAGTGGCGCGTAGACACGTGCTTTCTCGCGCGCCACCTGCTCCGCATCCACAGTGGACAATTCCCGCTCCGCGACATAATCCGCCGCATTCTGTCCGGCAAACCAGCCGTAGGTGAACGCGCCCAGCATGTAGTTGTGCGGCACCGCGGCCATATCGCCGGCGGCGTAGAGTCCTTTCACGGAGGTCTCCGCCTTCTCGTTCACCCATACGCCGGAGGCGCTGTGACCGGAGCAGAAACCGATTTCCGAAATATGCATTTCCACCATCTGCCGGCGGTAATCGGTGCCGCGGTTGGCGTGAAACTGGCCGCGGCTCGGGCGCTCATTGCTGTGCAGAATCGTCTCGATGGTCTGAATGGTTTCCTCGGCGAGGTGATCGAGCTTGAGGAATACCGGGCCGTTGCCGCTCTGCAATTCCTGGTAAAACTCCCACATCATTTGCCCGCTCCAGTAGTCGCACTCGATAAAGCGCTCCCCGCGATTGTTGGCGGTGTAGCCGCCCAGGGGGCCGGTCACATAGGCGCAGGCGGGGCCGTTGTAATCCTTGATCAACGGGTTGATCTGGAAGCATTCAAGGTTCGCGAGTTCCGCGCCCGCGTGGTAGGCCATGGCGTAGCCATCGCCGGCATTGGTGGGGTTTTCATAAGTGCCCATCAGATAGCCGGAAGCGGGCAGGCCGAGACGCCCGGCGGCGCCGCAACAGAGGATGACCGCTTTGGCGCGCACCAGATGAAAATTGCCGCTGCGGCAGTCGAAACCCAGCACGCCGCACACCGCGCCCTCGTCATCGGTCAACAGCCGGGTGCTGACGATGCGATTGCTGATGGTGATCCGCGCGCGCTTCAACTGGCGGTAGAGCACTTTCTTGATATCGTGCCCCTCCGGCATGGGCAGAACATAGGAACCCATGTGGTGGACTTTCTTGACCGCGTAATCACCGGTTTCGTCTTTCTCGAATTTCACGCCCCAGCGGTCGAGCTGCTCGATGGTGGCGAAACTGTGTTGCGCATAGGCGTAGACGGTAGCCTGGTTGACGATGCCGTCGTTGGCGATGGTGATTTCCTTGGTGTATTGTTCCGGCGTGGCGTGCCCGGGAATCACCGCATTGTTGAGGCCGTCCATGCCCATGCTGATGGCGCCGGAGCGTCTTACGTTGGCTTTGTCGATCAGCAGTACGCGCAGGTCGGGATTGCGCTCCTTGGCCTTGATCGCCGCCATTGGCCCGGCGGTGCCGCCGCCGACCACGACTATGTCGAACTCCTGCTCGAGGGTTTTTATTTCGGACATGCTCATGACTTGCGCCTCCCGCGCGCGCCGCGCTGGCGATCGATGCGCAGGCGGTACTGGAAGGCATCGCCGCGGTAATAAAGATATTCGAAATCCAGCGGGGTGCCGTCCGCGTCGTGGGTCAAGCGCTCGATGCGCATGATGGGCGAGCCCTCCTCCACTTTCAGCGCACGCGTCAGTTCACTTTCCGCCAACACCGCGTCGATCGCCAGGTCCGCATGGCCGAGCGGAATGCCGCAGTCGTTTTCGATAATCAGAAAAATATCCCGCGTCACCAGATCGGCCTTTTCCATTTTCTCGCCGAGTGCCTGTGGCAGATAGGTGATTTCCAGGGACACCGGCTCGCGGTTGATCAGGCGCACCCGTTTTATCTCGGTCACCTTGCTGCCCTCCGGTAGCTGCAAGCGTTGTGCGATCAGCCTGTTCGCCGGAATAAATTTAAAGCTGCGCAGCTGGTTGATCACTTCATATCCCGCTTGTGACAGGGATTCGGCCAGTCCCTGGAGCGCGGTGATGTTTTGAAACGCCTTGGGTTTGGCGACGAAGGTGCCTTTGCCGTGAATCTTGAAGATCAGCCCCTCCTTTTGCAGATCGTTCAGCGCCTGGCGAACGGTAATTCGGCTGACCTTGAA
Organism: Porticoccaceae bacterium; assembly: GCA_041655035.1. GTDB lineage: Bacteria > Pseudomonadota > Gammaproteobacteria > Pseudomonadales > Porticoccaceae > NAT127. Next base: position 2,690 of record JBAZCN010000083.1, on the reverse strand, counting down.
AGTCCGGCCCAAGTCGTTTTCAGAAGGCATGCGACTGTGTGGCGGATAGCTGCCGTCCAGGATGCTGTTGCGCAGTAATTCCTTGAGCTGGTTGTACAGTGGTACCTGTGACAAAGGTTGCAGTTGCGCGGTCGGTAATTTCTTCATGCTTCATATATTCCGTGGGGTCCGGAGCTGCGCCGCTGGCCGGCCTTGTTATAACAAGATGACAGCGAGTATATGAATTCCATTTTTCAGCACAAATATGAATAATTGATAAGCTTATCGAGGCCGCGCTGGCCGGGTTGGATCAGGCATGCAGTGGCCGAACCGCTTCCCCGCCGCGTCGCTGCACGGCGCGGGGAGGGGGCCGGCTGTGCGGCGGGGATACACCGCTGTCGGTGGATGATCCGGAGCGAGCGGAGATGACCGATCCTGTCCGGCAGCGAACTGCCCTAACGAACCGCCCTATTATTGCTACAATCCCGGTTACCCGATTTGCACCGAAGGCAGCCATGAACGAGTCCGATCTTCCCCGCTTCAGCGATATTGACATTCCCCGCCTGCCACAGCGGCTGGCGTCGCTGCTCGACGACAGCCGCGCCCGGGTGGCCGCCCTGCTCGCCGGCCCGCCGCCGTATGGCTGGGACAACCTGATGAGCCCTCTGGAAGCCATCGACGACCGCCTCGAAAAATTCTGGTCGCCGGTGAGCCATCTCAACGGGGTGATGAACAGCGACGAACTGCGCGCCGCCTACGAAAGCTGCCTGCCGCTGATCACCGCCTACCAGAGCGAGATGGGGCAGAACCGCCCGCTGTTCGAGGCGGTGCAATCCCTGGCCGACAGCGCCGGATTCGCCGATCTCGACAATGCCCGGCAGCAGGCGGTGCGCCATATGCTGCGCGACTTTCGCCTCTCCGGGGTGGCGCTCGAGGAACAAGAGCGCCAGCGCTTCGCCGCCATCGAACAGCGCCTCAGTGAACTGGCGACGACATTTTCCAACAACGTACTGGACGCCACCGACGGCTGGGAAAAATACGTGGAGGACGGCGCGGGACTGGCCGGCATCCCCGACACCGCCCTGCAGAACTTCCGCCAGCAGGCGGAGGCCCAGGGCCGCAGCGGCTATCGCCTGACCCTGCAGATTCCCGCCTACCTGCCGGTGATGCAGTACGCCGACGACCGCGCCCTGCGCCGCGAACTGTACGAGGCCTACAGCACCCGCGCCTCCGACCAGGGGCCCCAGGCGGGCCGGTGGGACAACGGCGCCCTGATGGTGGAAATCCTCCAGTTGCGCGAGGAGATGGCCAGCCTGCTCGGCTTCGCCAACTACGCCGAACTTTCCCTGGAGCCCAAGATGGCGGAGTCCCCGGCCCAGGTGCTGGACTTCCTCACCAACCTGGTGAGCGCCGCCAAGGCCCAGGGCGAGGGGGACGTCGCCCAGGTCCGGCAGTTTGCCAGGGAGCAGGGTTGCGACACTCTGGAAGCCTGGGACATTCCCTACTACAGCGAGAAGCTGCGGGAGCGGGACTACGCCATCAACCAGGAGCAGCTGCGCCCGTATTTTCCCGCCAGCAAGGTGATCGATGGCCTGTTCGCCATCACCGGGCAACTGTTCGGCATTCGCTTCGAGGCGAAAACCGATGTCGACCTCTGGCATCCGGACGCCCAGTGCTTCCGGGTGCTCGATGGCGGCGAGCCGATCGCCATCTGCTATATGGATCTGTACGCCCGCGCCAGGAAGCGCGGCGGCGCCTGGATGGCGGACTACTGCGGGCGCCGGCAAACCGACGGTGGCGTTCAGCTGCCGGTGGCCTTCCTCACCTGCAACTTCAGCCCGCCGACCAAAGACCGGCCGGCGCTGCTGACCCACGACGAAGTCATCACCCTGTTCCACGAATTCGGCCACGGCCTGCACCATATGCTTACCGAGGTCGATGTGCTCAAGGTGGCCGGTATCAACGGCGTCGCCTGGGACGCCGTGGAACTGCCCAGCCAGTTCCTCGAAAACTGGTGCTGGCAGCGGGAGTCGATCCCGCTGATCTCCGGCCACTATGAGACCGGTGAGCCGCTGCCGGGGGAACTGCTCGACAAGATGCTTGCCGCCCGCAACTTCCAGTCGGCCATGCAGATGCTGCGCCAGCTGGAATTCGCCCTGTTCGACCTGAGGCTCCATATGCAGCCCGCGCCCGGCGACGCGGCGCAGATCCAGCGACTGCTGGACGAGGTGCGCGCCGGGGTGGCGGTGGTCGAGGCCCCCGCATTCAATCGCTTCCAGCACAGCTTCGGCCATATTTTTGCCGGCGGTTACGCGGCGGGATATTACAGCTACAAGTGGGCGGAAGTGCTGTCCGCCGATGCCTTCTCCCTGTTCGAGGAGGAAGGGGTGATGAGCGACCGCACCGGCCGCAAGTTCCAGCAGGCGATTCTGGCGCGGGGCGGCTCCGAGGAAGCGCTGGACTTGTTCGTGGCCTTTCGCGGGCGGGAGCCGTCACAGGAGGCGCTGCTCAGGCACAGCGGCATCGTGGATCGCTAGGGAGCCTCGGAAAATGCTGGCCAAAGGCATCTGGTGGAAAACGCGTGCGCACGCTTGAAGCATTGCCGGGCCATGGCGTCGCGCCAGGGCAAGCTGAAGAAAAATCATGAAAGCATGGTGGCGATGCCGGGGGCCAGCGGTGCGCTTCGTTCCTCGGCGCACCCTGTGGTGGAA
>JBAZCN010000082.1:0-14094 GCA_041655035.1 Porticoccaceae bacterium | reverse complement strand
TGGCGGCGGCGCCGTCCGGCCTGCCTCTGGTGTCGAAGGCACGCAGTTTCATCAGGCAGGCCAGCACCCCTTTGCCCGATCGCCTGCAGTACTACAGTTTCCTCGAACAAAGCGATCCCGGGGATGTGTTCGTGGCGGAGCTGCTCGGCAAGGTCGACAGAGCCCGGCCGCTTGAACTGCTGAGGGCTATCTACCAGACACCGGACGACGCCTCGTCGCTCAACCGGCTGTTGTATCTCGACTGGCAGATCACCCTGGCCGATAACGACCTGCGCAAGGTCAGCCAGGCCTGTGGCCTGGCGGGAGTGAAGGTCCGCTACCCGATGATCGAGGACGCGCTGGTCGAGTTTTCCACGGAGATTCCTTCCGAGTGGAAACTGCCGGGCAAAAAACTGCGGGATTTCTACAAACAGTCGCTCACCGGCTGGCTTCCCGATGCCACCATCGACAAGCGCAAACACGGCTTCGGACTGCCTTTCGGGGTGTGGATGAAGGACCACAAGCCGTTGCAGGAGCTGGCGTATGAGAATATTCTCAAGTTGAGGGAACGCGCTATATTTCAGCCGGCATTTCTCGACCAGGCGGTATCTCGCCACCGGGAGGGCCATGCGTCCTACTATGGCGAACTCATCTGGCTGTTGACCACCCTGGAACTGTGGCTGGCGGCCAACCAGCCGGACTACCGCTACGGCCGGCAAGGCGTCGCCGATAACAATGTGGTTTTCGGTTCTCTACCGTGAGAAATCCAGCATGACCAGCACTTCGATACGTATTGCCGCGTTTGTACTCATGGCCTGCTGCGCGACCGCGAACGCCGCAAAAAAGGATGCCCCCTGGGTGGGAAGCTCCCTCGACGGCATGAACTGCAGCGGCGGCAGCGCCGGCAACTTCGGGCCATTCGACTATCGGTCCGACAAGGACAAACTGCCGGTGGTCGAGAATAGACATTTTACTCCCGAAATCGAACAGTTACAGCGAGGTCAAACGACGGCTAACCCGATGGGTGATGTGCAGTACACCCTGGTCAAGTTCCCCAATCATCATCGGGCCCTGTATTCCGCGGTGAGATATTCGCTGACTGCCACCTCCTCCGGTGAGCGCCGCAAGTACCCACCCGCGGAATGCTTCCTGCAGCGCGCCATCGCGTTCAGCCCGGATGACTCGGTGCCCCACATGCTCTACGGGCTGTACCTGCACCGCAAGGGCAAGCTCGAGCGGTCGCTGGACAGCTATCGGGTGGCGGAGAAGCTGGCGCCAAATGATGCCAACCTGCTTTACAATCTCGGCCTGGTGCTTTTCGATACCGGCCAGTACGCGGAGTCCTCGCGCTATGCCCACAGAGCCTACGATTACGGCATCACCCTGCCGGGCCTGAAGCGCAAACTGCAGCAAGCAGGGCACTGGAAGTGACAACGGCCAATCTGATTTGGAACAAGCCAACCTGACCTGGAACAAGATGTGAACGCACTCGAACTGACGCAAAAATTCATCCGCTCATGCCTGCAATTATCCGCCACCGAGCCGCTGGACAGGGACACCGCCCTGCTCGGCGGTTTTCCGGAGTTCAATTCGCTGACCATTACCACCCTGATCGTCGAGATCGAGGAGGCCCTGGACTGCGAGATTGCCGACGATGAAATCAGTGGCGAAATATTTGAAACCGTGGGGTCCCTGGCCGACTTCGTCGCCGGGAAGATGGCACAGGCATGACCGTTGATACACTAGGTACGACCGCTGGCCCGGCAGGCGCCGGCGCAACGGAAGTTGCCGCCGGTTTCGTCGGCGATGTATATCCGGCATTTTTTCTGCAATTCTGGCCGGCGGGCCCGCCCCGTGGACACCTGATCTACCTGCCGCCCTTCGGGGAGGAAATGAACCGCTGCCGGGCGGCGGTGGCCGAACAGGCGCGCTGGTTCGCACGCCAGGGGCTGTCCTGCACGGTGCTCGATTTTTACGGGACAGGGGAGAGCGACGGTGATCTCACCGATGCCACACTGCCAATCTGGCGGCAGAACATCGAGGACCTCCGCGTCCAGTTGACGCAGCGCTGGGCGGCGCCTGTTTATTTGTGGGGGTGCCGGCTGGGCGCGCTGATCGCCGTCGACTATCTGCAGTGGCATCCCGGCAGCTCGAAGCGGCTGTTGTTCTGGCAACCGGTGCCGTCGGGCAGTAACTTCGTGACCCAGTTGTTGCGCCAGCGTGCCGCCGCGTTGATGCAAAAGGGCGAGCAGGGCGAAACGACCGCGGGGATGAAAGCCAGGCTTGCGGCCGGAGAAAGCATCGAAGTGGCGGGCTACAGGCTCGGCGGTGAATTGGTCACTGCCATCGACCAGTTGGAAATGCGTTTCCTGCCGGGTGACGGCGATACCGAGATTTTCTGGATGGAGCACTCCGCCGATGGTTCCGTCGCCCTCGGCGCACGCACTGCCCGCGTCATCGAACAGCTGCAGCAAACCGGGACGACCATCTCGGTCAGCACCTTTGGCGACGAGCCGATCTGGCAACTGCACAAGCGCGCCTCCTGCGATGACCTGTTGACCAAGACCCGGGAACTGGTGATATGAACCAACCATTGCCATTGCGCACCGAAACCGCCTTCGTCTTCCAGTGCCAGGGCGATGATCTCATCGGTGTGCTCCACTCCGGCGATCCGGGCTGTGATATCGGTGTACTGACCATCGTCGCCGGCGGCCCGCAATACCGCGGCGGGGTCGCCCGCCAACTGGTCAGGCTCGGCCGCCGCCTGGCCTCGGTGGGGGTGCCGGTGATGCGCTTCGACCATCGCGGCCTCGGTGACAGCGAGGGCGAATTCAAAGGGTTCCGGTTTATCCACGACGATCTCCTCGCCGCCATTGCCGAATTCAAGTCCCGGGCGCCGGCCGTCAGGCGCATCATCCTGTGGGGCGGCTGCGACTCGGCTTCGGCGGCGCTGATCAACGCCTGGAAATTGCCGGACGTGGCCTGCGTCATCGCCGGCAACCCATTCGTCAGTTCCCCCGCCACCGCCTCGATAGTGAGAAGAAAGCACTACCTGTCGCGCCTCGGCCAGGCATCGTTCTGGGTCAAGCTGTTGCGGGGGCAATACGATATCGGCGGCTACTTCGCCGCGGCTTGGCGCAAGATCGTCGCCAGGTTGCGCGGTGGCGCTGACAGCGGCGTCTCCGGGAAAGTCGGGGCCAGTGGTGGCAACGGCAACTTTATCGATGAAATATTGAAGGGGCTGCAGAAGTTCGACGGGAAGATCCTGTTCCTCATGGGTGACAGGTTCCTGCTCAGCGACGAATTCGACGAACTGATCGTTTCGAGCTCGGCGTGGAAGGCGGCCTATGGCAAACCGGGCTACGAGCGTATCGACATCAAAGGCGGGGACCAGGTGTTCTCCGGCTACGAATCCCAGGAACGCCTGTTCGATGTCGCCACCCGGTGGATTCAGCGGGAGTTCCAGGAGAAATGACGGTTTCCGACGCCGCAACACGGCTTTTGCAAACAATGACAAGGCCGCAGACGACCGGCTGGCGGTTGCCGCTGTCGCGCTTTCCGACCTGAACTTGATTTCACCTGGTGCCGCATGAAGGTTATCTATTTTCAAGATCCTCGGGGGAATTTCGGGGATGAACTCAATCGCTGGCTGTGGCCGAGGATCTTTGACGGGGCGATATCCGGCTACGGCCACCACGGCATCGAAACGATGGCGGAGAACGGCAGGGAAGATCTGCTGTTCTACGGGATCGGCACCATTCTCAACGACCGCATACCGGAAGCGCCGGAGAAGATCATCTTCGGCAGCGGCTATGGCTATGGCGCGGCGCCGCGAAACCTCGGCCGCTGCAACGTCGTTTTCGTCCGCGGGCGCAAAACCGCTGATGCCATCGGTGTGTCCGCCGACAAGGCATTGACCGACCCGGCGCTGCTGCTGCGGCGGTTTTTCCCGGTGGTCCCCGAGAGCGAGCGGCGCTACCAGGTCTCGTTCATCCCTCACCACACGACGGTCGGGGGCGACTTCTGGAGGATGGCCTGCCGGGATCTCGGCATCCATTACATCGATCCCTGCGGCTTCGACGTCGAGACAGTCATCGAGCAGATTTCAGCCAGTCGCCTGCTGATCGCCGAGGCCATGCACGGCGCCATCGTCGCCGACATGTTTCGCGTACCCTGGATTCCGGTATCCAGTGTCAGCGAAACCAATGATTTCAAATGGCAGGACTGGTGCGGTACTCTCGATCTGAGCTACGCCCCGGTGCAATTGACGCCGATCTTCCGCAATACCGGCCATAGCCGGCTGAAGAACTGGCTCAACCGTATAAAGTTGATGGCCAGAAAGCGCGAGTTGCGGGCCCTGGCCGGATCCCCGGAGAGTGCCCTGCTCAGCGATGAGCGGGTGCTCGATGCACACCGGGCGGCAATGGACGAGCGTGTATGCCAACTCCAGGACTATCTGCGCGAGCGCGCTAGCGGCAGGGCTTGATGCTTACAGTTTCGATACTTTGCAGGCTCGATACTTACAGGAAAGCCTGACAGATGCTTACAGGATTGATCCACAAGATCGGCAAGAAAATTCCCCACATCCGGCGCACCCGGTGTTTCTGCCTGGGCGCGGCAAAAACCGGCACCACCTCGTTCGCCGCGATGTTTGCCGCCTGCTACCGTTCGGCTCACGAGCCCCAGCCGGAAAAACTGACGGTGGCCATCGAGAAGGTGATCACCGGGATATGGCGCGATGGCGAAGTGGCTGCCTGGCTCGAGGCCCGGGATCGCGAACTGAATCTGGAGGTGGAGGCTTCCCACCCCCTGGGTTATGTGGCGCGCTGGCTTCCGGAACTGTTTCCCCAGGCCCGTTTTGTTATTACCCTGCGCGACCCGCTGCCGTGGCTGAAATCCCGGCTGAATTTCCACTACCACAAGTCGCCGCCCGAGTGGCTGCGTTACCGCGACCTGATCTGGAGCCGATGGCACAAGGGTTACAATCCCGAAGAGCTGGTGTTGGAGGAAATGGGTCTCTATTCCATCGATGCCTATCTCGCCCAGTACGCCGAGCAGTACCAATTGCTGTTCAGAGACCTGCCGGAAGAACGCACCTTGCTGCTCAGGACGGACGAGTTGAGCGAATCCATCGACAGGATCGCATCATTCCTGGGCATCGATCCGCGCACCATCACCCGTCAACATCAGAATGCCTTCACCGCGGAAGACAGCGTGATCGATTTTTTGCCCGAGGACTTCGTTGCACGACGGGTCGACCACCATTGTGGCTGGCTGAGGGAATATCTATAGCCTTGGTGGCACCTGCGGTGCTCTTGGCGCGGTTTGATACAGGCAGTGTTTCAGAGATGGCAGTATTTCAGAGATGGCACTGTTTCAGAGGTGACAATTGTTGGATACGGATATTGCAAGACGCATCTGGGTGACACGCTATCTGATGGTTATCGGTATCGTCGTTCTCCATGTGCCGCCCTATGAGTCCCTGGGTGAACTGGGGTTGTCCGCCTTCGACCTGATCAAGGCGTTTTTCTCCCATGCGGTATTCAGAACCACAGTGCCGGTATTGACGGCCCTGTCGGGCTATCTGTTGTTCAGGTCGGCGCTCTACGAAAAGCCCTTGTTATTATTGAAAAAAAAGACCAAAAGTGTCCTCGTGCCACTGGTGCTGTGGAACGTGCCGGTGGTGCTGGCCATTTTCCTGGTCCAGAAACACCAACTGGTCGACCATGCCTTTTCTGCCCGGCTCTACCCGTTCGAATTGATGCCCTGGGTCAATGCCTTGACCGGACTATTCGAAGCCCCGGCCAATTACCCGCTGAACTTCCTGCGCGATCTGTTTGTCCTGTCCCTGCTCTCTCCGCTGTTGTGGCCATTGCTGAAATATATTCCCTACAGCGGGCTGATGCTGCTGTCCGCGGTATATTTTTATGATCTGGACGGCGACCTGGTGCTTAGAAACAGCATGATCATCAGTTTCTATACCGGAGCGCTGGCGGCTGCCCGCCGCTGGAACCTGACCGCGCTCGACCGGTTCGCCTGGCCGTTGTTGACGCTGTTTCTGCTCTGCTGCCTGGCCATCGTGTTGTTCGATATCCAGAATCGGGAATTTCTGCGGCTGCTGGCTCCTTTCCTGGTGTGGCCGGCCCTGTCGCCGCTGATGCGGACCCGGGCGGCGGACATTCTGTACCGCCACTCGCAGAGCAGCTTTCTGACATTTCTGGCCCATGGACCTTTGCTGCTCGCCTGCTGGCTGGTGTTCAGTCGCCTCCCCGTTCAGCTTCCGGAAAGCCTCTTCTGGTTTGTCGCGCCGGTGATCGTGGTAGTCAGTTGCGCGCTGGTCGCGCCACTGTCCCGGTTGGGTATGCCCAGAGTGATGTACGTTCTGCTGGGCGGGCGATAACATGACTGCCGGGGATCAAACAACATGAGGCAGGAATGTGCCGCTGAAACATAGAGTACTGTCGTACGCCAGGCGCCTGGGGCTGTTTCGATTGGCCAGGCTGGCGACCGCCCGCAAGATCAGGATCCTGGCCTACCACGGTATCTGGCTGGGGGACGGCCATTTCGGCAATTTCCTCTACATGAGTCCAGATAAATTCGCGCGACGGATGGCGCTGCTGGCGGAGTGGGGCTATCCGGTGGTGGCCCTCGATGCCGCGACCGCCGCCAATGGCCGCGGCACGTTGCCGAAACTGGCCACGGTGATCACTATCGATGATGGTTGGTACGGCACCTGGTCGAAGATGCTCCCGGAGCTGGAACACCACGGCTATCCGGCCACCCTCTATCTGACCACCTACTATTGCCTGAGTCAGGCGCCGGTTGTCGACGTTGCATTGCAGTATTGTTTTCATGCTGGGGTCGCGGACGCAATTCATCTCGATGGCTACGGCTTTGGCCCCTTCGCCATGGGGACCGAAGCCGAACGGCAACATGCCCTCGGCGCCGCCCTCGACCGGGTCGCCTCGCTGGCCAATGATGGCGAGCGGCAGGCATTCCTGCAGGCGCTGTGCGCGGCTGCCGGTATCGACTGGCACAGGATGAGCGCGGAGCGCTGGTTTCACCTTATGACGGCGGAGGAAGTGGCTGATGCCGGGCGGCGCGGTATCCACTTCGAGCTGCATACCCATCATCACCGCATCAGCCATCGGGGGCAGGACTGTCTGGCGGAGGAACTGGCCGTCAATCGCGACCATATCACGCGGCTCACCGGCCGGAGCCCCAGGCATTTCTGCTATCCCAGTGGCCGCTTTACCTCTGCGGTATGGCCAACGCTGGAGCGCTGCAATATCGCCTCGGCAACCACCACCGATATCGGCCTGACGGACGACAGGCTGCCGATCTATGCCCTGCCGCGCATCCTTGATGGCCAGGATGTTTCCGAGCTGGAATTCGAGGCGGAGATGAGCGGCTTTATGGAACTGGGGCGGCGGTTGCGCGGTGCGTGCCGCCGCTGGTTTACTGGCGGTGGCTCCGCATCGGCCGGAGGATCATGAACGATAAACCCATGGAAAATGAAAAGAAAAGTCAGTCCACCCTGGCCGGCGTCATCGGTCAGACGCGTCGGCGCGCCCGGGAGGGACACTTGTCCGTACCGAGGCAGCTTATCGAGATGGCGGTGCTGAAACTGGTCTACGGCCTGGGCCCCGGCCACTATCACACTGCCCGTTACTGGCGCAAAGGCTTGCCCTGGCGCTTCAAGACCGGCTTCTGGCCCTACGCCAGATACCGCCGCTTCGTGGCCACCCTGAACCCTCCGGTCTACCAGAAGCTATCTCAAAACAAGATCAGTGAAAAAGCCTTGCTGCAGCTGCTGAACATACCCAGCCCCCGCTTCGTCGGGCGCTTGCATTCCCGGTATGGCGTCTCATTCGCGGGCGGCCCGCTGACCTCTGCCGGTGACCTGCAGCAACTGCTCCTGGCCAACCCCGGCCTCGACAGGCTCTGCTTCAAGCTGGTCGAAGGTTATGGCGGCCGGGGTTTCCAGGCGATACAGTGTATCCGGGATGGTGAATTGACCGTCGAACTGCTGGACACCGGGCGCCGGCTGTCCGTCCCTGACTTTCTGTCCGGCGTATTGGATATCGGCGCCGGCACCGACTACCTTATAGAGGAATACATAACACAGCATCCGCAGCTCGCCAGTCTCAACCCTTCCAGCGTCAACACCCTGCGGGTCTTTGCCTATTGCAAGGATGGCGAGACGGCCGTCATGGATGCTTTCCTGCGTGTTGGCCGCCGCGGCAGCCTGGTGGACAACACCAGCAGGGGAGCGCAGATATTCCGGTTGGACAGGCAGTCGGGCGTGATCGGGCAGGGTTTGGGGAAAGACATATTCAACGAAGTATTTGAGAACCATAAGGACTCCGGTGAAAGAATCACCGGTCGCAATCTGCCCTTCTGGCATGAATCATTGGAGCTCGCGCAACGGACAGTGGCGGTTTTCCCGAACATCATGTTCGCCGGGCTGGATATTGCCATAACAGCGGGCGGGCCTGTGGTGATAGAGATGAATGTCGAACCTGATCCCACCGCGGCGATTACTTTTGATCGCAGTCATGCGGAGATCTTCGCATGCTTGAAGTAATTTCCATGGCCTGGAATGGATGGTCTGCGAACTTCCACATGTCACGACAAAGGGAGGTAGAGTCATGCCAACGCTATCCACACCCGGAGATTACATCAGGGGCGTCCACGCTGCTGCCAGGGGGCGTTTGAGACGCTACCCGGCAGCCATTCACAGCGTACTGTTATCCCGCTTCCGCTACGGGATAGGGCCGAGACTTCACTCATTGTTCGGGCTGATGGATGTACCCAGGGCGAGGTGGGGCGACTACCTGCTGGACGAAAAGGTTCGAGTCGTCCTGCGGCGCGTCAACCCCGCGTCGGAGCGGGAAGTCGTCAACGACAAGCTTGCCTTCCATGAGCACTGCGTCGCCAATGGTCTCGCTACCATTCCCATTCTCTGTGCCATCGACAAGGTAGCGGTCGGTCCTGACAAGGCCGGCATAGTCGCGCGCAGCGAGCGGGAATGGGTGGAGCACCTTGAACTTGCCGGCGACCGGGTATTCATCAAGCTGATCGATGGCAGTTGGGGAGTGGATGCGTTCATCGTCGACAGGGTGGGGGAGCGGTGGCACTATTGTGGAGAAACCGGCTCCACTGCCGACCTCTATGAGTTCAGCATGCAGCGGCTTGGCCCAAAGCGCGGCTGGGTCGTTCAGCCGCTGGTTCGCGCCCACGCTGCGCTCGGCAAGATAATGTCACCGCATGCACTGGGCACCATCCGGGCCGTCACCTGCCTTGCCGATGGCGAGACCCGTGTCCTCTTTGCCACACTGAGGATCCCGGTCGGGGGTAATGTCACCGATAACTTTTCTCATGGCTCGTCGGGCAATATCATTGCTCCGGTTGATCTCGAAACGGGTGAGCTGGGAGTGTGTCGCGGGGCGACCAGCCGGGCCTGGCCAAACCTCGTTGAAGTGCCCGTGCACCCGGATACCGGGAATCCGATACCGGGTTTCAAGATCCCTTTGTGGCGGGATGTCCTGGCTCTGCTCGATCGCGGCCAGCAAAGCCTGCCAGCCCTCAAAACCCTGGGTTGGGATATTGCGGTGACCGATAACGGGGCTGTCATTGTCGAGGCAAACGCCACCTATGATGTGGATATTCTCCAGGTATCCCATCAGACTGGTGTTGCCGCGGTACTGAATCCGCAGTTGGAAGCCAATGATAGCGGCGGCTTGGCCAGAGGTCGGCCGACAGTGGGCGGGGCCTGACTAGCATTGCAGTCGCGCTGGGGGATCGGTGATGATTCCCGCAGTTGGAATGGATAGATAGATAAAGATACGGAGTCGTATGTCGAATTTTAAGAGGTGGCGTCAATTTTTGACGGCTGAGAGGTCCCACTCTGTAAAGAAGGCAGTGCGTGAAACTCTGCGGCGGGTAGTGATGTACCCCAGCGCATGGCTGTTTCGCAGATTGCATCCCCGGGTGGCCGTCATTGGTATTACCGGCAGTGCGGTAAAAACAACCACTAAGGATATTTGCACGACTCTACTGTCTGAGTTCGGCCCTTGCGTAAAAACAGCGGGCTCGATAAATTCCCGGCTCGCCGTTGCTCAAACATTGCTGAAGATTCGCCGTCGGCATCGCTATGCTGTGCTGGAAATGGCGGTCAGCAAACCGGGTCAGCTGGATTGGACGGTGAAGATGGCCAGACCCACAGTGGGTGTCCTCACCATAATCGGGCGTGACCACTACAGTGCATTTCGTAGTTTGGAGGCGATCGCCGAGGAAAAAAGCAAAGTGATCACTGGGCTTCCCAAGGATGGCATTGCCGTACTGAATATCGACGACCCACTGATTCGCGCTATCGGAGAGCATTGTCGGCAACGTTTGATCTGGGTTGGCCGAGGGGAGGGGGCGACGCTCAGATTGCTGGAAGCCACTTCTAGCTGGCCCCGGAATCTGACCTTGACGGTTGAATATGAAGGGGCTGTCTACCAGGTTCCCACGCGTCTTCACGGCGAGCATTTCGCCCTGCCCGTTCTTGCCGCTCTCGGTGTCGCTCTTGCCCTTGATATTCCCTTGCAGCGGGCTATCGAGGCCGTTGGGCTTGCCGAGCCGGTAGAAGCGAGGATGCAGATCGTCATGGATGGTCAAGGTGTCGCCTTTGTGCGTGATGATTGGAAGGCACCTCACTGGTCTATCGATGCGCCATTTGATTTTATGGCGTCGGCCACGGCCAGGCGCAAGATTGTAGTGGTCGGATCGATTTCCGATTCAAGCCTGTCCCCGGCAAAGCGTTATCATCGCATCGCAGTCGATGTCAAAAAAATTGCTGATATTGCCGTTTTTATCGGTGCTGATGCGTCCAAAGCTTTGAAGGCAAGGACAGGGCCTGACGATTCTTCGATACAGGCTTTTTATGAAATCCAGTCAGCAGCTGAGTTTTTGGACTCGATTCTTCAGGAAGGCGATCTCGTTCTTCTCAAGGGAACGAACAAGCAGGATCATCTCATTCGTCTTATTCTCAATCGAAATTCGCCGATCTCCTGCTGGAAATCAACGTGCGGACGCACGGATTTTTGCGACCAATGCGTGTTCCTAAATGCTGATCAACCTTCCGGCGACAAAGTATTTTTCCCTGCGGGAGAAGATGTCGGGGGTGGCCTCAAGGGATGGAGAGCAAATCAAAACGGCCTGCATCTGGTGGTGGGTCTGGGGAATCCCGGATCGCAATATGTTGGTACCCCGCACAATATTGGCTATGCAGTGCTCGAACGGCTTGCCGAGTCGCTTGATGGCACCTGGGAGAAAGGCCCAGAAGGGAGTGTTTGCCATGTGGGGTGGAAAGGCGCATCGCTGGTTCTATTCAAGCCGAACGTGTTGATCAACCATAGCGGGAAGGCCATCGGACATTTGCTCGAACGCTATCAGGGAAGAATTGGCTCCTGTCTGGTGGTGCATGACGACATGGACTTGGGCCTGGGCATGGTGAAATTCAGGGAAAATGGCGGACCGGGTGGCCATAACGGTATTCATTCCATCATTAATGCATTGAGGACGGATGAATTCGAAAGGATACGAATTGGTGGGCGACGTATCGGGGATGAGCGGCGGACGATCGACCTCGTGTTGACGAAGTACTCGGATGAAGATCAGGTGATCCTTTCAAAAGCCATAGAGCGTGCAATAGAGATGCTTGTTGCCCGTTTCGATACTCTGGGCTCTGGTTCTCCGACACAAGGCTCTTTGGCTGCAAACGAGTGACTCCCCGTGACGGGTTGGTATTCCCTCAATCTTGCGGCGGGTATTCGTTCATTTTGTCTGGAGTGTCGGGATGTGCATCAGCCTCTCAACTGGCCCTCGATCAGTTCCTTAATGCCCTGATCTGAAGAGAGCTGGGGAATTACGGGGTCAAACATTGGGTTTCCTTCCAGGGTTTTTGGCCCTTCATCGGTAATGACAATGTCCCAGCCAATTGCTGGAATATCGGGAAACGCGGCAGCACAACGTTGGGCAAGCCCGATCGCTTGCTCCAGTTCGGGCAGCGGATAATCGATCAGGTTGATCCCAGTGTCCGGGTGATGGCTGATCTGACGTAAAAGTCCGCTTTCAGTCCTTTTTACGACTTTGGAAATGCATTGACGATCCAAGTCCACCAAGGCCAGCATATTGCCTGCGGTCCCATCGCCGAAATTGTCGCTCACGGGCCCTATCGTTGTCAGCTTCAATGCGGCGTAGGGTGTCAGCGATGCGCCGCCGGGTTGAAAAAAAGTCACCACACGAATGCTGCCACAAGCAATGCCCGGCATTATGTTGCGCAAGCTGGTGGCGGCTTCCAGTTTTTCCTGCACCAGGTAGCCCTCACCGCTGGTATCCAGCAGTACTGAGAATTCCCTGCTCGTAAGGGTTGTCTGGTCATTGTGAAGATAGATGCCATCGACCATCTTCGTTATCGACCAGAGATTGATTCCATAGGATCCGCCATAAGTCTTTACGATATAGTGGCCTTGAGCGAGGTCGTCGAAGGCGGCTTCGATACCGTCAGCCTGGGCATTGGGAAAGGTTGAGTCGTTGCCCGGGTAGTTCACAGTGAAGTAGATTCGGGGGTGGGGCAGGCTCCCTGCAAGGCACTCTTGGCCAAACAGTACCTTGTCCTCCAGGACCCGGAAGTTCTCTTTTTTGTTGTGCCGGCGTAGTATCTTGCAAAAATCTTTCTTGTCTACGTATTCCCGCCAGCCTCTCAGGCTTATGGGCTTGTCAAAGAGCGAATAAGTGGCGTAGTGGTCGGGCCCATAGCCGGTGACAGCGCGGTGCAGCACGAGCTTGTAGAACTCGAAGAGGAAGGGTGTCGATTTCCGGTCTGAAATACTCCGGGCGGTTTCCAGGTATTGCCTGATTCTATGTTCCATATATTGCCAGCAATGGTGAAGCCAATTTTAAACCCTTGGAGCGAGGGGGCGGAACATGGCCAGAGACTCTGATGATATGCACCAGAAGTCTGGATATACGTTTCAGGCTGCGCCGGCAATACCGTGATGCTGCCTTCCGTAGCGTTCAGCTGCCTTTCCTAGCTGTGTATAGTATATATTAAACACGTATCCGGTGATTTTGGATAGCCGGCGTGGTCATCTGCAGAAGGTATTTTGATGGGGCAGTTGCATTCAGCTTTGTGGCGGGGAGCATGGTGATGTGTGTTTCACCGGCACAGTACTACGCGCTTGCCATGCAAGCCGTTGCCGGGGGGTATGCCGCTCTTCCCGGCGAGCTTTTGGCAGCCGAGCGACATGCCCTCCAGGCCGATAAGGCAGCCAGTCACGAGTTGAACAGATATCTTTGCTGGGCGTTGCGCGACCGCTTTTCCCTGGCGGATGCCCCCTGGCGCTTGCCTGCGGCTTTTCACGGATTGTATCGACGTCAGCTGGAGCGGATCGACGATAACCTGGGTACCGGGACGGAGACGTATTTTTCCCTGGGGAACGACCCTTTTCGCAAGGATCTCGCTATCTTGCTTTACCGGCTGGTACCTTGCGGCGCCGAATTCTTCACGCCGTTTTCGGGTATTCCCCGCTCGCTGGCGTTCCGGGGCGACTACCGGCAGGCGGCGAGATTCATGACCGCGATACTTCGTTCCGGAGGCATCAAGCCATTTCTCGAGCTGCACATGCACCCGGACGTGAAAGCGGATTTCAATCCTGAAGGCTGGCTCGAAACCTATGAGAATCTCGCCGATTTCCTCGCCGTCAATCCGCGCTTCAAGGGAGTGCAAAGTACCAGTTGGTTCCTCGATCCGGCACTGGAGCGGGTGAGCCCCCACCTGGATTATCTGCGCCGGGTGCCCGAACAGGCCGGCGCCTCCCTGTTTTATGCCGGTGTGGATGACCCTGAACATTCAGGTGCATTTGCGACATCCAGGAAGCGGCGGGCCCTGTACGAATCGGGCCAGTACCAGCCCAGGCTCTACACCCGTATCTGGCCCAGGCGATCACTGTTGCGCCGCGCCTGGCGTGCATCGCCGTAGAACTGCTGAGCTGACGGAGAGCTATTGACGAAGAGCCAGTGGCAAGGAGCTAGTGGCAAAGAGTCATTGCGGGGCCCCGGAATCGA
>JBAZCN010000081.1:0-14291 GCA_041655035.1 Porticoccaceae bacterium | reverse complement strand
ACGGGTTATACCGGCGTCGAGTTGTTGCGCCTGCTGCTGGGCCATCCGCAGGTGGCGCTGCGGGTGATTACGTCGCGGGGCGAGGCCGGGACGCCGGTGGCCGACCTGTTTCCCAGCCTCCGCGGACATCTCGACTTGTGCTTCTCGAGCCCCGATATCGATGCCCTGGCGGATTGTGACCTGGTGTTTTTCGCCACACCTCACGGCGTGGCGCAAAGCCAGGTCCCGGAGCTGCTCGCCCGCGGTGTGCGGGTGATCGACCTGTCGGCGGACTTCCGCATTCGCGATATCGCGGTCTGGGAGCGGTGGTACGGCCAGGCCCACGGCTGCCCGGCACTGGTCGCCGAAGCGGTATACGGCCTGCCGGAGATGAATCGCGAGGCGATTCGCGACGCCCGCTTGATCGCTTGTCCCGGCTGTTATCCGACCAGTGTACAACTGGGTTTCCTGCCGTTGCTGGAGCAGGGCCTGGTGGACTGCGGCGATCTGATCGCCAACGCCGCTTCCGGCGCCAGCGGTGCCGGGCGCCAGGCCAAGGTGGATAACCTGTTGACCGAGATCAGCGACAGCTTCAAGGCCTACGGGGTTGCCGGCCACCGCCATCTGCCGGAGATCGAGCAGGGGCTGCAGGACATCGCCGGCAAGCCGGTCAGTCTGACATTCGTACCCCATCTGTTGCCCATCAACCGCGGTATACACAGCACTCTGTACGCCACGCTGATCGATACGGCGGTGGACCTTCAGGCGCTCTACGAGCAGCGTTTCGCCGCCGAACCGTTCGTCGACGTGATGCCCGCCGGGTCGCTGCCGACCACCCGCTCGGTGCGCGGCTCCAACATGTGCCGGATCAGTGTGTTTCGCCCTGAGGGGCGAAACAAGGTGGTGGTGTTGGTGGCCGAGGATAACCTGGTCAAGGGGGCCTCGGGGCAGGGTGTCCAGAACATGAACATCATGTTTGGCCTGGAAGAGACCTTGGGGCTCGACAGGCCGGCCCTGCTGCCTTGAGCGAGTGATGGCGAGTCTGCAGAGCACCCTCGCTGCGGTCCGCGGCCGGCGTCGCTGGCTGTTGCTTGCAGGTCTGTGCGGGGCGCTGCTGACAGGTGCTTATCTGGCCGGCGGCCGCTACTACGGCGCCGCCATGGAAGCGTACCGCGCCCAGCAGCAGGACTTGCTGGCAGCCCAGGATGAGATGGCGCGTTTGCGCCAGGATCTGGTCAACCGCGAAATGGCGGACAAGGTCGACAGTGTCTCTCTCGAAGAGATGCGCCAGGAGGTGGCCGGCCTGCAGTCGGCGCTGGCCCTGCAGGAGAGCGAACTCAATCTCTACCGCCATCTGCTCGACGAGTACGACGAACCCTCCGGATTGCATGTCGATGGCCTGACCCTGCGCCGGGCGCCCGGACTCGACAGCTTTCAATACCGCATCGTGGTGCGCCGCAGGGCGAATCTCAATGAGTCGGCGGATGTTTCGGTATCGCTGTCCATCGATGGCCAGCGCCAGGGGGAGCCGGCGTCGATCCCCTTCAACGAGGCGGATCTGTCGATGCAGGGCGACGGCTTGTCCATCCGCTTCAGGTATTTCAAGGTATTGCGGGGCACTTTTGTTTTGCCGGCGGACTTCGTGCCCTCCAAGGTGGTGCTGTCGGTGCTCGAAAAGAACGATCCCAGTTCACTGCGCATCGTCGAGTTTCCGTGGCAGGTCACGGAGTCCTGACAAAAGGCCGTGCACGGGCGTCGGGCTTTCGTGCTAGAATACCCGAGTCCATTGCTTGGTTATTGCCAGTGGTTATATGCCAGGAGTATCAGTACCCGTGATCGAAACATTTACCCCTACCCCTCTGCAGGTCACCTCCGCTGCGGTCACCAAGGTGCACAATCTGGTGACCGAGGAGGGCAATCCCGATCTCAAGCTGCGAGTCTTCGTCACTGGTGGCGGTTGTTCCGGTTTCCAGTACGGCTTTACTTTCGACGAGGTCGTTGCCGAGGATGACACGGTGATAGAGAAGGACGGGGTCCAGGTATTGGTGGATGCATTGAGCATCCAGTATCTCCAGGGTTCCCAGGTGGATTACGAGGAGGGGCTGCACGGCTCCCGGTTCCTGGTCACCAACCCCAACGCCAAGGCGACCTGTGGTTGCGGGTCCTCTTTTTCCATCTGACAGCCCGCCGCCCTGACCCCGCCGTTGTCACTTTCCGGGAGCCAATCCCAGGGCTTTTTTTGCAGCGCGGATCTGCGCGTCACTCAGCCGGGGAACCGCCGGTTCGATAAACCGCTCCAGGGTGGCCACCACCACCTCCAGCACCGCTACGCGGGCATACCACTTGTGCTCGCCCGGGATCACCGTCCAGGGCGCGTGGCCGGTGTGGGTGTTGTCCAGCATGTCTTGATAAGCGCGCCGGTAATCGTTTGCCTGAGTGCGATTGCGCAGGTCCTCTTCGTTCAGTTTCCAGTTCTTGTCCGGGTTGTCGAGGCGTTCGACGAAGCGGCGCAGCTGTTCGTCCTGGCTGATATGGAGCAGTACCTTGACGAGAACGATGCCATCGTCGTGGAGCTGGCGCTCGAATTCATTGATTTCACGGTAGGCCCGCCGCCAGGCGGTGCTGCTGGCCAGCTTCTCGATGCGCTCCACCAATACGCGGCCATACCAGCTGCGGTCGAAAATGGCGATGTGCCCCTGCTGGGGGATGTTGCGCCAGAAGCGCTGCAGGTAATGCTCGTTCAGCTCGGTGTCGCTGGGCTTGCCAGTGGCGTGTACCCGGTAGGAGCGAGGGTCGAGCTTTTCCGCCAGGCGGCGGATGGCGCCGCCCTTGCCGCTGGCGTCCCAGCCCTCGAAGACCAGCACCGCCCGGCGGCGCTGGTGAAAGCAGGCGGCCTGGAGCCGGGTCAGACGGTCCTGGAGGGCCTTCAGGCGGCCCTGATAGGATTCGGCATCGGCCAGCCGCAGATTCAGGTCGACATTGTCAAGTTGCGGTGCGTCGGGCATCGGGAGGCTGGTCCCGCGGTCAGGGGAGATACAGGGCGCCGAGCACCGCATCGCGGCTGGCACCGGTCACAGACGCCAGCGAGCCCGGCAGTTGCCGCAGGCGCTGGCGGGCGAGCCAGGCAAAGGCGGCGCCCTCGACGTGCTCGGGCGGAATGCCGAGCTCGCCGGTGGTCGCCACCGGCAGCGGCGCCAGCAGGCCGCTGAGCAGTGACACCAGATGGCGATTGTAGGCGCCGCCGCCGCAGAGATAGACCTCGTCTGCGCGTTCACCGCCGGGCAGCAGGGCTGTCGCCCGGGCAAGGGTGGTGGCGGTATATACCGCCAGCGTGGCCTGCACGTCTGCGGGCGCAGCGCCGCATCCGCTACGCGCGATGACCGCATCCAGCCAGGGCAGGTTGAAGTCTTCGCGCCCGGTACTCTTGGGTGCCGGCAGGGTCAGAAAGGGGTGGTCAAGCAGGTGCGCCAGAAGCTGGCTGTCGACCGCGCCGCTGGCTGCCCAACGGCCATCCTGGTCATAAGGACGGCCCTGGTGGCGCTGGATCCACTGGTCCATCAGGCCGTTGCCAGGGCCGGTGTCGAAGCCGGCGACGGCGCCCTGGGCGGGGATCCAGGTAACATTGCCGATGCCGCCGATGTTCGCTATCAGTCGGTGCCGCTGCGGATGGTGGAAAACCGCACGGTGGAAGGCCGGCACCAGGGGGGCGCCCTGTCCGCCCAGGGCCATGTCCTTGCGGCGGAAATCGGCCACCGTGGCAATGCCGGTGGCGGTGGCGATCAGGTTGGGGTCGGCAATCTGCAGAGTGAAGGGGCGCTCGCCGTTGGGCCGGTGGCGCACGGTCTGGCCGTGACTGCCGATGGCGATAATGTCCTCGGCGGTGAGCCCGGCCCCGGCGATCAGTCCCAGCGCGGCCTGGGCAAACAGCTCGCCCAGTGCGCGGTCGGTAGCGCCGAGCAGGTCGAGATGATCATTGCCGGGGAGGCAGAGGTTGACGATGGCATCGCGGAGGGGGGCTGGAATGGCCGTCGAGTGCGAGCTGCTGACCCTGGGCCCGGCGGCGTCGAACTCCAACAGCACGGCATCGATGGCGTCGATGCTGGTGCCGGACATCAGGCCGATATAGCGCTCCAGCTCAGCCATCGGTGGCCACTATTGTGACAGGTAGGCGAGCTGGGTGGCGCGATAGCTGGCGAGTTGGGTGAACAGCGGAGCAGTCTGGCGGACGAAGTCGGCCAATTGTTGCTTCTCGATCGGGTCCGCCTTGGGTAGCGCCACGGTGCGAGGATCGGTGTGGACGCCGTTGACCAGGAATTCGTAGTGCAGGTGGGGGCCGGTGGCGTAGCCAGTGGAACCGACGGTGCCGAGCTGCTCACCCTGCTTGACCATCTGCCCTGTCTTCACCGAGCGCTTGTGAAGGTGCAGGTATTTGGTCATGTATTTGCCGCCGTGCTGAACCACGACATAATTGCCGTTGCTGGCCTTGTAGCCGGATTCGATCACCTTGCCGCTGCCCGCGGAATGGACGGGAGTACCGGTGGGCGCCGCATAGTCGACGCCGCGATGGGGGCGGACGGTCTTCAGGATGGGGTGCAGGCGGCGCGGGTCGAAATTGGAACTGACCCGGGTGAAGTCCAGTGGTGCGCGAAGGAACGCTTTGCGCATCGGGTGCCCCTGGGGGGTGTAATAGCCGACATTGCCGTCGCTGTCCTGGTAGCGTACCGCCTGGTAGAGCTTGCCCTGGTTGGTGAACTCGGCAGCCAGCACATTGCCTTCCCGCACTTTCTTGCCATCGAGGGTTTCTTCCTCGAAGACGATGGTGAAGGTATCGCCTTTGCGGATGTCCAGGGCGAAGTCGATATCCCAGGCAAAGATATTGGCCAGTTGCATGATCATATTGTGGCTGAGGCCGGCACGGGCGCCGTCGAGAGACAGCGAGTGCTCGATGGTGGCATGGCTGAAAGCCTGGTTCTTGATGGTCTCGCGGGCAATCTTTTCGCTGTCGTAACCGGCGTCGGTGCGGATGAAGCGATAGGACTCCAGGGCGGAGCGCTCGTAGATCACTTCGGCGAGGTTGTTGTCGACATCCAGGGCCACGGCGATGGTTTCGCCGGGTTGCAGTTTCTTCAGCACGTCGGCGTTGGTGGTGGCGTGGGCCACGGCATGGACATCACTGTGAGGGCGGGTCAGGCGGCTGAAAATCGCCGACAGGTTGTCACCGGGCTTGACCTTCTGCACCCGCCAGGTCAGGACCGGCTCGGGGGCGGCCATGGAAGCGGGCTCCAGAGCCTGGGACTCGGCGAGCTGGCGATTCAGTTCCTGATAAAGGCTCTTGGCGTTGGGAATCTGAATTTCCAATAGATTGGCATCGCGATACGCCGAGACGTCCCGGGAGGGGGTGAGCACCAGCAACAACACCAGGGTCGCTGCCATCGCGGCGGCCGCGTACAGGTGGGTCTTGGGCAGTGCGCTGGAAAACAAGGTTTCCCAGAAGTCAGGAGGATTCTGCCTTGTGGACATAAAAAGTCTCGGGGTTTTGTTAGCATCTTGGTCAAGGCGCCTCTTTATAACAAAATCTTTCCACTACAGGAACCCTTGATTTGACATTTGCCGTTTTTGGCGCTCTTGTAATTGCTGAAGGATGTTGTAAGGTTTGCGCTTTTTTTCAATTGGCAGTGGGCAACAGGGGCGGAATCGACCATGGCGGGCTTGAATTTGATTGCGGATTTGCAGGCGCGGGGCTTGATCGCCCAGCTTTCCGGGGATGATCAGTTGGCGTCCCACCTGGATGAGCCGCGCACCCTTTACGGCGGCTTCGACCCCACCGCCGACAGCCTTCATATCGGCCACCTGGTGCCCCTGCTGGCGTTGCGTCGCTTCCAGTTGGCGGGCCACAGGCCCATCGCCCTGGTGGGCGGCGCCACCGGCCTGATTGGCGATCCCAGCTTCAAGGCCCAGGAGCGCAAACTCAACACTCCCGAGGTGGTGGCCGGCTGGACCGAGAGCCTGCGCCGCCAGATCAGCCAGTTCATCGATTTCGACTGCGGCGCCAGTTCGGCGCTGGTGGTCAACAATTTCGACTGGACCCATGAGCTGTCGATCCTCGATTTTCTGCGCGACGTGGGCAAGCACTTCTCGGTCAATGGGATGATCAACAAGGAGTCCGTCAAGCAGCGGATCGAGCGGGAGGGCGAGGGTATCTCGTTCACCGAGTTTACTTACTCACTGCTGCAATCCTACGATTTCGCCGAACTCAACCGTCGTCATGACTGCACCCTGCAGATCGGCGGCAGTGACCAGTGGGGCAATATCACCAGCGGTATCGACCTCACCCGGCGGCTCAACCGCAGCCAGGTGTACGGTATGACGCTGCCACTGGTCACCAAGGCCGACGGCACTAAGTTCGGCAAGACCGAGAGCGGCACCGTCTGGCTCGATGCCGGCCGGACCTCGCCCTACAGCTTCTATCAGTTCTGGCTCGGCACCGCCGATGCGGACGTCTACCGTTTCCTGCGCTACTTCACCTTCCTGCCGGTGGCGGAGATCGCCGATATCGAGCGGACCGACGCCGCGACCGAGGGCCGCAAGTCCGCCCAGACGGTGCTCGCCCGGGAGATCACCACCCTGGTTCATGGCGACGAGGGGCTGCGCGCCGCCGAGCGGATCACCCAGGCCCTGTTCAGCGGTGCCGCGGAGAATCTGTCGGAGCAGGATTTCGCCGCCCTATGCCAGGACGGGCTGCCGTCCAGCGCGCTGACCGGCGAGGAGCTGCAAAAGCCGCTGACCACGCTGCTGGTGGACCATGGCCTTGCCCCTTCCGGCAAGCAGGTCAAGGATGCCCTGGGTCGCGGCGCGGTGCTGATCAACGGCGAGCCCCGTACCCTGGATGACAATGTCCACGCGGCCCGCTGCTTCGATGCCGCCAACGCCCGGTACGGGCGCTTCTTCCTGGTGCGTTTGGGGAAAAAAAGTTACCACCTGTTCACGATGGAATGACCGCCTCCGGGCGGGGTTCAGGGTGGGATGCCGTTTGCGACAGGCGCGGTCACCCGGATGGTGTTCGGTCGCTCGGGGATAAAGTGCAGCTCGCCGCCGATGTTGGGGTGTCGGTGGGTCTTGCACTGTGGACGGCGGCGTTGAGTATCGCGTCCGCTCTGCTGATGGTAGTGCTGACCTACAGGCCGCGCCTTGTCGTGCCGCTGGCCCTTGGTGCGCCGATGACGATGCTTTGCCTGATGCTATGGCGATGGCGCCGGCAGCCGGTCAGCGGTGGCGGTTTTGCCGGTATTGGCTGGGCGACAACCCGATGGTTTTCTTGAACAGTCGGGAGAAGTAATAGACGTCGTCGTAACCGAGGCTGGCGGCCACCTCCTTGACGGACTGCCGGCTGCTGTCCAGCAGATAGCAGGCCCGCTGCATCTTCATGTTGATGAAGTACTGGATCGGCGATGAGCCGGTAAGGGCTTTGAATTTCTTCGCGAAATGGTATTTGGATACGTTGGCTTCGGCGGCGAGGCTGGCGAGGTCCAATTGGCTGTGGATGCGCTCTTGCATCAGGGCCCGCAGCTGTTCGAGGTTCAGCAACTTGCCGCTGCGCGGCAATTGCTGGCGGGTGAGCAGGGCGATATAACTCAGCAGAGCCTGCAACTGGTGGCAGCCCTGGATGAATTCCGCCAGTTGATGGCTGCCCCGGCGCAGATCCGTCAGGCCGTCGAACACTCTGACCACCCTCGGTTGCACGCCGATGCTGAGGCGCGGTGCGGTCATCTGGGCATGCTGGCAGAACGGCTCCGCCAGGCGGCCATCGAAATGCAGCCAGTAGATGGTCCAGGGGTCTTTTTGGTCGGCTTTGTAAGCGTGGGCGCGGTCGCGGGGGAGAAGAACCAGGTCGCCCCCGGTAATGCGATAGTGCTTGTCGCCGCTGGTCAGCGTTCCCTTGCCGCCGATACAGTAGATCAGCAGGTAGTTGGCAAGTCGCTGGCGTTGCATGCGGTGGCCGTGGGCATCGGGATAGTAGCCCATGGCCACAGGGTAAAGGCCTTCGCTGAGGGGATGCGAGATCAGTTGGCTGACGATAAGGGACGGGATCAGGAAGCGGACGCCGTTGGCGGGCAGCGGCCAATTGGAGGTTATTTGCATGGCGGTCTACCTGAAGACTAAAGCTCGTCAGCGCTGTTTCTTGCCGGTTTGCGCCAATATAGTCCATCATATCGCCAAGATAATCAATCCAATCGGATAGTAGACTATGCTTCTATATAGTGCTTTGCCCACCCATGAACCGTATCTATCCCCCAGAGAGGAGATAATTTGATGTCCCTTGATATCCAGACTTCCGCCAATGAAGCCGCCGAATTCGTACAGTCCCTGATTGTCCGTTCGCGCAAGGCTCAGGCCCAGATCGAGAACTATACCCAGGAGCAGGTGGACGAGTTGATCACCGCCATGGTGTGGGCTGTGGCGCGTCCCGGTGTGGCGGAAAAGATCGCCCAGTTCACCGTCGACGAGACCCAGCTCGGCAACTACGACGGCAAGTACGCCAAGATCTTCCGCAAAACCCGCTCCGCCCTTCACGACATCATCGACGACAAGTCCGTAGGCGTGATCGAGGAAGACAAAGCACGCAATATCGTCAAGATCGCCAAGCCGGTGGGGGTGATCGGCGCGCTGGTGCCCTGCACCAATCCCGAGGCGACCCCGGTGATCAAGGCCATTTCCGCGATCAAGGGCCGCAACTCCATCGTCATTGCCCCCCACCCGCGCTCCAAGCAGACCAACAAAATGATCTGCGACCTGATGCGCGAAGCGATCCGCGCCTGTGGCGCGCCCGAAGACCTGGTGATCGGCATCGACAACCCCCAGCTCGACACCACTAACGAGCTGATGAAGCAGTGCGACCGCATTCTTGCCACTGGCGGCTCCGCCATGGTGCGCGCCGCTTATTCCAGCGGCACTCCGGCCCTTGGCGTCGGTGTCGGCAACGCCGTGATCACCGTCGACGATTCCGCCGACCTGGCCGAGGCAGCGGAAAAAATCCGTATCTCCAAGACTCTCGATCTGGCGGCCTCCTGTTCTTCCGACAACTCGGTGCTGGCTTTCGAGTCGGTCTATGATGAGCTGCTGGCCAAACTCCAGGCCGAGGGCGGCTACCTGTGTAACGACGACGAGAAAGCCAAGCTGCAAAGCATCATCTGGGAAGACGGCCATATCGCTTCCCGTATCGTCGCCCAGCCCGCCACCACACTGGCTGGCATGGCGGGTATCGACCTTCCGGACAACAAGACCTTCTTCATCGTGCCGGAAACCGGCGCCGGTCGCGACCATCCCTTCTCCGGCGAAAAAATGTCGGTGGTGGTCGCCTTCTACAAGGTCAAGGATATCGACGAGGCCATTGCCAAGACCAACGCCATCCAGGCGTACCAGGGGCAGGGCCACTCCTGTGGTATCTATTCCTACAGCGATGACAACATTCTCAAGTTTGCCCGGGGTACCAAGACTTCGCGGGTAATGGTCAACCAGCCCCAGTCGGCGTCCAACAGCGGCAACTTGTGGAATGGCATGCGCCAGACATTCTCATTGGGTTGCGGCTCCTGGGGTGGCAACAGCACCAACAACAACATCACCTGGCAGGATCTGATCAACGTAACCTGGATATCCAAGCCGCTGGCCAAGACCAAGGAGCTGCCCGCGGACGAAGTTCTGTTCGCCAGCGCCCTCGATAAATTCAAATAAGCACTGTTATCATTGACGGAGCAGGCCGGCCCGCCATCGGGGCTGGCCTGCCTGCCATTCACCATCGATCGAACAGGACAGCAATGGACTTCAATCTCACAGACGACCAGAAAGCGTTTGCCGAAAGCGCACGCTCCTTCGCCGAAGGGGTTTTCAAGCCCAATGCCGCCCAGTGGGATGCCGAGCATATTTTCCCCAAGGATGCCCTCAAGGCTGCCGGGGAACTCGGGTTCATGGGCATTTATACACCGGAGGCCGCCGGCGGCCTCGGTCTCGGCCGGCTCGACACCAGTGTCATCGTCGAGGAACTGGCGCGCGGCTGTACCTCCACCGCCGCCTTCCTCACCATTCACAACATGGCCACCAGCATGATCGGCACCTATGGCAAGCCGGCGCTGATCGACCAATGGTGCCCCACTCTGGTAACCGGCGAGAAGCTGGCTTCCTACTGCCTCACCGAGCCCAATGCCGGCTCGGATGCCGCCAACCTGCGCAGCACCGCGAAACAGGATGGCGACAATTTCATCGTCAACGGCAGCAAGATGTTCATTTCCGGCGCCGGCGAGACCGACGTGCTGGTGGTGATGCTGCGCACCGGGGGCCCCGGTGCCAAGGGTATTTCCGCTTTCGCCATTGCCGCTGATGCCGCCGGTATCAGCTATGGCAAAAAGGAGGAGAAGATGGGCTGGAACAGCCAGCCCACCCGCACCGTAACTTTCGAGGATGTGGTCGTGCCCGCCGCCAATATGCTGGGTGAGGAGGGGCAGGGCTTCAAGATCGCCATGCAGGGCCTCGACGGCGGGCGCATCAATATCGCCACCTGTTCGATCGGTACCGCCCAGGCGGCACTCGATACCGCGGTGGCCTACGTCAAGGAGCGCAAGCAGTTCGGCCAGTCCATCGCCGAGTTCCAGAACACCCAGTTCAAGCTGGCGGACATGGCCACCGACTTGGTTGCCGCTCGGCAGATGGTGCGTCTCGCCGCTTTCAAGCTCGACAGCAAGGACCCCGACGCCACCACCTACTGCGCCATGGCCAAGCGCTTCGCCACCGACGTCTGTTTCGATATCTGCAACGACGCCTTGCAATTGCACGGCGGCTACGGCTACATCAAGGAGTATCCCCTGGAGCGCCACGTGCGCGACAACCGGGTGCACCAGATTCTCGAAGGTACCAATGAAATCATGCGCGTCATCATCGGCCGTCGGCTGCTGATGGACGGCGCCCTGGAGGTCATCAAATGAGCATCAGTCCCACCGAAAAACTTCTCGTCGAGATCATCGACCACGTCGCCCTGATCACCATCAACAATCCCCCGGCCAACACGTGGGATACCGAGAGCCTGCCGGGTCTCAAGACCGTCGTCGAGCGGCTCAACGAGGACCGCAACATCTACGCCCTGGTGATCACAGGTTCCGGTGACAAGTTCTTTTCCGCCGGTGCCGACCTCAATATCTTCGCCGACGGGAACAAGGACAACGCCACGATGATGTCCGACTACTTCGGCGAAGCCTTCGAGACCCTGGCGGATTTCCGCGGCGTGTCGATCGCCGCCATCAACGGCTTCGCCATGGGCGGCGGTCTCGAAGTGGCCCTGGCCTGCGATATCCGCATCGCCGAGGAGCAGGCGCAGATGGCACTACCGGAGACCAAGGTGGGTCTGCTGGCCTGCGCCGGTGGCACCCAGCGTCTGTCCTGGCTGGTGGGTGAAGGCTGGGCCAAGCGCATCATTTTGTGCGGCGAGCGCATCAAGGCGGACACCGCCGAGCGCATCGGCCTGGTCGAGGAAGTGGTGGCCAAGGGCGAGGCCAAGGCGAAAGCCCTGGCGTTGGCGGCCCAGGTCGGGAACCAGAGCCCCATTGCCGTGGCCTACAGCAAAGAGCTGATCCATCAGGCGCGGAATGTCGCCATGGAGAAGGCGCTGCCCTACGAGCGCAAGCGTTTCGTCGACCTGTTCGATACCGAGGACCAATTGGAGGGCGTCAACGCCTTCCTGGAAAAGCGCGCTCCGCAATGGAAGAACAAGTAATGACAGCACCGGTACTGTTTGACGAACTGGCCGCCAAGGGTGGCCAGCGCATCGGCCAGGTCACCCTGAATGTGCCAGCCACGCTCAACTCGCTGACCCTGGAAATGGTCGAGCTGCTGCTCGACCAGTTGGCCCGCTGGGAGGACGACGCCGGCCTGGTGGCCATCATCATTCGCGGCAGTGGCGAAAAAGCGTTTTGCGCCGGTGGCGACGTGCAGGCCCTGTACCGGTCGGCGATCGCCGCGCCCGGTGGCCCCTGTGTCGAGGCGGAAACCTTCTTTGCCCGGGAGTATCGGCTCGACTACCGCATCCACAGCTACCCGAAGCCAGTGATCGGCTGGGGTCACGGCATTGTCATGGGTGGCGGCATGGGGATCTTCTCCGGCTGCAAATACCGTGTGGTCACCGAAAAAACCCGCATCGCCATGCCGGAAGTGGGTATCGCCCTGTTCCCTGACGTGGGAGGCAGTTATTTCCTCAACCGCATGCCCGGTCACAGTGGCGCTTTCCTGGCCTTGACTGGCGCATCGATCAACGCTGCGGACTGCCTGTTCGGTGGCCTGGCCGACCACTTCATCCTCAATGAGCATTACGAAACCGTCATAGAGGCCCTGCAGGTGGCGGAATGGCAAAGCGGCGACAGTGGCGCCAATCACCAGCGTTGCAGCCAGATACTCGCCAGTATTGCCGCTGAATGCATCGATCGGCTTCCCGCCGGGAATGTCGAGATCAATCTGGCGGAAATCGATGCCCTGTTCGCTGACGAGTCGCCGCTGGCGGTGATCGATGCCATTCTCGGCATCGATTCCAGCCACGAGTGGATGAACAAGGCGCGGGATGGCCTGGCCTATGGTTCGCCGCTCAACTCCCTGTTGATCTACCAGCAACTGTTGCGCACCAAAGGTAAATCCCTGGCAGAGGTGTTCCAGGCGGAACTCGTGCTGGTGACGAATATCGTGCGCTTCCGCGAATTCAGTGAGGGCGTGCGCGCCCTGCTTATCGACAAGGACCGCAAGCCGGATTGGACCTACAAAACTCAGGCGGATGTCCCCTCCGAAGTGATCGAGGGCTTCTTCAAGGCTCCGTGGTCGCCCAACCCCCTCGCGGATCTCACCTAGGACTCCCACACAGGAAAATTACAATGGCAACTATCGCATTTATCGGTCTCGGCAACATGGGTGGCCCGATGGCCATCAACCTGGTCAAGGCCGGGCACCAGGTTACGGTATTCGACCTGGTGCCCGCTGCGGTGAAAACGGTGACCGACGTCGGTGCCGCATCCGCCGATACCGCCAATGGCGCGGCCAGAGGCGCTGAATTCGTCATCACCATGCTGCCCGCCAGCCGTCATGTAGAGACAGTGTATCTGGGGGACTCTGGTTTGCTCGCCGCCGTGGATGCCAGCACGGTAGTGGTGGACTGCAGCACCATCGACGCCGGCACCGCGCGCAAGGTCGCTGCCGCGGCCAAGGAGCGCGGCATCGCCATGATGGACGCTCCTGTCTCCGGCGGTGTCGCCGGGGCCGCCGCCGGAACCCTGTCGTTCATGTGTGGTGGCGACGACGCCACATTCGCCCGGGTGAGACCAGTGCTCGAAGGTATGGGCAAGAATATCTTTCATGCCGGCGACAGCGGCGCAGGACAGGTGGCGAAGATCTGCAACAATATGCTGCTGGCCGTGCTGATGGTGGGGACCTCCGAAGCGTTGCGCCTGGGCATCGACAACGGCCTGGATCCGCTGCGCTTGTCGGAGATCATGCTCGCCAGTTCTGGGCGCAACTGGACCCTGGAAGTCTATAATCCGGCTCCTGGGGTGATGGAAAAGGCGCCGGCAAGCAATGATTACAAGCCCGGATTCATGACCGAGCTGATGCTCAAGGATTTGGGCCTGGCATTGGAAACCGCGGTAACGAGCGGGTCCTCCACGCCCATGGGCGCATTGGCGCGCAGTCTGTATGCGTCTCATAACCGCAAAGGGAATGGCAAGCTCGATTTCTCCAGTATCTACCAATACCTTGCCGACCAATAAGCCTTGAGCGGCTGGCGGCGCCCAGGCGCCGCCAGCGGGGCTCTGTTCGCTGTTCCCGTGCGCATTGCCTCACACTGCCCAGCCCCTGCGCTGGGACGCAGCTTGCTGCGGCACATGACGTAATTACGCTCCTTTCCTGCCAGCCCCCTGTCTTCTTCGGGCCTTGCTGCAATCCTTCCGGTCGCCACCTGAGGCCCAAACGGCGGGTCATGGCAGGCTCGTCGCTGGGTATTTTCGCTATTTGGCTCACTTTATTCCGCCATGCCAAAGGGTGTCTGCCTCCACTGTATAGGCTGAGCAAGCAGAAATGGGGCGCCAAAAAGGCTGGCTGATGGCCATAGCCGCTGAAATAGCGTGGCGGCCGACGGGGTATTGCTCCTGGCCCGGCTGCGGAGTGCTAAAAACAACCGTATATTAAACAAGTAGTTGTGAGAAAGTTTTCGAAGTTGATTGACAGGTTGTGGTGAGTCGCTAGAATGCGCGCCTCTGCTGACGACAAGAGCAAACGGTCGTCAGGAGGCCTCT
>JBAZCN010000080.1:0-14700 GCA_041655035.1 Porticoccaceae bacterium | reverse complement strand
AAACGTCCTGAACACCTGCAGAAGGGCTACTTCTTCGAGCCGACGCTGTTTGATGACGTCGACAACCGCGCCACCCTCGCTCAGCAGGAAGTGTTTGGTCCGGTGGGCGTGGTCATCGGTTTCGACACCGACGAGGAAGCGGTGGCGCTGGCCAACGACTCGAACTTTGGCCTCTCCGGAGGGATCTTTTCGGCGGACAAGGCCAAGGCCTTCGAGATGGCCAAGCAGCTGCGCACCGGCGATGTCAAGCTCAACGGCGGCACTGCCGGCCTGTATCTTCAGGCGCCATTTGGCGGCTACAAACGCTCCGGCATCGGCCGGGAATTCGGCCCCAACTGGCTGGATGCCTATATGCTCGAAAAGGCCATCCACTACCCGATCGGTTGATCATCGGCGGCTCTGCGCCGGCGGTGGGGCGGCCAGGTTGTCCGCCGGCGCGGTGTGATCCCGGAGAGGGCAATTTCATACATTTGCCGTAAACGGGGGCGCGAAAAGCCCGACTGGCGGTTATACTCGGTGCTTCGGCAACCGACGTGGGGATAGACGACTGATGTCCATTGAAGAAAACAAGGCCGTGGCGCGGCGCTACATGCAGGCCGTGGTGGACGGCGATATCGATACCGTGGAAGCTCTGCAACACCCCGATGCCACCTGGTGGGTTCTCGGTTTCGGCACGCTCGATCGCAAGACGTTCACCGACTCGGTGCGCGGCCTCGTCAACGCCAGGAAACGCGATGTCCGCATCACCGGCCTGACCGCCGAGGGCGATAGGGTGGCGGTGATGGCGGAAGGCGAAATTACCTTTCCCGACCGGGTCTACCGCAATTCCTACCACAACCTGCTGGTGATCCGCGACGGTCTGATCGTCGAAGGGCGGGAATACATGGATACCCGGGCAGCAGCGGAGGCTTTCGCTCCTGGGGATGCCTGACGGTCACCGGCTCCGCAAAAGCGGGTACGCGCCGCTATCAGGGAAAGAACCGCCTTTCTGGCCGGCGCACCCCGTGAAAGGCATAGGGGTGCGCTGAGCAGCGAAGCGCGCCGGGCTGCGCAGATGTTCTCTTGTCTATCAACGGCTTGTACCCAACAGCTGTACCGGAACGCCGCCAGGCCCTGATATCCGGGCCTGATCGGGACCGATGTCGTGCTCGTCTGCGTTCTGCTTCCCCCCCATTGTTGCTTCAGTGGCTCCCGATCAACAGCTTTTCCGGGCAATGGCTTCTCCAGGCAATTGTATCTGCGGTCAAACGCTCGCCGTCTCCCGAGATTGTTCTTCCAGTCAGCTTGTAAGACACTTGTGCCACGAAAGGAAGCATTGCTTGCTTTTGTTTCACCCGCCCGGCGCATCGCCGCAGGCGGGCGACGACTACAATAATCTGCGTCTTCGAGGAATATCCATGAGTCACTTCAAGCATCTGTTCGACCCCTATAAAATCGGCAATCTCGATATCAAGAACCGGATCTTCATGTCTCCCCACGGCATGGTGGGGCTGGGCATCGGCACCGAGCAGCAGGTCGGCTATTTCGAGGCCCGCGCCAAGGGCGGCTGCGGTTTCATGGGCATCGCCAGCTGCCAGGTGCAGCCCGCGCCGCTGGTGCCGCCGGGCTGGTTTATCCGCGCCTACAGCCGCGACGACCTGCACGCCATCGAGAAAATTGCCAAGGCCACCCAGAAGTGGGGCGCCAAGACCTTCGTCCAGGGCGTGTGGATGCAGGCGGACTACAACCAGGCCGTGGCTTCGGGAATCGCCCCCCACACCGTCCTCAGCGACACCCAGCCGCGCTCCATGACGGTTGGCGAAATCCAGCAACTGGCCCATGACCACGTGGTGTCCGCCATGCATGCGGAGGAGGCCGGCGCCGACGGTTTCGAATTCCCCATCGGCGGCGGCGCGGGTATGCAGAGCTTCACCTCGCCCCTCTACAACAAGCGCACCGACCAGTACGGCGGCAGCCTCGAAAACCGCATGCGGGTGATCGTCGAAATCATTGACGGCATCCGCGCCAACACCCGCCCCGACTTTGTCCTCGGCATCGCCCTGAACGCCGACGACACCACCCTCGGCGGTGAAGGCATGTCGGAAGGCATTGCCATGGCCAGGCTGCTCGAAGCCACCGGCAAGGTGGACTGGCTGCGCATTACCGCCCGTGGCCAGAAGCCGCAGATGACCCAGTACCACTACCCCTCGTCCTACATGGCTACCGAGGGCACACACCTCTATGCATCGGCTCAGGTCAAGAAAGCCGTTACCAGCATCCCCGTGGTCAGCGGCGGCCGCATCATGACCGGCGAATTTGCCGACCAGGCAATCCAGGACGGCAAATGCGACATGGTGTTCGTGGCGCGGGCGGTGATTGCCGATCCCGAATGGCCCAACAAGATCCGCGACCGTCGCCAGCCGGAAATCCGCGCCTGCATCGGCGATTTGGAAGGCTGCTTCCTGCGCTCCTGCATTGGCCATCCTGTGGGTTGTACCGTCAACCCGAACATCAGCCACGAGCACGAAGCGCTGGTGCCCGCCGCCAAACAGAAAAAAGTGGTTATCGTCGGCGGCGGCCCCGCCGGCATGCAGGCCGCCATGGTCGCCGCCGAGCGCGGTCACGACGTGACGCTGATCGAGAAATACGACGAACTGGGCGGCCACGTGCGCCTGCAGGCCAAGCTGCCGGGGCTGGAAGATCGCAGCGATATCGTGCGCTGGCTGTCTCTGCAGCTCAAAAAGCTCGATGTGAATGTGCAGCTCAACACCACCGCCAGCGCAGAGAGCCTTGCCGCGATGGGCGCCGATGCCATCGTGATTGCCGCCGGCGCCACCTATTCGCGCACCGGCGTCAGCAAGAACCAACTGACCGAAATCCCCGGCCACGACCTTGGCCACGGCCACGTGCTGACCCCCGAAGACGTCCTGCTGGACCACGCCCGGGTGGGTGACAAGGTGGTTGTGTACGACAACACCGCCTACGAGGTCGGCCCCGGCATTGCCGAAATGCTCGCCGATCAGGGCAAGGAAGTATTCCTTGTGACCATCGACAGCGGCATGGCCATGTCGGTCACCGAGATCGGCATCAACAAGGTGCTGACCGCGCGGCTGCTGCCCAAGGTCAAGTTCATCAACCATACGCGGATCAAGGAAATCGAGCCGGAGAAAACGGTGCTGCAGAACTACTACACCAAGGAAATCACCGAGATTCCGGACGTTCACAACGTGGTGCTGGTGACTTCCAAGCCGCCGGCAGAGCAGCTCTATCACGCGCTGATCGACAAGGTTCCCGAACTCCACCTGATCGGCGATGCCCGCGAAGCCAAGTGGAGCGTGTTCGCCACCGACGAAGCCATCAAGGATGGCCGCCGTATCGGCATGATGCTGTAAGCGCCTGTTCAAAGGCTCTCAAGACGCATCGAGTGGAGCCTGGAAGAACACCCCCATAGGGTGCACGAAGGAAGCGCACCGGACGCCGGCATCAATCCCGGTGCGCTTCGTGCCTCGGCACACCCTATGGGGGGATATCTCCTGTCAGAAAGGCCTTGAACAGGCCATAAAAGAAATACTCGGGCCCGCTGCCGCAAGGCGCAGCGCTACGCCTTGCGGCAACTGATCCGGGGCAATCGGCCTGGCAAATAACCTGTGACGCGGGAATAAGACCGGATTACTGTTGTCATATGTACCGCGAGCAGCGCAGGCAGATTCAAACAGGCTGCAACGACAAGGGATAAATGCTATAAAACAGGGGGCATTATCCACGCGCGATCAGGCTTCAGGTGTCAAGGATCAGGTTTAAGAACGGTCGCGAGGATTTTGCCGAACCCCCTGGAAACAGCATCCAATCATAATAACCATGGAGAAAACCATGAAAGCACACGATGTAAACGTCATACGCGAGGCAATGGATTTTCAGCTGGCGCGCAGCCGCTATCCGGACGAATTCCCGGTATTGCCGGAGGTGCCCGCGGCACGTTATTTCGACCCCGGCTTTGCGGCTCTCGAAAGGGAACATATCTGGCTCAAGACTTGGCTGATGGTGGGCCACGAGAGCGAATTTCCCGAGACCGGCTCCTACCGGGTCATCAACAAGCTCGACCGCTCGGTGATCATCAGCCGCGGCAAGGATGGCGAACTGCGCGCCTTCCACAACAGCTGCCGCCATCGCGCCTCCGCGCTGCTGCTGGAGCCGCAGGGCAAGACCCAGCGCATTACCTGCCCGTATCACGCCTGGGGCTATGGCCTCGATGGCGAACTGATAGTCGTGCCGGACGCCCACGATTTTCCCTGCCTCAACAAAGGGGAGATGGGCCTGGTGCCGGTGCGCTGCGAAATCTGGCGCGGGCTGGTGTATCTCAATTTTGATGACGATGCCCAGTCGTTGGCGGACTTTATGGCACCAATGGCTGCGCAAACCACCGGGTTTCCCATGGAGAAGCTGGTGGTGAAGGATCGTTATACCATCGAAGTCGACTGCAACTGGAAAGTGGCCTTCGACAATTTCCTCGAGATTTACCATGTTCGCTTCTGCCATCCCCAGTCCCTGGCACCCTACCTCAACTCCCAGAGTTTCGTGGTATCCCTGTTCGAGAACGGCCACTCCCGTTTTGCCACCCGCAAGCAGCAGACCGACTCACTGTTCGCCTACACCGGGCTGACGGTGTCAGACCAGGCGGGCCAGACCTTCAACGAATACACCATCGCACTGCCCACCTTCCCCAACAGTTTCTACGCCCTGGATTCCGCCGGCTTCAACTACCTCACCTTCTGGCCTCTCGCTCCAGGCAAATCGGTGATGGAAGGCACCCTGTTCGGCTGGCCGGCCGACAGCGAGGACGACAAGGCGTATTGGGCGAGCATGCGCACTGCCGTGGACGGTATCCTGGCGGAGGATATGCACCTTTTCGCCGGCATACAAAACTCCATGCAAAACGGTGTCATACCCAAGCTGACGCTGGGCTATCAGGAGCGTGCGCTCTATTGGTACCACGAAGAGATAGACCGCCGCATCGGGCCCGAACGGATACCGGAAGCATTGCGTATCACGCCGGTACTGGCGGGGCAGGAGCAGCGCCGGGGGATGTGACCTGACAGTGACCTGACATGCTGGAAGGCTGGGACCGCTGGGCTGGATAGGCCCAGCAGGTGCCGTGGTGTGGTCCCGATGGCCTGTCTATCGTCTCCCCGTGTCCGTCCCCGGTTTCAGAAGCTGATTCACCCGGCTCCGATTACCCCGTCAAGCACCACCGCCTTGGGCTGGTGCAGCTTGAGCAGCGGTGTATAAAGCAGCGCAACCACCGCCGCTCCGGCGAAGATCAGGAACATCAGCCGGTAGCTGCCGGTGACATCGAACAACAGGCCCGACAGCAGTGGCGACAGCGCCGCCGCCGTGATGGTCACGCGGCTGACCTGGCCAAACATCCGCGCATAGATGCGGTTGTCGAACAGCTTGCCCACCAGTGAACTCCACAGGGGCATAAAGCCGCCGCCACTCACCGCGATCATGCCGGTTGCAACGGCAAGGATGGTGAATGTACTGCCGGTGGAAAACAGCAGCATGCTGCCACACGCCATGGTCAAACTTCCCGCCAGTACGATCCGTATATCCATGACATCGCAGATCCGCCCGACAATCACTGCAGAGAGCAGGGCGGTCATGGAGTACAGGGAAATCAACAGGGCTGCAGATTCCCGTGGCACACCTATGTCCATGGCAAATAGTGCAAGGTTCGACAGCACAGCCGTGAACACGGCCATCAATACCGTCAGGGCAAAGGACAACAGCCAGAACTTCCGGGTGCGGACTGAAAGATGAACCAGATCATCGAGCTGCGCCTGGCTGGCCGGAGCCGGTCGATTCAGGTCGGGATCGGTTTTGGCGCCATCGGGATTAAGCCCCTTGTCCGAGGGATGCTCAACGAGGAAGAGGTATACCAGCAGCGGCACAATGATCGCTGCCCCCACCCCTATGCCGGCCATGCTGGTACGCCAGCCAAACACTTCAAAGAGTATTGCCACAAAAGGCGGGAACAGGAAGCCACCCATCTGGGTGCCCAGGGTCGCCAGACCGATGGCGCTGCCCCGGTGTTTGATAAACCAGCGCGACAGCAGTATCGCGGGGGCAAGGGATGTCATGGCAAGGGAGAAGACCGGCAGCAGAAGTGCATAGGCTCCGACAAAGCCCCAGATGCTGGGGCTGATGGCAATAATCAGGTAGCCTGCGCCGGCCATCAGTGACGCGCCTGTCAGTACCTTGCGGACGGAGAGGTGGTCCATCAGGTGTGAGATTCTGGGAGCCAGTAATCCGGCAATCAGGTTGTGGCCCGTGAAAGCCATCATGATGACCAGGCGGCTGGCTTCGAATTCCTGCTCTATGGCACTGGCGATCAGGCTGATGATATAGATGGAAACGCCGCCACCAATGCCACCCAGTGCCACGGACAGTAGCACCAGCCACCAACCATAAAAGATACCGCCTGATTTTTGCACTGAATTGTTCTCCGATTATTGTTACGTGGCTGGACGGAATTAGCTTCCCTTTGTCCTCCTCAGGCAGAGGTATGCAAACCGCACTCGCGGCCATCGGTGACCTTGGTGGGGTCGAAATAATGCCGGCAGCTGGGCAGACCGTGGGTGTCGACGTAGTCCTGCAACTGGCTTTCAGACCAATAGAAAAGGGGAGCCACGCGCAGCAGCCCGCGATCGTCCAGGGTGAGGATATCGAGGGACTTGCGGAATTCGGTTTCCTGCTGCCGTATGCCGGTTATCCAGATCTTGCCGCTCAGGGCGTCGATCGCCCGCTGGAAAGGTTCGAGTTTCACCTGGCGGGTAAACTCCCGGTGGAGCTGCTCATCGTCATCCGGATGGGGTATCCCGCCCATCAGGGCGTTGCGTCGCTCGGCGGTCATTTGCGGGATGTAGACATGCATGTTGAGCCGCAGGTCGTTGATGATTTTTTCCGCGGTGCGGTAGGTGTCCGCCATATTGTAGCCGCTGTCGACCCAGACGACGGGCAGGTCGGGGGCCAACTGCTTGATCATGTGGAGCATGCCGGCGGAATTTGGCGAAAAGCTGGTGGAGGCGAACACACCCGTGCCGAGACCCAGTGCCCACTGGATGATGTCCTGGGGGGTCTTGTCCCGCAACTGGTTGTTAAGTTGTCGAAGCTCTGACTGCTGAAACATTCATTTTCCTGAAAAGATGGCGCGTCGTGATATCGGTTCGGTGTTGCCCGTCCTCCCCGTCAACCCCTGATCCAGTCGGGGACCGGCAGGCCCTTGCGTTCCAGCAGGACAGGGTTGAACAGCGTGCTCTTGTAACGGTGGCCATAGTCGCAGAGGACGGTGACGATCGTGTGCCCGGGGCCCAGTTCACGGGCCAGCTCGATGGCGCCGGCCACATTGACGCCGCTGGATCCGCCCAGACAGAGGCCCTCATGGCGGAGCAGGTCGAAGACCTGGGTCAGCGCCTGCTGGTCGCTGATGGCGTAGGCCGAGTCGACCCGGGCCTGCCTGTAGTTGTCGGTGAGGATACTGATGCCTATGCCTTCCATCAGCGAGCTGCCCTCGCCTTCGAGCCTGCCGTGGTGGTGATGGTTGTAGAGTGCCGATCCTTCGGGGTCGGCGAGGGCGATGCGGATATCCGGGTTGCACTCTTTCAGGTAGTTGCTGACCCCGGCGAGAGTGCCACCGGTGCCCACGGCACAGACGAAACCGTCGATCCGGCCACCGGTCTGGGCCCAGATTTCGGCGCCGGTCGTTTCGTAGTGGATCCTGGCATTGGCCGGGTTGTCGAACTGGCGCGCCCATATGGCGCCATTGGGGTTGGCTCTGGCCTGCTCTTCCGCCAGCCGCCGGGCGGTGTGGATGTAGTGCTTGGGATCGTCGTAGCTCGCCCGGGGCACCAGGTGGAGATCGGCGCCATACAGGCCGACGATGTCCGTTTTCTCCATGCTCTGGCTCTGGGGCATGACCACGATAGTGTGGTAGCCGAGGGCATTGGCGATCATGGTCAGGCCGATGCCGGTATTGCCCGCGGTGCCCTCGACGATGACGCCGCCGGGGCGCAGTTCGCCGCGCAACTCGGCGTCGCGGATGATACCCAGGGCCGTGCGATCCTTGATCGAGCCGCCCGGATTGAGGAATTCTGCCTTGCCGTAGATGTCGCAGCCGGTGAGTTCGGAGGCCTGCTTGAGGCGTACCAGCGGGGTACTGCCGATCAGGTCCAAGATGCTATTTGCGGTCAAAATCGTGCTCTCTGGGTGTGGTGCGGTCGTCTCAACCCTGCCCGGCGACCGCGATGGTGCCGTGGGGGAAGAAGTGACGGGTACTCACTACAGGGCTGCCCGCCCCCGGCCAGGGCCGTGGGCGGGTGTGTAACAGGCGTGTATTATGCCAGTAGAAGGTGTCTCGGGGGCAAAAAAGTGAAGGTCGGGGGTTCAGCGTATCTTGCCGAAGCAGGCCCGGACTTCATTGACGAACAGCCCGGGCTGTTCGAAGGCCGCGAAGTGGCCGCCCTTGTCGACCTCGTTCCAGTGGACCAGGTTCAGATACACGCGCTCGGCCCAGCGCCGGGAGGGGCGGAACAGCTCCCTGGGGAAGATCGAAATACCCACCGCGATATCCATGGGCTCGGTGAACATGTCGCGGAAACTCTCCCAGTACAGCCGTCCCGACGATGCGCCACTGGCGGTGAGCCAGTAGACCATGATGTTGTCGAGCATCTGATCGTAGCTGAGGGTGTCCTCGGGGGCGCCCTGGTTGTCGGTCCAGCCGTGGAACTTCTCGTAGATCCACGCCGCCTGGCCAACCGGTGAGTCCACCAGGGCGTAGCCGAGGGTCTGGGGGCGGGTGGCCTGTTGCTTGGAATAGCCGGATTCCCAATCCTGGTAGTGCTGCATGTCGCCGAGGGCCTTCTGTTCGGCGGGAGTGAGGTCCGCCATATCCTCGGGCCTGGGCTGCACCAGGGGCATATTGAGGTGGATCGCCTTGCATTGGGGTGGGTTGAGGGCGCCGATGGCGGTGGTGACCCCCGCGCCCCAGTCGCCACCCTGGGCGACGAAGTCGTGGTAGCCAAGGCGGGCCATCAGTTCGACCCAGGCTTTGGCGGTGCGGTGGATACCCCAGCCGGTGCCGCCGGGTTTGGCGGAAAAGCCAAAGCCGGGCAGAGACGGAATGACCAGGTGAAAGGCGTCGCTGGCCTTGCCGCCGTGGGCGGTGGGGTCGGTGAGGGGGCCGACGACGTTGATGAACTCGATGATCGATCCCGGCCAGCCGTGGGTCATGATCATCGGCAGGGCCCCCTCATGGGGGGAGCGGATATGGAGAAAATGGATGTCCAGTCCGTCGATCTCGGTTGTGTACTGGCCGAGACTGTTGAGCTGGGCTTCACAGCGGCGCCAGTCGTAGCTGTTCAGCCAGTAATCACACAGGCGCTCGACGGCGGCCAGGGGCGCGCCCTGGGTCCAGTCGTCGACGGTTTCCCGCTCGGGCCAGCGGGTATTGGCCAGGCGGTTTCTCAGATCGTCCAGCTGGGCCTGGGGAATATCCAGGTGAAAAGGGCGGATGGTGTCGTTCACGGTGATGATCCTTATGGTTGACGGAATGGGCTGATCGCTTCAGGGCCTGAACCATAGCAGCGGCGCCAGTAAAAATAAATTATTGCCGGTTATGCGCCGCGCGGCCGAAGGCGCACGCCAGGTTTCGCCATCAGAGGAAGGCCGGTGACCGCCGTTCATGCGAACAAGTCTTTATGGATTTCCCTGAGAATATTCTTTTGCACCTTGCCCATGGTATTGCGGGGCAGTTCGGCGGCGAATATCACCCGCTTGGGAATCTTGAAGTTGGCCAGCTGTTTGCGTGTGGCGGCAATCACTGCGTCTTCGTTCAAGGTCGCCTGGTCGGCGTGGGCGGGCACCACCACGGCCACCACTGCCTCGCCGAAATCCGGGTGGGGTACCCCGATCACCGCCGATTCGGCAATGCCGGGGATGTCGTCGATCACCAACTCGACCTCCTTGGGGTAGACGTTCAGGCCGCCGCAGATCACCATGTCCTTGGCGCGGCCGACGATGCTGTAGTAGCCGTCGGCGCTCAGCGACGCCTTGTCGCCGGTATCGAAAAAGCCGTCGGCGGTGAAATCTTCCGCAGTCTTTTCCGGCATCCGCCAGTAACCGGTGAACACGTTGGGCCCCTTCACCTGGAGGTTGCCGACTTCGCCCGGGGGCAGCGGCTGGCCGCTGTCATCGACGATGCGGGCGCTGACGCCGGGCAGTGGGAGCCCCACGGTGCCGGCGCGGCGCTCGCCGCGCAGCGGATTGGAGATGTTCATGCCGGTCTCGGTCATCCCATAGCGCTCGAGGATGCGATGGCCGGTGCGCTGCTCGAACTCGAGAAAGGTCTCGGCCAGCAGCGGCGCCGAGCCGGAAATGAACAGGCGCATCGAACAACACAGCTCCTTGCCGAAG
Organism: Porticoccaceae bacterium; assembly: GCA_041655035.1. Taxonomy (GTDB): domain Bacteria; phylum Pseudomonadota; class Gammaproteobacteria; order Pseudomonadales; family Porticoccaceae; genus NAT127. Next base: position 4,254 of record JBAZCN010000080.1, on the reverse strand, counting down.
GTTTCACTGCCCAGCAGACGGGTGTAATAGGTCGGCACGCCCATCATCACCGTGGCGTGGGGCAGTTCCGCCAGCACTGCGTCGAGGTTGAACCCCGGCAGCCAGCGCATCGACGCGCCGCTCATCAGCGCGCAGCTGATGGCCACGAACAGCCCGTGCACATGGAAAATGGGCAGCGCGTGGAGCAGCACGTCCCTATCGGTGAACCCCCAGTACTCCACCAGGGTTTCGGCGTTGCTGGCCAGGTTGCGGTGGCTGAGCATGATGCCCTTGGGGCGGCCGGTTGTACCGGAGGAATAGAGCAGGGCCGCGGTATTGTCGGGCCGTGACGCCACGCAGTCGAAATCCGCGGCGGCGCGGCTGGCTGCCTCCGCCAGGCTGCCGTCCGAGGCTGTGCCCAGGGTCAGCACGGGGATATTGCCGAGTTTTTCCGCCAGGCCCTTGATCATGGCTTCCGAATCCGGGGCACAAACCACCAGGCCGGGTTCAGCGTTGCCGAGAAAGTATCCCAGCTCCGCCGCTGAATAGGCGGTGTTGAGAGGGTGGAACACCAGCCCCGCCCGCAGGCAGGCCAGGTAGAGCCACAGCATCTCCACCGATTTCCCGACTTGCACGGTGACCCTGTCACCCGGCTTCAGGCCGAGACCGCTGAGGCAGGTGGCAAAGCGGGCGGATTCGCGCTCGGCGTCGCCATAGGTGTGCATTTCCCCCTCCGGGGTGGTGAGCAGGGGGGCTGCGGCATCGGCGGGAAAGCGCTGGCGAAAGCGGGCGTAGAGGTTGGCGTTATTGGCGGACATCGGGGAATCCTCTAAAGCGGTCGTGTGGCAGTGGCGGCGTAAATCCCTCCGGGATCAGCTTTTATCACGGCGCATGGAATTGGTAAAGCAGGGACGCCTTGAGAATCGAGGGCCGTTCGTCAATTGCGGGATTCACCGCCGAGGTCGATCAGCATGGTCAGCAACAGGTTGCGTTCCTGGTCGCTGTACCTGGCCAGCGAGGTGTCGACAACCTTCAGGATCGTCTTGAAGGAGTCGGCACTGACTTTTTTGCCAAGGGGCGTGAGGCTCAGCGTGGTGCGTCGTCTGTCGCCGTCGGATTCATTGCGCACCACCAGTTTGGCGGAGAGCAGGCGATTGATTTCGGCGGTGATCAGGCTGCGCCCGACCTCGTAGATTTCCGCCAACTGGGCCGGATGAACAGCGCCGCGGTCGATCAGGGTCAGCATCGAAGCTCCCCTCGGACCGAGTGAATACTGCTGGTTGATGGGTTCGACGATGGCGAGCATGCGCCGGGCCGTTACCCCGACCGTATGTAACAGATAGGCGGTATATTCAGGGGTAACCGATTTGTGATTCTTGCGGGCGCTTACCATGTGATCTATGGCCTCAGGTACAGCAACATGTCCGCTTTCAACGGCGCCCGGTGGCGCACCCTGCGGGTGTTCGAAGTCTACATCAAATAATGGCGTTCCGTAACGTCGTCAGTGCCGGCGGACAGCCGTTCAGCTCGGTGGCGGATACGAGGTCTGCTGGCGGCGCAGTCCGGTGGGCGAGCGGCCCGAATGAAATTTGATAAAGCGACTGAAGTAGCCCACATCCTCAAACCCCAGGCTGTAGCCGATATCTGAAATAGTGCGGCTGGTATAGCCCAGCGCCCGCGTTGCCTCGAGCACGATCCTGTCGTGGATCAGTGAAATCGGCCTGCGACCGGTGATCGCCTGGCAGGCCCGCAACAGGGTTCTCGGGGTGATGCCGAGCATGTCGGCGTATTGGCCAATTTTGAGGTGTTGAGCGAAATGCCGTTCGATAAGCACGCGGAACTCGATCACGATATTGCTGTTGACGGCGCTGCCGGCGGGGGAGACCAGTTGATTCGCCGGAGGCGGATGTTGACGTTTGAGCCCTCCCATCAATATCACCAGGGCGGCGCCGACAATCGCGGGGTCTCCTCCCTTGCCCATATGCCGTGCCAGGGCAGCCAGCTCAGCGCCTGTCCGCAAGCGCTGATGGCGGTTCTTCGGACCTGTTGAGTGGGGGAGTATGCGCGTCCTGTAGTAACTGCGCCAGAAGCTTGAGTCGCGATCCTGGTTGCCTGGCAGCAGGTTCAGAACCCGGGTTTGAAACAGCACTTCATCGACGGAAACAAGAATGGCGGTGGCCCCTGGGGCAAGCCGGAGGTGGCAGGCGGTGGCGGTCGGCAGGCACAGAATCGACCCCGCTTCGAGTTGGTGGGCCACCCGGTCGATGGTGACGGCGCCGGCCTCCTCCAGCATATACAAATGTTGCCAGTTGCTCGGCGACGTCAGGGATCGGTCATCGCCGACATCGGCATGCAGATGGTGAATGCCGGTTTTGCCGCAATGGCCTTGATGCCGGTGAGAAATGCGGAATTCGGTATGGACTGCCTGAGTTGCTTCCCTCATTTATTATCCCCGCCCGTGGTCCTCAAGGTGGGGGCCACTTGTTATATGGATGGATCGCGTTGCCGGTCGGCCGGCAATGCTGGTCACTGTAGAGTAACAGGTTTTCTGAGTAAAGTTCAAAAAGTGAATTTTATAATTGAATCGCTCCGACGGGAGGCTGGCATTGGCCTGCTTTCGATTTGTTACGGGAAACAGGATAAAAAAACAATTATTTGTGGATTCTATCTAACATCATGTCCCTGTCAATAACGAATCTTAACGTTCCGTGAGCATGCCGAAAACGTTTTGTTTGTCCAAAAAATACAACTTTTGAACGATATTTTCCATTTTTAAAGCGCCCGGGGCAGTATAGATTAAGCGCGCTAATAACGGAGATTATTCAATGACTATAAAGAAAGAGTTGTACTCAGCCTTCCTCTCGGGCCTGGCCTTGCTCGGCGCCGTGCCCGCCCTTGCGCAAGCCGTCGACAGCGCGCAGACGGCAGGCCGCGGCTATGCCATCGACGAAGTGATCGTCACCGCCCGCAAGCGGGAAGAAGGCCTCCAGTCCGTACCTATTTCGGTGACCGCCATCGACACGGAGGCCCTGCGCGAAAAATCCATTGAAAACCCCTACGACCTGACGACCCATGTGCCCGGCCTGGTGGTGCGCCAGGGGGGCGCCACCCGCGGCAATGTGGATTACTTCATACGGGGCCAGGGCGCCACCTTTGGGTCATCTTCCGGTGTGGTCACCTACTTCAACGAAGTTCCGCTGAAATCCCAGGGCTATGTGGGCAACAACTTCCAGTTTTATGACATGGGCAGTGTCCAGGTATTGAAAGGCCCTCAGGGCACCCTTTTTGGCCGCAGCAGTACGGGCGGCGCTGTGCTTTTCTCGCCGATTAAACCCGGCGATGACCTGGGTGGCTACCTGGACGTCAAGGCCGGCAATCTCGATATGATGGAAACATCCGGGGCACTGAATATTCCCATCTGGGAAGATAAACTGGCAATCCGCGGGGCCTTCAACATCCAGCGCCGCGACGGCTTTACCAAAAGCCAGAGCACCGGCCAGAAGCTCGACGAACGCAGCCGTGAATCCTTTCGCCTGGGTATCAACTTCACGCCCACCGACTGGCTGGAAAACTACACTCTGCTGCAAGTCAACAATGTCGATGAATCGTCCACCGGCGCGGTGCTGACCGACTGGAATCCGGACTTTCCACTGTTGCGCACGGATTTGACCATTCAGCCGCTGATGGGCTTTACGCCGGAAGATATTGGCGGATTTTTTGCGCAACCCTTTGTTACCGGCGTCGATACGGTTCATCAGCTTTGCTATGGCATGGCGTTGCAGGGGGCGGTGGATCTTGGAGATATCCCCGGCTGCCTGGCGACACGCACTCAGCGCCTGGTGGATTTGCGCGATGACCTGTCGATCGAGCTGGATCGCGTGCAGGGCGGCGGGTCGATCCGCAAAAACCTCACGGCCAGGCAAAATAACCAGCGGGGTCGCAACCAACAGATCATCAATATCACTACCCTCAACATCGGTGAAACCGGGTTTCTGGGCGATGTGACTGTCAAAGGTATCCTCGGGCTGAACCGCTACCGCAAGTCCAATCTCGTCCGCGAGTTCGGGGCTTCCCGGTTTCCCCACGGCGTGGTGTTCAACAATAACGATCTGGTGGGCTTTCCCCAACGACCGGTTGTCGACAGCCGCTACGAGAAATCCGATTTCAACGATGACGTGACTACGGAAATTCAGATGCTCGGGGATGTCGACGGCAAGCACAGCTGGATGCTGGGCTATTTCCGTGAGAGTGACCTGCCTGATTTCTTCGGACCAT
>JBAZCN010000079.1:0-14938 GCA_041655035.1 Porticoccaceae bacterium | reverse complement strand
CGCCACTTCAGCCACCGCTTTCCGGAACTGCGCGAGCTGGTGGAGCAGGTCGTCGGCCAACAGCCGCAGCCGGCCTATCAGGATGCCGGCGGCGGGCGGATCTACGGCATGGCGCTGTACGATCTGAATATCCGCTGGACCCGTGCCGGGGAAGGCTTCGAAGTGCTCGAGATCACCGGGCCACGCTGATCGTGCGGTGGCCGGGGCAGGGCGCCGCGACTGTTGACGAACGTGGAATGCTGTGGATATCCGGACATTTCCCGGCGATCGGCAAAGCCGTCGGCGGCGGGGCGGCTACAATCGGCGCTGGCGACAAAACGACACCTATATTGTCAAACGAAGAGCAGTGAACGAGCATTCAACGAACAGCGGAGAACATCATGACAACCTCGGTCGGATCGGATATCAGCGGCAAGAAGATCATCATCACCGGTGGTACCAGCGGCATGGGGCAGGCGCTGGTTGAGGCGTTTCCGGCACTGGGCGCCCAGGTCGTCTTCTTTGGCCGCAACACTGAAAAGGGCGAAGCACTGGCGGCCAGCAGCGGCGCCAAGTTCATCAAGGTCGACGTGGTCAGCGAGACCGAAACCCGCAGAGGCATCGCCGATGCCGTCGAGCATCTCGGCGGGCTGGACGTGCTGGTCCACGCATCGGGCATCGCCCCGGGGGCAAAAGCCGAGGACATCAGCCTCGCCGACTGGAACGAGGTGATGACCACCAACGCCACCGGCACTTACCTGACCAACGTCATGGCCTTCCCCTACCTGAAGGCCAAGGGCGGGGCGATTCTCAACTTCAGCAGTGCCGGCGGCGTCAATGGCTACCCCGGCAAGGCCCATTACGCCGCCAGCAAGGGGGCGGTGGCCGCCTGGGTGCGTTCCCTGGCCGCGGAGTGGGGGAAATACAACATCCGTGTCAATGCCATCGCGCCGGCCATCTGGACGCCGATGTACGACAAGACCAGGGCCTCGATGACCGCCGAGCAGCTCGCCCAGCACGATGCCAGGATGAAAGGCGCGGTACCGCTCGGCGGCAAACTGGGGGATGTGAAGACCGATTTCATCCCGGTGATGCGTTTTCTGTGCAGCGATGATTCCCGCTTCATGACCGGCCAGATCTTTTCGGTCGACGGCGGCGTTCTGATGGTTCGCTGACCGGGCTGGTATGGCGGGCGCGGGGGTGGCAATGGACAATCGCGCCCGCGGCTGGCATGATCCCGGTCCGACCGCCCCTGGGCGCGACGCGCGACATCGATAACGCCAGCAGGACAAGACCATGAGCGACCTCCCCCATTGCCCCCTCTGTGACTCCGCCTTCACCTACCAGGATGGCGCCCTCTATGTGTGCCCCGAATGCGCCCACGAATGGTCGATGGATGCGGCGGCCGATGGCGGTGAGGCGGAGAAGGTCTTCAAGGATGCCAATGGCAACATCCTCCAGGACGGCGACAGCATCACCGTGATCAAGGATCTCAAGGTCAAGGGGTCATCCCTGGTGGTCAAGGTCGGCACCAAGGTCAAGAACATCCGTCTGGTGGACGGCGATCACGACATCGATTGCAAGATCGACGGTGTCGGCGCCATGAAGCTGAAATCGGAATTCGTCAAAAAGATCTGACCGGCGCGCGCCTCAGTCGCTCCCCGGCGGTGCCGGATCCCAGGCCAGCCGGACCTCCAGGGGAGCCCACACCGATCCGCCCTGGCAGCGCAGCGCCTCCTGCCCGAGAGTAAACTCGGGAATCGCCTTCAGCCACTCTTCGACAAAGACGCGTATCTCCAGCCTGGCGAGATTGACGCCCACGCAGCGGTGGGCGCCCATGCCGAAAATCAGATTGACGCGCTGCTCGCGGCCGGGATCGAACGCCAGCGGCTCGGCTGTCGTTTTCGGGTCCATTCCCATGATCTGGTACATCAGGTTCACCCGCTCGCCCTTGCGGAACGGAACGCCGTTGTAGTCGTGGTCGCGGGTCAGCGCCCGGGCATTGGTGACCACGCCATTGAGGCGCAACAGTTCTTCGACCACGGCGGCGCGCAGGGGGTGCGGCTCCGCCGCCAGCTGCTGGCGGATGGCGGGGTTGGACGCCAGGTAGGCGAGGATGAAGGCGCTCGCCGACACCACCGTGTCGAGGCCGCCGACGAACAGATTGCTGCACAGGCTGAGCATGGTGTCGTCGCTTGCCGCCCGGCCGTCGAAATCGGCCCGGATCAACTGGCTCAGCACATCGTCGCCGGGGCTGGCGCGACGCGCGGCGATGGTGTCCTTGAGAAAGCTGACGAGGCCGATGGTGCCCCGCTCGAACACCGCCGGATCCGGCGAACGGATGATGTCGTCGGCCCAGTCCAGCAGACTTTCCCGATAACCGGGCGCGACGCCCACCAGGCTCAGGAAAACCCCGATGGGGAAGCGCCGGGCGATATCCTCCACGAACTCGCACTCGCCGCGGTGGCGCACGGCGTCGATCAATTCCCGCGCCTGCTGGCGGATAGCAGCTTCCTTGCCGGCCATGGCCGCCGGGGAAAACAGCGGTGCCAGTGCCCGGCGGTAGACGCTGTGCTCCGGGGGATCGGCGTGCAGGGGCACCGAGTACTGGATGGCGGGAGGCACATTGGTTTCGTAGCGCGGCAGATTGGCGGAAAAGATTTCCGGACGGGAGACGATATAGGCCGCCGCTTCCTCGCCGGTGACAACCCAATGTCCGCCGTTGCGGGGGGTGTAGAACACCGCGGGTTTGTCGTGGAGAAACAGGGTTTTCTCCTGGGGCACACCGTCGAAGTGATCACCGGCAAAGATATCGAAATCCACGATCAACTCAGGCGGCGGTAATGGCCGTGTTGCGGGCATGATTCATCGTGCGGTTAGGGTTATGGAATCAGGACTTTAATTGTTAATCGGTACCTGACACAAGCCCGGAGGCGACTGGGCGGGGCTTGCCGTACCCGGAGCTTGCGATGCACCGCTGGCTGGCGGTGCGCCGCGTTACTCAGCCACTCTATGGTTTGCTGGCCGGGAGCCGCAGAGAATGGTTTCCTGCGCTCCTGGCCCAAAGGGTGTGCCGACGCAGGAGGCGCACCGGCGATGCCTCGGGAGCCTCCGCGGTAGCTCAACGCTCCCGCAGCAGTTCCTCGACGGGTTGCTCGCAATGCAGCTTGCGGCCGATCAGTTTTTCGATGGGCTCCAGCAGCATGGCGTCGTCCTCGCAGGCGAAGCTGATGGAGGTGCCGGTCTTGCCGGCGCGGCCGGTGCGGCCGATGCGGTGCACGTAGTCCTCGGGTTCTTCCGGCAGGGTGTAGTTGACGACATGGCTGATGCCGTCGATGTGGATGCCGCGGCCCGCCACGTCGGTGGCCACCAGCACCTTGATCTGGCCGGATTTGAAATCGTTGAGCGTCTTGACCCGCTTGTTCTGGGCCACCTCACCAGACAGCAGGCCGACACTGAAGCCCTTGCGGCGCAGCTTTTCTTCCAGCTTGCGGCACTGGTCGCGGCGGTTGGCGAACACGATCACGCTGTCCACTTCGTCCGAGGCGATGATGTTGTGGAGCAGGTTGAATTTTTCGTTCTGGGTGGTGAGATAGACTTTCTGCTCGACCGTGTCGGTGGCGACGTTCTCCGGCTCGATCTCGACACGGATGGGATCGATGGTCCACTGTTCCGCCAGTTGCAGCACCTCGGCGGTAAAGGTGGCGGAGAACAGCAGGGTCTGGCGGTGATCCTTGAACGGCGTCTGGCGCACGATGCGGCGCACCTGGGGGATGAAGCCCATGTCGAGCATGCGGTCGGCTTCGTCGAGCACCAGGATCTCGACCTGGTCGAGGTAGACGTCGCGGCTGCCGCAGAAGTCGAGCAGCCGGCCGGGGGTGGCCACCAGGATATCGCAGAAGCTGTCCAGCAGGTGGCGCTTCTGCTTGTCATAGTCCATGCCGCCCACCAGGGTGTGAACCTTGAGGTCGGTGTACTTGCACAGGGCCCGGGCGTCGTCGGCGATCTGCATCACCAGCTCGCGGGTGGGCGCGATCACCAGGGCGCGGGCCTCGCCGGCGAAGCGCTCGTCCTCGATGGGGTGCTTGAGCAGATCCTCGATGATGGTGATCAGGAACGCCGCCGTCTTGCCGGTGCCGGTCTGAGCCTTGCCCACCACATCGTGGCTGCGCAAGGTGAAGGGCAGGGAGCGGGCCTGGATCGGCGAGCAGTACTGAAAGCCGAGATCGGCGATGGCATGCATCACGTCGAGGTTGAGGTCGAGGTCATGGAAGCGAACCTTGTCCTCGACGACCGGCACCGGGAACTGGCTGAGAGTCCATTCCCTGGCCTGGCCACTGCCGTTGTTGCGATTGCGCCCGCCGCGGGAGCGGCGCCGGCCGCGGGGGTTTTTGCCACTGTCCGTGGCGGTGCCGGTTGCGGTGTCAGCCTGTATCTGTTCAGTCATGAGGTTGTCAGTCGTTGTGGCGCGAGGGCCGAAAAGTCGCGCAGTATATCACAGCCGTTCCAAACCACAGCCACTCCCGTGGCGGTGCGCCCGAGCGGCGGCCGCGCCGCCGGCGGACCGGCCCGGATGGCGCGGTATTCGCCACTGCTGTAGAGCGCGTCGCCACGCCGGGGCGAAGCACGGTGCGGGATGATGGCGGGGCGGGCATGGGTGGCGCCGCGCTTCGGGTTGAAATCCGGGCGAAAAAGAACAAGGCGCTAGCCAGGCCGGCTCCCCACCGTCATCCGCTCGTGCCCGGCAATATCTGCCAGGGTCTCGATGCCGCCGTAATCGCGCTGCCTGAACAGTTCGCGCACCGCCGGGCCCTGGTCGGCGCCGTGTTCGACCATCAGCAGTCCGTCGGGTGCGAGAAACCGGGGCGCCCCGGCGACGATATGGGCGAGGTCGGCAAGGCCGCCGTTGTCCGCCACCAGCGCGCTGCGGGGTTCGCGACGCACGTCGCCTTGTTCCAGGTGGGGGTCGTCCGGGGCGATATAAGGGGGGTTGCCGACGATCAGGTCGAACGACCGCCCGCCCAGCGCCGCGAACCAGTCGCTGGCCAGCACCTCGACGTTGGCGAGCCCGAGGGCGTCCCGGTTGCGGCGGGCCAGCGCCACGGCTGCCGCTTCGCGGTCGACGGCGACCACCGTCCACTGTGGGCGCTCGGTGGCGAGGGCGAGGGCGAGGGCGCCGGTGCCGGTGCCGAGGTCGAGCACCCGGGCGCCGGGTAGCGCCATCCGTTCGAGGGCCGCCACCACCAGCACTTCGCTATCGGCGCGGGGAATCAGCGTTGCCGGCGATACCGCCAGCGGCAGGGACCAGAACTCCTGGACGCCGGTCAGGTAGGCGATGGGCTCGCCGCCGGCGCGGCGCGCCACCAGGGCCTGGAAGCGCTGCCGCTCGCTATCCTCCGGGACTCTCTCGGGCCAGGTGAACAGGTAGCTGCGGCTGCGGGCGAGCACATGGCCGAGCAGGACTTCGGCATCGAGCCGCGGGCTGTCCGAGTGCGCCGCCAGCCGGCCGGTGGCGGCGGCGAGCAATTCGCCGATGCTGGCCACCCGCTCAGTCCGCCAGGCTGGCGAGCTGTTCGGCCTGGTATTCGTGGCTCAGCGGACCGATCAGGTCGTCGAGGCCGCCCTCGAGAACCTCGTCGAGCTTGTAGAGGGTGAGATTGATGCGGTGATCGGTGACCCGCCCCTGGGGGTAGTTGTAGGTGCGGATGCGCTCGGAGCGGTCGCCGCTGCCCACCAGGCTGCGCCGGGTTTCCGACTGCTCCCGCGCCGCGGCGTCGCGCTGCGCCGTTTGCAGCTTGGCCTGCAGCAGTGCCATCGCCCTGGCGCGGTTCTTGTGCTGGGACCGCTCGTCCTGGCATTCCACCACGATGCCGGTGGGCAGGTGGGTGATGCGAATCGCCGAATCGGTCTTGTTGACGTGTTGCCCGCCGGCGCCGGAGGAGCGGAACGTATCGACGCGCAGGTCCGCCTTGTTGAGGCTCACCTCGTCCAGCTCGTCCGCTTCGGGCATTACCGCGACGGTGCAGGCGGAGGTGTGGATACGGCCCTGGGATTCGGTTTCGGGCACCCGCTGCACCCGGTGCGCACCCGATTCGAACTTGAGGCGGGAGTACACATTCTGGCCCACCACGCGGGTGATGATCTCTTTGTAGCCGCCGTGGTCGCCGTGGTTTTCGCTGATGATTTCGACTTTCCAGCGCTGCCGTTCGGCGTATTTGCCGTACATCCGGAACAGATCGCCGGAGAAGATCGCCGCTTCGTCGCCGCCGGTGCCGGCGCGTATCTCGAGGAACACGTTGCGGCCGTCATTGGGATCCCTGGGCAGCAGCAGGCGCTGCAGTTCCTGCTCAAGGGCGTCGCGCCGGGTCTCGCCATCCCTGATCTCCTCCTCGGCCATGTCGCGCAGGTCGGCGTCGGCGTCCTTGAGCAGCTGCCGGGCGCCGTCGATGTCGGCCAGCAGTTGCCGGTATTCGCGCCACGCCAGGGCGATGGGCTCGATCTCTGCGTACTCCTGGGACAGGGCGCGGAATCTTGGCTGTTCGGCGATGATCTCGGCCTCGCCGAGCAGGGCGCCGACCTCCTGGTAGCGTTCGCTGAGGTGCTCGATCTTGGTGAGGATGGATGGCTTCATTTTTTGTCCTGGCAGCCCGACTTGATATCGATGTCGAACAGCTCGTGAGCGAGGCGGATATGGTCGTCGCGGCCCTCCTCGCCGGCCTGTTTGAGGCGCAGCGTCGGGGTGTGCAACAGTTTGTTGGTGAGCCCCCGGGCAAGATTGGTGAGTACTGCCTCGGCGGGCTGGCCGCGTTCGAGTGCCGCCAGCGCCCTGCCCAGCTCGGCGTCGCGGATATCCTCGACGCTCTGGCGAAAGGCGCGGATGGTGCCCACGGCGTTCTGGGCGCGCAATTGTTTCTGCCAGCTGGTGACGCCTTCGAGGATGATCTTCTCGGCGCTGCTCGCGGCGCTCTCGCGGCTGCGCAGGTTTTCCTCGATCACGTCCTTGAGATCGTCGACCGTGTAGAGGTAGACGTCGTTGAGCTTGGCGACCTCGGGCTCGATATCCCGGGGCACGGCGATGTCGACCATGAACATCGGTTGGTGGCGGCGCTGCTTCAGCGCCGACTCGACCGCGCCCTTGCCGAGAATGGGCAGCTGGCTGGCAGTGGAAGAGATCACCATGTCGGCCCGGGGCAGGTGATCGGGGATGTCCGACAGCAGGATGGCCTGGGCGTGGTAGGCCCGGGCCAGGTCGGCGGCGCGGCTGAGGGTGCGGTTGGCGACGGTGATGCTGCCGATATTCTTTTGCCGCAGGTACTGGGCCACCAGCTCGATGGTTTCGCCGGCGCCGATCAGCAGGGCGTTGACTTCGCTCAGGTTGCTGAAGATCCGCTGGGCGAGGCTCACCGCGGCATAGGCGACCGACACCGGGTTCTGGCCGATGGCGGTCTCGGTGCGCACCCGCTTGGCGATGGCGAAGGTGTGCTGGAAGGCGCCGCCGAGCAGCGTGCCGACGGCGCCGGCTTCGCGGGCGACGGTGAACGCCGACTTGAACTGGCCGAGGATCTGCGGCTCGCCGAGGATCAGCGAATCGAGGCCGCTGGCGACGCGCATCATATGGGCGATCGCCTCGTCGCCGCGGCTGTCGTACACGCACTTGGCCAGCGAGTCCATGGCCGCGTGCTTGTAATCCGCCAGCCAGCGCAGCAGGGCGCCCTCGCTGGCCTCGGTGGCAGTATAGATTTCGGTGCGGTTGCAGGTGGAGAGGATCACCACTTCGGCGATGCCCAGGGTCTTGCGGGCGTCGTCGAGGGCTTCGGCCATCGTTTCCGGGGCGAACGCCACCTGTTCCCGCAATTCAACGGGAGCCGTGTGGTGGTTGATGCCCAGAACGGAAAGATGCATTGCGAAGCCGGTTGCCAGAGGGGGTGGATTGTCCGGTTACAGTCGGTTGGTGGCAAGTATAACCGAAGTTAATTAGTGGGTTGGGATCAAGCGAAACTGCTACAATGGCCGCCTACGCAGTTTCAGGCCCGCTATGCCAATTGCCTTGATATCTTCTGCCCCCAAACGCATTGCTGCCCTGTTGGCGGCAGGTCTGCTGTTGGCCGGCTGCAGCGCCGGGCCCGGCGTTCCGGTCGGCGGCGTGAATGGCGGCGATATCCACGCCGCTCAGGGCCTCGAGATCGCACCTGCGCCGCCGCCCAGGCCGTTCCCGGTCAACAGCCTCTACGAGCTGCTGGCGGCGGAGTTCGCCGGCATTCGCGAGCAGATCGAGCCGGCGCTGGAAATCTACGTCAACCAGGCGCACGAGACCCGCGATCCCGGCGTCATCGAACGGGCGATCCGCATCGCCAACTTTGCCGGCTATCAGGATGTGCTGCTGGAGCTTGCCGAGCTGTGGGTCGAGGTCGAGCCCGCCAATCTCGACGTGCGCCGCCTGGTGGCTTTCCACCTGGCGCGGGCGGGGCGGGTGATCGAAGCCTTTCCCCACGCCGAATACCTGTTGCTGGCTGGAGATGACAACCATCTCCAGGCGCTGGCCGCCTTTGCCGGTGACACCAGCACCGGCGAAAAGCAGCGCCTGCTGCTGCTCTACGAGGAGCTGGCCGGCAACTACCCGGAGCGCACCGGGCTGATGCTCGGCCGGGCGATGCTGTTGCGCCAGCTCGGCCGCATCGACGAGAGCCTCGCCTTCGCTGCCGAGGTGGTGAAAAAGGCTCCGGCCAATGAGACCGGGCAGTTGCTCTACGCCCAGTTGCTGTTCCAGGACGACGCCCCGGACAAGGCCGTCAAAACCCTCGAAAAAGCCCTCGCCACCGACCCCGAGAGCAAGCGCCTGCGCCTGCAGTACGCCCGCTTTCTGGCGGAAACCGACCTCGCCCGGTCGCGGGAGCAGATGGAAATACTGGTGCAGCAATACCCGGAAGATCCCGACATGCTGTTCTCCCTCGCCCTGGCGAGCCAGGAGCTGGGCATGCTCGCCGAGGCGGAAGCGCTGTACAAGGCGCTGATCGATCGCCGTCAGCGCAGCAGCGATGCCCACTACCAGCTGGGCCGCATCGCCGAGGGCGCCGGGCGCAGGGCCAAGGCCCTCGATCACTATCGCCTGGTGGACAGCGGCTCGAGCATGCTCTCGGCGACGGTGCGGGTCGCCGATATCCTGGCCAGCCAGGGCGATATCGACGCCGCCCGCAGCCATCTCGCCCATCTGCGGGAAGCCCAGCCGGCCAACGATGGCACCTATTACCAGGTCGAAGCCGAAATGCTGATGCGCGCCGGCCTGCTCGACGACGCCCGGGCGCTGCTCGACGCCGCCCTGGCGGACAAACCGGAGAACCCCAACCTGCTGTATTCGCGCTCGATAGTCAGCGCCAAGCAGGGCGACATCGCCGCCGCCGAAGTCGACCTGCGGGCGATTCTCGCCGTCGATCCCAACAACGCCACCGCGCTCAATACCCTGGGCTATACGCTGGCCGACCTCACCGATCGCCACCAGGAGGCGATCGAGATGATTACCCAGGCCCTGGCGCTGGAGCCGGATAACCCGGCGATCATCGACAGCCTCGGCTGGGTCCACTACCGCATGGGCAACCTGGACAAGGCCATCGAATATCTGCGCGCCGCCTATGAAGCCTACCCCGACCCGGAGGTGGCCGCCCACCTGGGCGAGGTGCTGTGGGTTTCCGGCGAGCGGGACCAGGCCCGCAAAGTCTGGCTGGAAGCCCTGGACAATGCCGGCGACAACAGCGCCGTCATCCTCGATACCATGGAACGGCTGACCGGCGAGTCCTACACCGGCAACGGGCCGAAGCGGCAGAATCGGCCGTAGCGAGCCATGCCCGCAAAGTCGCTCTCCCGCCATCGTTCCCGGCCGCTCCTGGCAGCCCTGCTGCTGGCGGTGCTGGTGGCGGCGGGCTGCGCCAGCCGCGGCCCGGCACCTGAAACCCATGACTGGGCTCCTCATCAGCGCGACCTCCAGGCGCTGCGCCACTGGCAGCTGGAAGGCAAGCTCGGTTATCGCAGCCCGGAGCACAACGGCAGCGCCTTCGTCCGCTGGCAACAGCGCGGCGAGGCATTCGACCTGACACTCACCGGGCCGTTCGGCGCCGGCGCCACGCGGATCAGCGGCGACCGGCAGCTGGCGGTACTGCGCCAGCCGGGGCGCGATGATATCCGCGCGCCCACCGCCGCGGAGCTCACCGAATGGCTGCTCGGCTGGCCCCTGCCGGTGGCCGAGATGGTGGAATGGATCAAGGGCGTGCCGGCACCGGCATCTTCCCGGCCGCTGTTGAACTTCAACGCCACCGGTCAGCTGGAGCGGCTCGAGCAAAGCGGCTGGCAGCTCCAGTTCGACCGGTTCTACCCGGTGGGCGACTTCGTCCTGCCGGGGCGTATCCGCGGCACCCAGGGCGATATCAGTTTCACCCTGGTGATCAAGGCGTGGCTGCCCGGAGGCGACGCGCCGTGATCCGCCTGCCCGCGCCCGCCAAGCTCAACCTGTTTCTGCACATCACCGGGCGGCGGGCGGATGGCTACCACGATCTGCAGACCCTGTTTCAATTGCTCGACTACGGCGACGAGCTCACCTTCAGCGCTCGCGACGACGACCAGTTGCAGCTGCTCGACCCGCTGCCCGGTGTCGCCGCCGCCGACAACCTGATCCTCCGCGCCGCCCACGCCTTGCGCCAGGCCAGCGGCAGCCGGCGCGGCGCCGATATCGGTTTGGTCAAGCGGCTGCCCGCCGGCGGCGGCCTCGGCGGCGGCAGCTCGGACGCCGCCACCACACTGCTCGGTCTCGACCGCCTGTGGGGGCTGGATCTCGGTCTCGACGCCCTGGCCGAAATAGGCTTGCCGCTGGGTGCCGACATCCCGGTATTCGTGCACGGCCGCAGCGCCTGGGCGGAGGGCATCGGCGAGCGTCTGACGCCGGTGGAACTCGACCAGAACTGGTACCTGGTGCTGTGCCCGCCGTGCCAAATTGCCACCGCGAAAATCTTTGCGCACGAAGAATTGACAAGGGACGCCCTCCCCATCACAATACGCGCCTTTCTCGGGCAGGGTGGCGAAAATCATTGCCAGCCGGTCGTGGAAAAGCTGTACCCAGCCGTGAAAAAAGCCCGCCAGTGGCTCGACAATTTTGCGGCGGCACGCATGACAGGCACGGGTGCCTGTGTGTTTGCCAGGTTCGACAGCGCAGCGCGAGCCAACACCGTGCTAGCTGAAAAACCCGGGGACTGGGCAGGGTTTGTCGCCGCAGGCGTCAACCACTCGCCCACCCATACTGCGCTCAGGCAGTTGACAATTACTGGGGTGTCGCCAAGTGGCTAAGGCAACGGGTTTTGATCCCGTCATTCGGAGGTTCGAGTCCTCCCACCCCAGCCATTTTCATTCGCATGTTCTCACCAGGAACTTGAATCGTGGCTAATTTGATGGTTTTCTCCGGCAACGCCAACCGCGAGCTGGCGGAGGAAATTGCCCGCAATCTCTTTGTCCCCCTGGGCAGCGCCACCGTGTCCCAGTTCTCCGACGGTGAGAGCAATATCGAAATCTGCGAGAACGTCCGCGGTCAGGACGTGTTCGTCGTTCAGCCCACCTGCGCCCCCACCAACGACAACCTGATGGAACTGGTGCTGATGGTGGATGCCCTGCGCCGTGCTTCCGCCGCCCGCATCACCGCCGTGATTCCCTATTTCGGCTACGCCCGTCAGGACCGCCGGGTGCGTTCGGTGCGGGTACCGATCAGCGCCAAGGTGGTGGCCGACATGCTCGCCCACGTGGGCGTCAACCGGGTGTTGACGGTGGACCTCCACGCCGAACAGATCCAGGGCTTTTTCGACTGCACCGTGGATAACGTCTACGGCACCCCGGTCCTGCTCGCCGACATCGAGCTGCAGAACTACGACAACCTGCTGGTGGTTTCGCCAGATATCGGCGGCGTGGTGCGCGCCAGGGCGATGGCCAAGCAGCTGCACACCGAACTCGCCATCATCGACAAACGCCGCCCCGAGGCCAACAAGGCCGAGGTGATGAACATCATCGGCGATGTCGAAGGCCGCACCTGCCTGCTGATCGACGATATCATCGATACCGCCGGCACCCTGTGCAACGCCGCCAATGCCCTCAAGGAAAAAGGCGCGCAACAGGTGGTCGCCTACTGTACTCATCCGGTGCTGTCCGGCAGGGCGATCGACAATATCAACAATTCCCAGCTGGATGCCCTGGTGGTCACCAACAGCATTCCGCTGCGCCCGGAAGCGTGCGCTTGCCCACGCATTCGCCAGCTCAGTCTCGGGCGCATGCTGGCCGAGGCGGTGCGCCGGGTCAGCAACGAAGAATCCATCAGCGCGATGTTCATCTGAACCGCGCCGGATACACTGCCCTGGCCGGATCGGCCGGGATATAAATAGCAACTTCGTCAACCGTTCTGGTCGCGGACGCTGACGAAACTACTCCAAGGAGTCCGACCATGGTCGATTTCTCACTCAATGCCAAGGCCCGTGATGATAAAGGGAAAGGTGCGAGCCGCCGCCTGCGTCGTCTGGCCGATGAAATACCTGCAATCGTCTACGGTGGCAACGGCGCGCCGCAGGCGATCTCGCTGGTGCACAAGGATGTCGTTCACTCTCTCGAGAACGAATCATTCTACAGCCACATCATCAGCCTCAGCGTCGATGGCAAGGCGCAGGATGTAATCCTCAAGGATATCCAGCGCCATCCCGCCAGGCCGGTCATCCTGCACATGGACTTCCTCCGTGTCGACAGAACCGAGAAACTGCAGACCCGCATCCCCCTGCACTTCATCAACGAAGCGACGGCGGTGGGTGTCAAGCAGGGTGGCGGTATCGTCTCTCACCTGATGACCGAACTGGAAATCCAGTGTCTGCCCCAGGACCTGCCCGAGTTCATCGAGGTCGACCTGGCCGGTCTGGACGTCGGTCAGATCCTGCACATCTCCGATATCAAGATGCCCAAGGGTGTCGAGAGCGTGTCGCTGAGCCACGGCGCCGACCACAATCTGCCCGTTGCCACTGTCATCAAGCCCCGCGGTGCGGCTGAGGCCGACGAAAGCGGCGAGCCCGAGGAATAAGGCGGCTCGCCGCTGCCGCGATCCGGACCAGCAAGGCCCCGACATTGGATACACCGGTCAAGCTGATCGTCGGGCTGGGTAACCCCGGCCCGAAGTACGACCGGACCCGTCACAATGCCGGGGCCGATTTCGTGGCGGCCCTTGCCGGTCGCCACGGCACCGAGTTGAAAGCGGACGGCAAGTTCTTCGGTTTCACCGCCAAGCTGACTCTCGCCGGCCGCGATCTGCGCCTGCTGATTCCCACCACCTACATGAACCGCAGCGGCCAGGCGGTGGCGGCGCTCGCCAATTTCTACTGCATCGAGCCGGAGGAGATCCTGGTGGCTCACGATGAACTCGACCTCGCACCGGGCGTCGCCCGCCTCAAGATCGGCGGCGGCCACGGCGGCCACAACGGCCTGCGGGATACCATCCAGGCACTCGGCAACTGCAAGGATTTCGGCCGCCTGCGGCTCGGCATAGGCCACCCGGGCCACGCCAGCCAGGTGGTCGACTTCGTGCTGCGCAAGGCGCCGGTGAGTGAACAACTGCTGCTCGCGGAGGCCATTGGCCGCGCCCTCGACATAGTGCCGGAGCTGCTGGCCGGGCAGTGGAACGCGGCGATGAAAACCCTGCACACAGGGCCATAACCCAGCTATTACCCGGATATCGGGCCAAACGGAGAATCCCATGGGTTTCAAATGCGGCATCGTGGGCCTGCCCAACGTGGGCAAATCCACGCTCTTCAACGCCCTCACCAAGGCCGGCATCGACGCCGAGAACTTTCCGTTCTGCACCATCGAGCCCAATACCGGCATCGTCGCCGTGCCCGATCCGCGCCAGGAGAAACTGGCCGAGATCGTCAAGCCGGAGAGGGTGGTGCCGACCACCATGGAGTTCGTCGACATCGCCGGCCTCGTCGCCGGCGCCTCCAAGGGCGAGGGCCTCGGCAACAAGTTCCTCGCCAATATCCGCGAGACCGACGCCATCGCCCACGTGGTGCGCTGTTTCGAGGACGACAACGTCATTCACGTTTCCAACAGCGTCGACCCCAGGCGCGACATCGAGATCATCGAGCTCGAACTGATCTTCGCCGACCTCGACAGCTGTGAAAAACAACTCCAGCGCGTCGCCCGCAACGCCAAGGGCGGCGACAAGGACGCCGTGGCGCAAAAAGCCCTGCTGGAAAAACTCATTCCCCACTTCAGCGAAGGCAAGCCGGCGCGCAGCCTGATGAGGGGCCTGGACGACGAAGAAAAGCGCATCGTCTCCAGCTTCCACCTGCTGACCAGCAAGCCGGTGATGTACATCGCCAACGTCGCCGAGGATGGTTTCGACGACAATCCCCACCTCGACGTGGTCAATGCCATCGCCGCCGAGGAGGGCGCCATCGTGGTGGCGGTGTGCAACAAGATCGAAGCGGAAATCGCCGAACTCGACGACGCCGACAAGCTCGAGTTCCTCGCGGAAATGGGCATGGACGAGCCGGGTCTCGACCGGGTGATCCGCGCCGGCTACCAGCTGCTCAACCTGCAGACCTACTTCACCGCCGGGGTCAAGGAAGTCCGCGCCTGGACCATTCCCATCGGCGCCACCGCACCCAAGGCCGCGGCGGTGATTCACACCGACTTCGAAAAAGGCTTTATCCGCGCCGAGGTCATCGCCTACGACGATTTTATCCACTACAAGGGCGAGCAGGGCGCCAAGGACGCCGGCAAATGGCGGCTGGAAGGCAAGGACTATATTGTCAGGGACGGCGATGTGGTGCATTTCAGATTCAACGTCTGACGATTTTTTCGGAACTCGGGAGCGTTCGGTAGCGCTTGGTGGATTGAGCGGGCTTTTGGAAATCAAGGGCTTGCCAAACAATACGGTCTGCTGAGCGTTCCTATT
>JBAZCN010000078.1:0-15099 GCA_041655035.1 Porticoccaceae bacterium | reverse complement strand
TGCCGCGCCTCCATTTCATTGCCAGGTCTCTTTGCGCCGGCGCGACAGAATGGTTACTACCTGCTGGACGGCGGCTTGGTGAATCCGGTACCGGTCTCCCTGGCCCGGGCGATGGGCGCGGAAATCGTCATTGCCGTCGACCTGAACGGCCATCTCGGCGGGGAGTATTTCTGGGTGCGCCCCCGCGAGGCGGCGCGCGGCAAAGCCGAGGCCGAGATGGTCGAAAAAGCACCGGGCGAGGACAGTGGCAATGGCAATGGTGGAAGCATGCATCCCTGGGCGGCGAAGCTCACCAGCAGCCTGGGCGTCGACTTCGGCGCTTATCGCGCCAGTCTGCAGCGCCGCGACGAGGTGCCGCAACCGGGATTGTTCGACGTGATCGTCGGCTCCATCGACATCATGCAGGACCGCATCACCCGGTCGCGCATGGCTGGCGAACCCCCGGATATCCATATTTCCCCGCGGGTCGGCCATATCGGGCTGATGGATTTTGACCGGGCCGCGGAGTGCATTCCCGAAGGCCGCCGCGCGGTTGCCAGGAAGGGCGACGAAATAGAGCGCTTGCGCGAGATCCTGGCGCGGAGCCACATATCCTGAGCGCCCCCGGTCGCTGGCGACGAACCGCCGCCCTCAGCGCAACCAGGCCGCGAGACAGACCGCGATCACCGTCACCAGCAGGAACCAGCGCAATACCCGCTGCGGCACCGCGATGGCAAATTTGACCGACATCCGTACCCCGATGATGGCGCTCGCTGCCAGCACCAGCCCGGGAATCCATAGCACCTGACCGCGGATGACGAATATCGCCACCGCCACGGCGGTGAAGATCGCAGTGGCCGCCATCTTCAGGGCGTTGGCCCGCACCAGATCGTAGCGCAGTACTCCGGCGAGGGCGGCGAGCAGCATAAAGCCGACGCCGGCCTGGACAAAGCCGCCGTACATGCCGGCCATGAACAGCCAGAGGGCGGCGCTCGGGGCCTCCTTGATGGACAGCGGTTCAGTACCCGGTGGCGGCGCCGCCATCGCCGGTTTGGCGACGATAACCACCGCCATCGCGATCAGGGTAGTGAGCAGCACCGGTTCGAGCACCGCCGCCGGCAGGTAGGAGGCGACCAGTGAGCCCACTACCGAACCGCCGATGCTCGGTAGCAGAATGGGAATGATCGCGTTGCGGGCCAGCTTGCCGTGGCGGTTGAAGCCGCGAACGCCTTCCAGTGATTGGAACAGAACCCCGACGCGGTTGGTGGCATTGGCGATATCCGCCGGCATGCCGAGCAGCATCAACGCCGGCAGGGTAAGCAGGGAGCCGCCTCCCGCCAGGGTATTGATAAAGCCGGCGACGATGCCGGAGAGCACAAGCAGGCCGAGTGTCAAGCCGGTGAATTCGTATTCCATGAGCGCAGGGCTGTGGGTTGGGGCCCGGTCAACGCGGCTGGGGATTTCTGATCAGCAGTTCCTGCATGGTGGTGGCCACAAGAGCGCCACTGGCGTCGTAGATCGAGCCGGCGGCAAGCCCCCGGGCACCGTGGGTGATTTTCGGCGTGGTGCTGTACAACAACCAGTCGTCGACCTTGATGTCGCGGTGGAACCACAGTGCATGGTCCAGGGATGCGGCTACCAGTTTGCGCAGGAATTCCCGGTTACCGGGCTCGTAGCCGTGGGGCTGCAGCACCGCCGAGACCAGGCCGAAGTCGCTGATAAAGCCGAGGATCGAACGGTGCATGGCCTGGTCTGCAGACTTCAGTGGCTTGCGGGTCTTCAGCCACCACTGCACGGCATTGGCTTCGGTGCGGTGCTCTTTGGGCACCAGACGCAGATCGAAGTCGTCGGTGGGGCTGACGGCTTTCTGCTCCGGGGTGACATCGAGCGGCAGCGGTGGGAGCTCGCCGGGGCCCGGGGGCAGCCGGTAGGGTGGCTGGAATTCCATGCCGTCCTCTGTTTGCTGGAAGGACGCCGACATGGTGAAGATCTGCTTGTCGTGCTGGATGGCCACCACCCGCCGCGAAGAGAAGCCGCGGCCATCGCGGCTGTTGTCGACCTCGTAGCGAATCGGGGCGGTGAAGTCGCCGCGGCGCAGAAAGTAGGCGTGCACGGAGTGGATGGGCCGGCCGTCGACGGTCGCCTGCGCTGCCTGAATGGCCTGGCCGAGCACCTGGCCGCCAAAGACCTGGGGCGTACCGAGATCAATGCTCTGGCCTTCGAAATCGGTGGCGCCGAGCTGCTGCAGGGTGAGCAGTCGTATCAGGGGACTGTGCATTGATAACTCCAGCGGTTGGCGGTCTGTGGTGCTTTTGTCGCGATCTGATGGTATCCGGGGCCAGCGGTGGCGGCCTTGACGCTGCTGCGGGGGCCGCAGCAATGTAACAAAGAGGTTGTGCAGTTGAACCTATTTGCCGCCATTGTTCAACACCCGGCGGGGTCACCGGCCGGCCGGGGCAATCGCTGCACCAGGGCCCGCGATGTCGTTGTATGCTTGCCCTTTTAACCGAAAGGACGATGCCCCTTGCCCGCCTTGTTACGACTTGCACCCTGGTTCCTGCTGATGGCGTCGATGGGGTGCGCCGCGCCCCCCGTGGAGGGCGCTGATCCCGGCTATGAAGTGATCGGCCGTTATCCCCATGATACCCGGGCCTTTACCCAGGGCCTGCTGTTTCACGACGGAGAGCTCTATGAGAGTACCGGGCTTTACGGCCACTCCACCGTGCGCCGGGTCGATCCCGTCCGCGGCGACGTGCAGGCCCGGCGGCAACTGGCGGACGAGCTGTTTGGCGAGGGCCTCGCCCTGGTGGGCGACACCCTGATACAGCTCACCTGGCGGGAAGGGGTGGCCCTTGTCTATGATCGCCAAACCCTCGAACCGCTGGCGCGGATGGCGTACGCCGGGGAGGGCTGGGGGCTGGCCTACGACGGCCGATGGCTGGTCATGAGTGACGGCAGTGCCGAGTTGCGCTTTGTCGATCCCGACGATCTCGCGGAACATCGGCGACTGACCGTCACCGATCGCGGCAGACCGGTCACCCGGCTCAACGAGCTGGAAGTGATCGAGGGTGAAATCTGGGCGAATATCCTCGGCAGCGACAGGATCGCCCGCATCGATCCCCTCAGCGGCGAGGTGAACAGCTGGCTCGATCTGCGGGCTCTGCGCAAGCGAATGGGGTCGTGGTGGCGGGCCCGCGACCTCAACGGCATTGCCTACGATGCGCAAACGGCGCGGATCTTCATCACCGGCAAAAACTGGCCCGAGGTCTATGTGCTGCGGTTGACGGAGTGACCACATCCGCCCCCGAGCCTCAGCTCGCCGCCAGGCGCCGCAGTACATAGTGGAGAATACCGCCGTTCTGGTAGTAGCTGTATTCGTTCGGCGTGTCGATGCGGATTCGCACATTGAAGGTCAAGCTGCTGTCATCGGCGCGAATAGCCACCACTTCGGTTTCATCCTGGCCGGGCCGCACTGCGGCGATACTGAATACTTCATCGCCATGCAGTCCCAGGGTCGCGGCGGACTCGCCGGCCATGAACTGCAGCGGGAGTATGCCCATGCCCACCAGATTGGAGCGGTGGATCCGCTCGTAGCTTTCGGCGATCACCGCGCTCACGCCGAGCAGGGCAGGCCCCTTGGCGGCCCAGTCGCGCGACGACCCGGCGCCGTATTCCTGGCCGGCGAGGACGATCAGTGGCGCGCCGTCGGCCTGGTAGCGTTGCGCTGCGGCGAAGATGCTGGTCACCTCCCCGCTGGGGAAGTGGGTGGTCCAGGAGCCTTCGGTACCGGGCGCCAGTTGGTTTTTGAGCCTGACGTTGGCGAAGGTGCCGCGCACCATGACTTCGTGGTTACCGCGCCGCGAGCCGTAGGAGTTGAAGTCTTCGGGGGCGACGCCGAGGCTTTGCAGGTATTCGCCGGCGGGGCTGTTGACAGCGATGGCCCCGGCCGGGGATATATGGTCGGTGGTGATGCTGTCGCCGACCTTCACCAGGCAGTGGCCGCGGATGATGGCCCGAACCGGCGGCGTCTGGTGGGTAATGCCGGCAAAGAAAGGCGCTTTCTTGATATAGGTGGAGTCAGGCCAGGCATAGAGCTTGCCTTCGGGTACCGCCAGGTTTTGCCAGCTTTCCGGGCCCTGGTAGACATCCTGATAGTTCCTGGTGAACATGCCGGCGCCGATATGGGCGGCAATGGTTTCGCGCACTTCCCGGGCGCTTGGCCAGAGATCCTTGAGAAATACGGCATTGCCGTTGTGGTCCTCGCCAAGGGGTTCGCGGGTCAGGTCCACCGACATGCTGCCCGCCAGTGCATAGGCAACCACCAGCGGCGGCGAGGCGAGGTAGTTGTTGCGCACGCTCGGGTGGATGCGGCCCTCGAAGTTGCGGTTGCCGGAGAGCACCGAACTGACCACCAGGCCGCCATTGTGGATGGCCTGGTCGATTGCTTCCGGCAGCGGGCCGGAGTTGCCGATACAGGTGGTGCAGCCGTAGCCCACCAGAAAGAAGCCCAGTTTTTCCAGGGGATCGAGCAGGCCGGACTTGTCGAGGTAGTCGGTCACTACCTTGGAGCCCGGCGCGAGGCTGGTCTTGACCCAGGGCTTGCTGACAAGGCCGCGGGCGACCGCGTTTTTCGCCAGCAGGCCGGCGGTGACCAGCACTTCCGGGTTCGAGGTGTTGGTGCAGCTGGTAATGGCGGCAATCACCACGGCTCCGTCGGAGAGGGTAAAATCCTTGCCGTCGAGATTGATGCAAATCGCCCTCTGGCTCTGGGGATGCCCTACGGCGGTCTCCCCGCCTTCGTCCTCGAAGCTCTGCACATCGGTAGGGGGGGAGCTTTGCACCCGGATGGTATCGCTGAGCGAGCGGGCGAAGGCCTCTTTGGCGTCGCTGAGGGCAATCCTGTCCTGGGGCCGGCTGGGCCCGGCGATACAGGGCGCCACGGTGGCCAGATCGAGATGCAGCGTCGAGCTGTACTCCGCCGCCTGCTGCTCGTGATCGGCGTCGGTGTCGTGCCACAGACCCATGGTCTTGAGATAGGTTTCCACCAGCGTGATCTGGCCTTCGGGACGTCCGGTCAGCCGCAGATAACTGAGGGTTTCCCTGTCGATATGGAACAGCCCGCAGGTGGCACCGTATTCCGGGGCCATGTTGGCGATGGTGGCGCGGTCGGCAACGCTGAGGCTGGCGAGGCCGGGGCCGAAAAATTCGACGAACTTGCCCACCACTCCGTGCTTGCGCAGCATCTGGGTAACGGTCAGCACCAGATCGGTGGCGGTCGCGCCCTCGAGCATTTTCCCGGTGACGCGAAAGCCCACTACCTGGGGCAGCAGCATCGAGATCGGCTGGCCGAGCATCGCCGCCTCCGCTTCGATGCCGCCGACACCCCAGCCCAGCACCCCCAGGCCGTTGATCATGGTGGTGTGCGAATCGGTGCCGACCAGGGTATCGGGGTAGGCCAGCCAGCGGCCGTCTTTTTCGGCACTGAACACGCAGCGGGCGAGCAGCTCGAGGTTTACCTGGTGCACGATCCCGGTTCCCGGCGGCACCACCTTGAGATTGTCGAAGGATTGCTGGCCCCACTTGAGAAACTGGTAGCGCTCGCGGTTGCGGGCCACTTCCAACTCGGTGTTGCGGCTCAGCGCGCTCTCACTGCCAAAGTGATCCACCATCACCGAGTGGTCGATGACAAGCTCGGCGGGAGAGAGCGGGTTGATGCGATCGGGGTCGCCCCCGAGCTCGGCCATGGCGTCGCGCATGGTGGCCAGGTCGACGATGGCCGGCACCCCGGTAAAGTCCTGGAGAATGACCCGGGCGGGTACGAAGGCGATCTCACTGTCCGGCTCCCGGTGGGCGTCCCAGCCCGCAACCGCTTCGATGTCGGCGTCGCTGACAAAAGGCTCGTTGGCGTGGCGCAACAGGTTTTCAAGCAGGATGCGGATGGAAAAGGGCAGCCGGGCCACATCGAAGTGTTCGCTGACCCGGTCGAATGGAAAATAGGTGTAGTCTTTGCCGTCGTGGCGAAAGGTTTCGGTGATCTGGTACCGGCTGGTCATTGGATTCTCCTTTCTGGGCCGACGAGCTGAAATCTGGCGCGCTCGCCTCAGTCTGGACCCTGCGACAGAGGATCGCAAGCCAGGGCGGCTCGCCGTCGGGCTGGGCCGGCCTTTTTGAAGAGTTCTTTCAACCTCGATTATCTTGAGTATAGTTGTTCATGACTTGATCTGGCTCAGCGGGCGCGCCGCCGGCCATTGAAAAGTTCGCCGCGGCCCCCAACATAGTCAACAACGCTGCTATCGACAACACAGCTATCACCGATATAGCTATCACCGATATAGCTGTCATCGAATGGCTATTACCGGCATGGCTGGCACCAGGATAGCTGCCAACAAAATTGCCTATCGAGGAGTTCCCATGCGAATCGACCGTTTTACCAACCAGTTGCAAAGCGCCCTTGCCGATGCCCAATCCCTGGCGGTAGGGCGGGATCACACCGCCATCGAGCCGGCCCACCTGCTGACGGCACTGATCGGCCAGCAGGGTGGTTCCGTCAGGCCGATGCTGGGCCAGGCGGGGTTCAACCTCCCGGCGTTGCAGCAAGCGCTGGCCGACAGGCTCGACAACCTGCCACATATCCAGAATCCCACCGGGGAGATCAGCGTCTCGCAAAACCTCGCGCGGCTGTTCAATCTCGCCGACAAGCGCGCCCAGCAGCAGGGCGATCAGTTCATCTCCAGCGAGGCGGTGCTGCTCGCCGCCTTCGACGATGCCGATACCGCCAAGTTGCTCAAGCCTCACGGCGACGCGCAACGCCTCGAGCAGGTGATCAAGCAACTGCGCGGCGGGCAGGCGGTGGACAACCCTGAAGCGGAGGGCAACCGCCAGGCGCTCGACAAATACACCATCGACCTCACCGCCCGCGCCGAGGCCGGCAAGCTCGACCCGGTTATCGGCCGCGATGATGAAATCCGCCGCACCATCCAGGTGCTGCAGCGCCGCACCAAGAACAATCCGGTGCTGATCGGCGAGCCCGGCGTCGGCAAGACCGCCATCGTCGAAGGGCTTGCGCAACGCATCATCAACGGCGAGGTGCCCGAGGGCCTGAAGGACAGGCGCGTGCTCAGCCTCGATATGGGCTCACTGCTGGCGGGCGCCAAATTCCGTGGCGAATTCGAGGAACGCCTCAAGGCCGTGCTCAACGAACTGGCCAAGCAGGAAGGGCGGATCATTCTCTTTATCGATGAGCTGCACACCATGGTCGGCGCCGGCAAGGCCGAGGGCGCGATGGACGCCGGCAACATGCTCAAGCCGGCCCTGGCGAGAGGCGAACTGCACTGCGTGGGCGCCACCACCCTCGACGAATACCGCAAGTACATCGAGAAGGACGCGGCCCTCGAACGCCGCTTCCAGAAAGTGCAAGTCGATGAACCCACCGAGGAGGACACCATCGCCATCCTGCGCGGCCTCAAGGAGCGCTACGAGGTCCACCACGGCGTGGAGATCACCGACGCCGCCATCGTCGCGGCGACGAAACTGTCGCAGCGCTATATCAGCGATCGCCAGCTGCCGGACAAGGCCATCGACCTGATCGACGAGTCGGCGAGCCGCATCCGCATGGAAATCGACTCCAAGCCGGAGGAAATGGATCGTCTCGAGCGGCGCCTGATCCAGCTCAAGATGGAGCGCGAGGCGGTGAAAAAGGAGGAGGACGACGCCTCGAAAAAGCGTCTCGAAAAGCTCCAGGCCGACATCGACAATATCGAGCGCGAATACGCCGATCTCGAAGAAATATGGAAAGCGGAAAAAGCCGCCCTCCAGGGCACCACCCAAATCAAAAGTGAACTGGAGCAGGCCCGGCTCGACCTCGACGCCGCGCGCCGCGCCGGCGACCTGACGCGCATGTCGGAAATCCAGTATGGGGTGATTCCCGGCCTGGAAAAACAGATGGCGGCGGCCGCCGAGGCCGAAACCCGGGAAACACGGCTGCTGCGCAACAAGGTGACCGACGAGGAGATCGCCGAGGTGGTCTCCAAGTGGACCGGCATTCCGGTGAGCAAGATGCTCGAAGGCGAGCGCGACAAACTGCTGCGCATGGAGGATGCCCTGCACAAGCGAGTGGTGGGTCAGCACGAAGCCGTGGTGTCGGTGGCCAACGCGGTGCGCCGCTCGCGGGCCGGCCTCGCCGATCCCAACCGGCCCAACGGCTCCTTCCTCTTTCTAGGCCCCACCGGGGTGGGCAAGACCGAGCTGTGCAAGGCGCTGGCGGAGTTCCTGTTCGACAGCGAGGAAGCCATGGTGCGCATCGACATGTCGGAATTCATGGAGAAGCACTCCGTCGCCCGGCTGATCGGCGCGCCTCCCGGCTATGTCGGTTACGAGGAGGGCGGCTATCTGACCGAAGCGGTGCGCCGCCGGCCCTATTCGGTGCTGCTTCTGGACGAAGTGGAAAAGGCTCACCCGGATGTATTCAACATTCTGCTGCAGGTGCTCGACGACGGCCGACTCACCGACGGCCAGGGCCGTACCGTGGACTTTCGCAACACCGTGGTGGTGATGACGTCCAATCTCGGCTCGGACATCATTCAGACCCTGGCCGGGGAGGACAACTACGAAGCCATGAAATCGGCGGTGATGGGCGCGGTGGGCAACCACTTCCGCCCCGAATTCATCAACCGCATCGATGAGGTGGTGGTGTTCCACCCCCTGGGTCGCGATCAGATCCGCGGTATCGCCACCATCCAGCTGGGGCTGCTGAAAAAACGCCTGGCGGACCGCGACCTCGGCTTCGAGTTGGACGACGCGGTGCTCGACAGGTTGTGCGTCGCGGGCTACGACCCGGTGTACGGTGCGCGGCCGCTGAAACGCACCATCCAGCAGTTGCTCGAGAACCCGCTGGCCCAGGATGTGCTGTCCGGGAGGTTTGCGCCGGGCGATGTCATCACTGCGCACCTGGAGGGCGAGAAGGTCGTATTCACGGTCTAGCCGCCAGGGCCGGACTCAGAGGTGCGGGCCGCTCGCCGGCAGCGGCTGGCGCGGCAGTGCGTTCCCGATTACCATGTTCCAGCATTGAGAATCATAAAGACAGAAGAGAGGTGGTGAATGCGGGATGCAAAGGCAAGGGATGACGTTGACGCGGCTGTTATCGATACCGCGACATTGACCCGCTGGCTGGCCGATACCCTGGCTCCGGGCAGCGCCATCAGGCTGCTGTCCACCGCGGTGCCAGCCACCGGCTATTCGGCGCTGACGATGTTGATCGACGCCGAGATCGTCAACGGCGGCGCCGGCGCCGTGCATTCGCTGGTGCTGCGCCTCGAAAAGCCCGGCCAGCATGTGTTCTTCGACACCGATGTCGCCCGCCAGGGGCAGATGATGCGGGCACTCGGCAATTTCGACATGCCGGTGCCGCGGGTTCTGGGCATCGAAACCGACCCGGCAGTGCTCGGCGGCAAGTTCCTGGTGATGGAGCGGGTTGAGGGTGTCTCGCTCCCCCAGAGTCCGTGTTACCACGTCGCCGGCCTGCTGACCGAACTGGATGATGGCGGTCGCTGCCAACTGTGGAATGACGCCATATCCACCATCGCGCGGATCAACCGGCTCGACTGGAACCAGGGTTTCGGATTTCTCGACCGCTCCCGGTACGGCAAGCCCGGCCTCGGCCAGTATCTCGGGTGGCTCAGCGCCTGGCGGGATGAGGCTATGGCCGGCGCGGCCGATCCGGTCATCGACCGGGCCATGGCGCGGCTCACGGCGGAGCAGCCCTTCAATCACCATGTGGACGTGTTGTGGGGTGACTCGAACCCCGGCAACTATTTATTCGGCCGCGACGGCCAGGTGGTCGCGGCACTGGATTTCGAAGCGGCGGCGCTGGGCCCCGGTGAAATCGATCTCGCCTGGTGGTTTTTCATGGACGAAATGCTCAGTTTCGGCCACCAACGCCAGTCCGGGCTGCCATCGCGGGAACAGCAGATTGCCCTGTACGAGGCGATTCTCGGTCGCCGGGTGGAGGATCTCGACTACTTCGAACTGCTGGCGGCGGTGCGCATCGCCCTGGTGATCGCCCGTACCGCCAATGTCCTGATCGAGGCGGGCCGGCTGCCTCCCACCAACAAGACCGCCCATTTCAACCCCGCGATCCAGTTGCTGGCCACCAGGCTGGATATGCCCGATATTGATATCGGCAGCCATTTCGCGGAGTTTTCCCAGGTAATGAACAGTCGCTGACAATCCCGGCAGGGATCGTCAGCGCATTGCCGCGAAGGCTATGGGGCCGGATCGGGCATCCGGATCACTTGTCCATATCGAGGATGGGCTCGACCTTGAGCAGGAACAGGTGATCCGCCGGCGCGTCCGGACCGGCGAACACCAGGCACTGGCGCAGCAGCCGGCGGTGAAACAGCCTGACCAGTTGCGCGTCCTGTTCCGGTGGCGCGGTGCGCACATGGTCGCGCAAGGCGATATCCCCCTCGCGGATATTGGCCGGGCGCTTGCCGAGAATTGCAGCCATTTCCTTCAGATCTTCCTCTTCCGCCCAGCGCCCGTAATGGGCCTGGTTGAGCAGTAGCCGGGGTATGGAGGCAATGGTATCGCGCTGCCAGTCGGCGAAGTTTTCCGATGTGGGGAGGCGGTTGATTTCGAGCAGCAGCTTGTTGAGCGCCATATCTTCCAGAGGAGTGACGTGGGCGTCGGGCAACTGGATATCATCCAGTTCCACGCCGACGACCTCGGCCAGGGCCTCGGCGCAGCGCCGGCCGATAAAGGCCACTTGCACCGCGCTTTCCACCCAGTCGCCACCCGGTTGCGGATCGGCGAGAGCGAACAGCGGGCCAAAATAGCCAACCGCGCGAAAGGCCACTGTGTGGTAGGCGAGTACCGGCAGGTCGAGTTCCTCGCCCATTGCCCTGGCGTAATGGCGAAACAGGGCGGGCAGGTCGCCCATGTTTTCCACAGGGTGGCGGCCGCGGAAACAGGCGAGATCGTGAAGGTTGTCGCCGAGATGGCCGATTTCCACATCGAGCACGGCGGTGACGTCTTCACCCTTGTTGAGGAACTGGCCGCAATCTCCGGTCACGAAGGTGCAACGGGTGCGGTGCTGGGGTACGTTGCGCCGCAGCCAGGTCATGCAGAATTCCATGAATGGGTCGACGATCTCGGCCGCATGACACATATCGTTGAAGCGCTCGATATGGTTGAGCGCAACCTGCTGGGCAGTGGCGGGGCGGGGAGCGCCGGCGGCTTCGAACTGCTCGGCGGGAATCTTGTGCATCCTGGCGAGGACTTCCATGT
This sequence comes from Porticoccaceae bacterium, assembly GCA_041655035.1. Classification (GTDB taxonomy): domain Bacteria; phylum Pseudomonadota; class Gammaproteobacteria; order Pseudomonadales; family Porticoccaceae; genus NAT127. The sequence goes on along the minus strand of JBAZCN010000078.1, from coordinate 3,837 downwards.
ATTTGAGGCTTGCCACCCAGCGCTCAGGGCTCATGGTGGAGGCACTCTCCACCGCCTCCATTACCAGACCCGGATCGCGCCCGCCTTCGACCCAATCCATGACAAAGGCTTCGGGATCATCCGCCATGCCGTAGACGTGAGGCACCTGGATGCCGTTGGCCTCCAGCACCTGCATCATCTTCATCTCGTGAATCAGCGGGTAGGGAATACAGTTCCAGGCGCGGGTGCCCTTGACCAGGAGGGGCAGGGGAGCGCCATTCTTTTCGGCCTGTACCCGCCACACCGGGCGCCAGCGACGCTGGCGCTCGATCCGGCTGACTTGCGCGCCGATGTTGCGGCCGATCCAGGCACTGATGTTCTGGCGTTCCCGGTTGTCCTGCTCGACCTGGTTGAGTGGCTGCTTGGATGATGGTTCGGTCATGGCGATGAGATGCTCCGTCGTTATGGTGTTTGAATGCGTGGCCGTTGGCGCTGAACTGTTCAGATGCACCGGATGCCCGGGCCTGAAGAGCTTTCAGGCCATTTAAGACAGGCACATTATAACGGTGCTGGCGATGATGTCGACCAATGGTCATTGCAGCGAGGGTATCTCGACAAAGCCTGCGGGACTCAGTGAAAAACAGGCTGGCGGTCACAACAGGCGGGGCGAATCCCTGCGGCAGGGACAGCCCCTCTGGTCGGGCTGCACACTTGCCTGCGCTAGTCGTCGAGAGTGAAGCCCACTTTGATGGTCACTTGCCAGTGGTCTATCTTGCCATCCACCAGATGGCCGCGGGTATTGGTGATTTCAAACCAGCGCATGTTGTACAAGGTCTTGGCAGCCCTGGCGATGGCCTGTTGCACGGCCTCCTCCACACTGGTTGTTGATGAACCGGTCAGCTCGACGATTTTATAAACGTGATCGGACATGGGACAGCTCCTTGGGTGATGATGTAGTGGCGGATTGGTTGCCGTGAACCGAATCTCCACCCGAGTATAGCCAAGAATTGCGGTAAACAAGGCGGTGGTGCAGTACCCGCTTGCGAGTTGTTGTCTAAAAAAGGGTAAACAGGGTACATTCCCGCTAGGGTCTGTTGAGGTTTCACCGGCCACGCAAAATCAGGTCTTGCTGCAGGGTTGCTGAACTTTTGGGGATGACGATATAAAAATGATCAGACGGGGTTTTCATCAGGTACTCAGGCATTGCCGGCGCAGTCTGTGCTACGGGGTGTTGCTCGGCCTGCCGGTAGCCGTTTCCGCCAGCGGCCTGGTGGTCAGGTCGGTGCCGGCCACTGGAACCGTGGACATGGTGCTGGTGGAAAAATCAGCAAAGACGCTGTACTTGCTGGACAACGGCCAGATACTTCGCCGCTATCCCATTGCCCTCGGCAAGAACCCGGTGGGCCACAAACAGAGCGCCGGAGATGGTCGCACCCCGGAGGGGCGCTACACCCTCGACTGGCGCAATCCCGACAGCCGTTTCTACCGCTCCATTCATATTTCCTATCCCAATGAACAGGATCTGCAAGTGGCCAGGGCCGGCAACCGCGACCCCGGGAACCTGATCATGATTCATGGCAGCCCTGACTGGGTGCCCTCGGTGGAGTGGGCCAAGCAGTGGCTGCACAAGGAAGACTGGACAGAGGGGTGCATCGCCGTGACCAACGACATCATGGATGAAATCTGGCAGTTGGTGAAAGACGGCACGCCCATCGAGATTCGCCCCTAGCGGAGCGGTTAGAGCTAACCGTTTTCATCCTGGCCGGCTGGAGGCGGCGCGACCGACTGACGGATTGGCTCCTGGTGCCGTATATCCATGTTATCCAATGTATGGATTTCAAGCTGGACGAGAGCGCCCTCGATAGCCTCGATGGAGATCTTGATATCGTCGCCGATGATGATTGATTCGCCGACAGTGCAACGAACAGTGAGCATATGGCACATCCTGTATGCTGGGTTACTTCCAGATACTCATCGGCCAAAACCCGGGGAACTTGAATTTTTTTTAAAAGTAATTTTGAACGATAAAAAACCCGGCGGAAGGCCGGGTTTTTGAGTTGGCGGGGATCGCCTCTGTCTGTTCCCGTAGTTCGGCCTCAAGGAGCATCAGACACTCCATCCAATATTCGGCAGGCCAGTCGATAGGCTTCAAGCAGGGGACGTTATGGCAAATTCGGACTGTGGCTTCGGGCACAAAAGGGGCGTTCATGAGGTCTCAGGGGAAGTGATTTCGACAATAGTCTCCTCAAGCCAGAATTGGAAATCCTGACTTTTCCTTAATAGAGAAAAGCTATTAGACGGGGCGGAAACCCCGGAGGGGTTCTATGATGAAAGGTAATTGTTGCTTAAATCGTTGCTTAAATTGATGTTGGGCGCAAAGAAAAAGGGCCTAGTCTTTCGACTAAGCCCTTGATTTTGTTCTCTTTGATTTGGCGCACTCGGGAGGATTCGAACCTCCGACCGCCCGGTTCGTAGCCGGGTACTCTATCCAGCTGAGCTACGAGTGCGTTATCTGATGACCTCAGAGGGTGCGCACTATAGTGAATGGCTTTTGAAGAGTCAACTACCAATCCCCATGTCCGCCGAATTATCTGCAAATCTATCGTCAGCAAGCGGGGCGAAGCCGCGCTGTGGTGCACAATAAACGACCAGAATCTGCCGGGCTGCCACAGCGCCCGGCTTTGGTTGAACTTCAGCGGCCGCCACCTTCGCTCGCGCTCTCCTGGTCGAATGCCGGCCCGGCCAACTGGCGGGCGTAATCGCGCAGATTGGCGGGCCACGGTTCGCTGAAGGAGAGGAAACGACTCTGGTCACCTGAATAGAGTGCGCGCGCGGCCTCCTCATAGCCAGGCCGGTCGCCCAGCATCGTCATCATGAACCGATCCGCCGCCTGCTGCGCGTCGCGCGCGATGCCGACATGGCCCTCGCGCGCTCGCTTGCGCGCCGTCTCCACCAGCCTGCGAAGCGTGGCGGATGCTCCGCCCGGCTGGCGGTTCAACCAGTCCCAATGGCGGGGAAGCAACGTGACCTCGCGCGCGACGACGCCGAGCCTGGGGCGTCCCACTGAGCGCGGCGACTCGGCCGTCTCAGCAGGCTCCGCAACACTGTTGAGCCGCGACGCGATCTCTTCATCCGTACCTCTTAAGTCGAAATCCACCTGCCGCCCGGTGTGATCCTCAAAGATCAGCACGGTGGCCGAGCCGTCCCCCTGCAAAACCTTGCGGGCGGCGATAGCTACCTCCCAGGCGGCGCCGGAAGCCAGGAGATGTTCTCCGCCAAAGGCGGTGTAACTGGGCAGAATTGGCACGGTCAGCTCCACAGTATAGAAATAGTCGCCGACATTTTACCCGGATAATATTTTGCATCAATAATACCCGGGTAAAATGTTGAGTGAATCCCGCGCTTTCATTTTTCACATGGCCGAACTTCGCATGCCTTGCCCAAGCACGGCGTCCGCGTCAGGAAAAAACGGCCGGGATGGTGACCAGCCAGGCTTGGCAAACTGGCCTGCCGGGAGCGACGGAGAGCGGGAAGGGGTAAATAGAGCAGGGAAGAAAATGTTCGCCACCGGCCTGCGCACAGGCAGAGGTGGGCGCGGCGGCGCATTTCGGTGCTCCGCCGCGCGTAACCGCTATCTCGCCTCGGCGCCGAAACGGTAGCGGAAGTTCACCCCGTACACCCGGGGATCGTTGTACATCACCGAGCGGATGGGCATGGTGGCAGTCGACAGGGAGCTGCTGATGACGGCATCCTCGTCGGTCAGGTTGCGGACGAAAACGCCGAGATCGAAAGGCTGACCGGCGACGGAGTGCCAGTCGAGACGGAGATTGACCAGGCCGTAGTCCTCGGTTTCGTAGT
>JBAZCN010000077.1:0-15315 GCA_041655035.1 Porticoccaceae bacterium | reverse complement strand
TCTCCTATTGCCGCCCCGGCGATGAAAAGGACGGCGACCAGATCCTCGAACTCAATGGTTTCAAGGCCCATCTCGAAAAGCGCAGCCTGCCGTTTCTCGAAGATGCCAAGGTCGACTACGCCGACAACCGTTTTGGCGGCCAGCTGACCATTCGCGCCCCCAACTCGCGGATGCCGAAGGTCAGCGATGACAGCCCGGTTGAAGACAAGGTCAACTACGTCCTTCACTCGGAGGTCAACCCCAGCCTCGCTGCCCATGGCGGCAACGTGTCCCTGGTGGATGTCGTCGATGAGGTGGCGGTATTGCAATTCGGTGGCGGCTGCCAGGGTTGCGGCATGGTGGACCTGACCCTCAAGCAGGGGGTGGAAAAAACTCTGCTGGAACGCATCCCCGAGTTGAAGGGCGTGCGGGACGTCACCGATCACACCGATACCAGCCAGGCCTATATGTGAGCCCCGCGGGACGTCACCCAGGCTTCGCGTCGCCGCGTGGAGCATGAAACGAGGCAAAGAAAACCCCGGATTTCCGGGGTTTTCAAATGGTGGCTCCAGACTATAGGGTGCGCTGAAGAATGAAGCGCACCGGGAAGTCGGTGCCACCCGCGGTGCGCCTCCTGCGTCGGCACACCCTATCGGACACCGTGCCAATATCCGCCGTTGAGACATGCCTGCCGCTGGCTCGATACCCATGGGGTGCGCTGAAGAATGAAGCGCACCGGGAAGTCGGTGCCACCCGCGGTGCGCCTCCTGCGTCGGCACACCCTATCGGACACCGTGCCAATATCCGCCGTTGAGACATGCCTGCCGCTGGCTCGATACCCATGGGGTGCGCTGAGGAGCGCGCCGGCGAAATCGATGGGACATCTTCCGTGCCGGCGGCACCGTATGGGCCGACGCTCACCGCGCCTCAGAGCATCTCCCGGCCGGGGAGGGTATCCTTGATCTTGTCGCGCAGCGCGCGGAGGGTGGTTTCGGTGGTGGACCAGTCGATGCAGGCGTCGGTGACCGATACGCCATACTTGAGCTCGGCCAGGTCGGCGGGGATCTTCTGGTTGCCGGCATGGATGTGGCTCTCGACCATCAGGCCGCAGATCGAGCGGTTGCCGTCGGCGATCTGGTTGCCGATATTTTCCAGCACCAGCGGTTGCAGTTCGTGGTTCTTGTTGGAGTTGGCGTGGCTGCAATCGACCATGATGCGGGGGCGGATACTGGCCTTCGCCAGTTCCTGCTCGCACAGCGACACGCTCACCGAATCGTAGTTGGGCTTGCCGTCGCCGCCGCGCAGCACCACGTGGGAATAGGGGTTGCCCCTGGTGGTGACGATCGCCACCTTGCCTTCGAAATTGATTCCCAGGAACCGGTGGGGCTGGGCCACGGACTGAAGGGCGTTGATGGCCACCGTCAGGCTGCCGTCGGTGCCGTTCTTGAAACCGACGGCGGAGGACAGGCCGCTGGCCATCTCGCGGTGGGTTTGGGACTCGGTGGTGCGCGCGCCGATCGCCGACCAGACGATCAGGTCGTGCATGTATTGCGGCGAAATCGGGTCGAGCGCTTCGGTGGCGGTGGGCAGGCCCAGTTCCGAGATGTCCATCAGCAGCCGGCGGCCGATGTGCAGACCTTCCTCGATCTTGAAGGAGTCATTCATGTACGGGTCGTTGATCAGGCCTTTCCAGCCCACGGTGGTGCGCGGCTTCTCGAAGTAGACCCGCATGATGATCAGCAGGGAATCGCTCAGTTCGTCGGCCAGCGCCTTGAGGCGGGCGGCGTAATCCTTGGCGGCATCGATATCGTGAATGGAACAGGGGCCGACCACGACAAAGAGGCGGTGGTCGCTGCCATCGAGGATATTTTGTACAGCCTCTCTGCCCCGCGCCACGGTTTCTGCGGCTTTTTCGGTCATGGGAATTTCCTGCTTCAGCGCCTTGGGCGTGATCAGGGGTTCCTGCGACTCGATATTGAGGTTTTCCAGCAAGCGTTGGATCATGATATTTTCCGATTACCCATTTGAATGGCAATACCTCCCGCGAGGCCACCGGCCCGGAGAGGTCCTGCGCTGATTGCCATCATTCTACTGTATCGCTGTGACAAAATGGGGAAATTAGACTTATGTCAATCATTGAAAGAATCAATCGGCGACGATTTCCACCAGCCTGGACAGCAATGGGAAATACAGCGCGGTGCGGATTTCTCCGGGGTGCAGTGCGGCCATGGCGCGCCGGTATCGCGCCAGTTGCTCGCGGTACCTCTCTGCCTCGCCAGCGAGGAACATTTCGGTGTCCTGTCCCGCGGCCGGCAGGCTGCTTTTGTAGTCGATTATCCACAGCACCCCGTCATCGATAAAGCAGCGGTCGATGACCGATCGTGCGGCCTGCCCCGCGTTGTCCTGATGGCCCAGCGCCAGCTCGGCTGCGCTCCCCTGATGGCCGCCGTCGAGCAGCCAGCGGCCGATGGGATCGGCGAGAACACGGGTTATGGCTGTCTCCAGCAGATCGACGAGCGCGGCACTGGGTTCGGTGCCGAGGTAGGCCAGCTGCAACTGCCACGCCGCTCGCTGGCGCTGGATTCTCTCGGGCTGCCAGCTGGCCGCGCCCTCCTCGACGATACGCCCGAGGGTGCGATGCAGCACCGTGCCCAGGTGGCGGGCAGCAGCGTCGCCCGGCGGCGATGATATCCAGATGGCCGGCGCACCCTGGTGGTGAATGTCGTGGCGCTGTTCCTGCACCGGATGGCGCCATGCCGGCGCCAGGCGCAGCAGTTCATCGAGGCTCTCGGGCCCCATTTGCTGGCCATCGCCGTCCGTCGCCAGCGGCGCCGGGGAGTGCCGTTCGACAGTCGCTCCCGTGGTGGCGAAATCCTGCTCCAGCGCAGGCCACAGACTCGCCAGCAGGCTGCCGGCAGCGGGCTTGTTGGCGCCCGGCAGGTTGAACAGCAGGTGGAGGCGGCGCACTGCGCGGGTGCAGCCGACATACAGTACCCGCGCGTCCTCCAGCCGGGCCTTGAGTTTTTGCTCATGCTTGAGGTGGCGGACCAGCAGGCTGGCGCCGCCGTCCTCGGCGGCCTGTTCCTGTGGCGACAGCGGCGGGGCGATCAACAGCCGGCTCTGTCCCGCCCGGTTGAGCCGTTCCCGCCAGTAGAGCAGGGCGCTGTCGGTCTTGCCGCCACCGCGGTGGAGGCCGGGGATGATGACGGTGTCGAATTCGAGACCCTTGGATTTGTGGATGGTCATGACCTGGACCGGATTGGCCCAGGCTGTCGTCGGCGCGGCGTAGAGCCGGTCCACCGCGCTTTCGAAGGCCGCCATATCGGCGATCGAGCTGCCTTTCGCATGGCCTTCCAGGAGGTCGAAATACTGCTGGCACCAGGCGATCTCGGCGCTGTCCACCAGTGTGGCGGGGCCGCCCAGGGCCAGCCAGGTCCCTTCGATCCACAGCCGCAGCGGTTTGCGCAGACGGTTCTCCCAGGCGGCGCGAAGCACCGCGCCGGTGCGTGACAGGATCTGCCTGCCGGCGGTCGAGAGCCCTTCGGGAACGGCGGGATCGAGCGCCCGGCCCGGCAGCCATGGGAAGTCGGCGTCCCTCGATATATCGGCATTGTATGGATTTGCCAGGCACTGCAGGTCGGGCAGGTCGAGGCCACACCAGGGGGCGCGCAGCACCGCGAGCCAGGCGATCCGGTCGGCGGGGTTGAGCAACGCGCGGGTGAGCGACAGCAAGTCGATTACCGGCATCCGGCTGGACAGCGGATCGATATCGGTGGCCTGCCAGGGGATCCGGGCTTCATAGAGGGCCGCCAGTATTCGCTCGAGATGGCCGCGGGCGCGGGTGAGGATGGCGATCGAGCCGTCGGGGTCTAGTGCTTGCGCGGCCCTGATCCTGGCGACCACGATCCGCGCCTCGGTATCGGGATCGGCGGGTTGCTCGATGACGTCGAGGGTTACCGCAGCGCCGCTGTCCCCGCCCTTGGCGGCCTCCGCGGGAGCGTAGGGCACCGCGCCGCGACTGGTGTCCTCACGGGCCGGAAAGACATTGCGGAAGCTGTCGTTCACCCATTGCACGACGGTGCGATCGGAACGGAAATTAACTTGTAAATCGAGGGGCACCAACTCAACCTCGGCGACAGGGGCGACGCGCGCCTCGAGGAACAGGCCGACATTGGCATTGCGGAAGCCGTACAGTGACTGCATGCCGTCGCCGACGATGAACAGGGTGCGGCCATCGCCCTGCTGCCAGCCGCCAACCAGCTTCCTGAGCAGGCCGAATTGCAGCGAGGACGTATCCTGGAATTCGTCCACCAGGATATGGCGAATCTGGTAATCGAGGCGCAGCGACAGCTCGGTGGGGGTGTCGTCGTCGCCCAGCGCGCGGAGCGCCGCCAGGGTGATCTCGGTGAAGTCGCAGGCGCGCCGCTCGCGGAACAGCAACGACAGTTCGGCAACCAGTCGCGGCAGGACGGTCGCCAGCGCCTCCAGCAGCCGCCACTGGCCATCGCTATAGCCGGGAGCCGGCAGTTGGCGCAGGTCGCCGAACCGTTCCAGCAGGCCCGGCTGATCGCGGCACCAGTCGATCACCGCTGCCAGTTGCGCCTTGCGCTGGTCGGCGAGATCGGGCTGGATCGACTCTTTTTTGCTGGCAAAGCCCATGGTCTTGTTCAAGCCGCGCGCGCTTCGCCAGTTGGTATCCTTTGTCAACAGGAGGCTGGATACTGCATGCCAGGCAGCCAGCGCGGATCTGTCGGGAACGGTATCGGGCAGCGCGGCCATACCCAGGCAACTGCCCAGGGGGTGGTCGACGGCCAGATGACGGAGGTTGGCCGCGGCGTAATCACAGAGCGCGGCGATCTCTCCGGCCACCGGAGCCAGCCGGTGCCGGAGGTCGGTCAGACACTCCTCGACGGTTTCAGCCAGGGCCTGTTCGAGCGCGGCCCTGGCGCCGCGGCTGCCGAGCAGGGGCTGCAGCCATTGCTCGCGCTGGGCGAGCAGGTTTTCGAGCAGCCCGGCGAGGCTGGCCGGATTATTGTCGAGATGGCCGAGCAGCAGCGCCAGGCTGTCCGCGACCGGGCCGGGGCGATCGAGCTGAGCGAGCAGGTTGCGAATGGCTTCCTGGTAGTAGGTTTGGGGCTGATCGGCGGGCTCCGGCAGGTCGCCCATGCCGGTTTCCATCGCCAACTGGCGGGCCAGGTGGCGGCACAGGCTGTCGATGGTCATGATTCGCAGCCGCGAGGGACTGGCCACCAGCTGCCAGCCCAGGGCCTGGTCGCGGGCCAGCACGGCGCGGGCGTCTTCCCAGATGGCGCGGTCATAGTCCTGCTGCGGCGGCGTGTCGTCCCGGGCGCGCAGCAGGGCCTTGACGATGCGCTCATGCATCTCGGCGGCGGCCTTGCGGGTGAAGGTGATGGCGAGCACCTGCTCTGGGTGGTCGCACTGAGTGAGCAGGCGCAGGGTGCGGCGGATCAGCAGGCCGGTTTTGCCGGAGCCCGCCGGCGCGCTCACCGCGAAGGAGCGGTGGATATCCAGGGCCTGGTCGCGGATATGCTGGTCGGCAGCGCTCATGACAAGACCTCCGGGCGCGCCTGGCTGGCCTTGAAACGGGCCAGGCGTTCGCGCCCCGGCCAGCGGTTGAGCGGCTCGAGATCACCGCCGTAAGCGGCGGCGTCAGGGTGGTGGAAGGCCACGGGTGCGTATCCTGAAAATATTTCATTCTTTATTAATATCAATTTGTTATGCCACTTTTCCAATGTCAGTTGCCATGTTTCCGGCAGGCCGATGGCGGGCAGGGCGGCGGTGTCGACACCGTCGAAGCGGACACCCTTGGCGCGGATCAGGCCATAGCCGACAGCCGCCAGGGGCTCGCCCACCGCCAGCGCGTAGAGCGCGAGTTGTGGCTCCGCCAGGCGCTCGTGGCCAAGGCTCTTCAGGCTCGGCGAACCGGTCTTGTAGTCGATGATCAGCCGCGAGCCGTCGCCCAGGCGATCCAGGCGGTCGATACGCATCCTGACCTTGAGGCCATCGATATCGAGCTCCCGGGCCTGTTCCAGAGCCTCGCGGGTGAACTCCGGGCGGTTGACCTCCCACTCCAGCCATTCGGCCAGCAGCTGGTGGATACGGGCTTTCTCGAGGTTCAGGTGGCGTTCGCCGAGATCCCGGGCGGCGAGCTGTGCGCGGCGCAGGAAGCGGGCGAGCGCCGTGTCGACGGCGGCGGCGAGGTGTTGGTCGCGCTCCTCGGCGCTGAGCTCGGCCAGGGCCGTGCGGCCATCGATATCCCGCCACAGGGCCTCGAGGCTGTAGTGGATCAGGTTGCCCCGCGCCAGGGGGTCGAGACCGACCGTCGGCACCGGCAGCGGTTCGGCGCCGAGGCGGTAGCGGGCAAAGGCATTGAACGGGCAGCCGGCCTGGGCGGCGAGAAAGCCGGCCGCCCCGGGCAGTGGGTCGGCGCTTGCCGGCAGCGGCAGTCCGCTGAGGTCGGTGATGACCTCGAGTTGGGCCGCGGCCGCGATGGCGCTTGTCCATGGATGGTCGTTATCAATATTTTCAAGGGTCACCGACTCAATGTCGGAAAGCAGCGCGGAGCCCTGGAAGTGTACGTCGCCATCCTGGCGGGCGTGGCTCACCACCACTTCGCCGGCACTGGCGCAGAACAGTTCGAACAGGTCCCGGCCGAGCTCCAGCTCCCGCTCGGGCGACGCCTTGGGCATGGCCAGCGAGCGCTGCAGGGCGACTGGCAGCAGTGGGTGCGGATTGGTGGCCTCCGGCCAGTGGCGGTCGTCCATTTGCATCATCCACAAGTGGTCGAAATGCAGGCCGGCGGCCTCCAGGGAACCGAGGATCTGGACCTGGGCGTCCGGTGTTTCGGCCTGAAAGGGACTGTTGGCGGCGAGCTGTTCCAGCAGGCGCAGCGCCTGCTCCGCGGTCACAGGCGGCGCGACCCGGTCCAGTTGCTGGAATTCATTCAGCAGTGTGTCCCAGTGCTCCCGCTGCTGATACTCGAGGCTGTTGAGGGGGCGCTCGCCGGGCCAGCCGAGGATTTGCAGTTGCTCCTCGAACAGCTGCCGCCAGCCGCCACAGCTCCGGGTGACCGGCCCGTGGCGCAGGGCATCGGCCATGCGCGCCAGCCGGCCCCCCGGGCCGGAATCGCTCTGGGATTCGCTGAAACGTTGATAATAAGCGGACTCCAACTCGGATAGCCGGCGGCGGAGCAGGCCGCTGGCGGGTTCTGCCAGGCCGCTGTCGAGGATCGCCACCGCGGCGCGGCTGCGCAGCTCGCCTTCGGCGAAGGCCCGGCCCCAGAACGGGCTGTTGACCGCCCGCAACAGCGCGTCGACCGGCAGGCGCGGTCGGTTGAGTGCCAGCAGGTCGAGGGCCGCGGCGACCGGCGCGGCCTCGGCCAGCGGGCTGGCGGCCGAAATATTGAAGGCCGGCGGTCGGTAGGGCTGATCCGGCCAGCACCAGCCAGGGTCGAAATGATGAAGGAACACCCGCTCCACCTTGTCGCGCAACTGCGCCAGATCGGGAATCACCACGCCGATCCGCGCACCGGGGTCGAGCGCCACCTTGTCCAGTGCCCAACGGGCGGCGGCGGCGATTTCGGTGTCCGGATCGGCGGCGGTGAAATGCCGTGGCCGGGCCAGGCCGGAGGGCGGTGGCAGCTGTTCCAGGTTACCGCCAGTCGCGTCGAGCACTGCCTGGTGCAACGGCGAGATGGACTGGAAGCCCACCAGGCAGATGCGCCTGGGGGCCTCCAGGGCGCCGTCGCCGAACCCCTGGCGGATGATCTCGGCCCGCCGCGGCTGGCTGATCAGCCCCCGGGCACGGACTTGTCGCTCCCACTCCAGCCCCCAGCGGGTCAAGGCCTTGGCGCCGTCGTGGTGACCCTGCTCGAGGGTGTCGACCGGCACCCGCCACAGGCGAACCAGCTGCCAGCCGCGCCGCGCCATGTCGGCGAAGCCGCCGGGGTTGGCGCTGGCGGCGCTGTCATCGGCGGCGATGACCTGCTCCCACAGCCAGCGTTCCTGGGCGGCGCGCACCGGAATGCCCTCGAGGGCCGGCGCGTAGGCGCCGTCGACCAGTTGCAGCCAGGCATCCTCGAGCCAGCTGTCGATGGCGAAGATCCGCGGCGCGAGCCAGGTCGCGAGGCCTTGCTGCTGGCTGTCGCGGTCCCAGGCCTCGTGGATCTTGCGCGCCAGGCGCAGGTTGGGGGTGAGGACCAGGGCGCCTCCCGCGACGGTGTCGCGCAGGCGGCTGATGTCGAACAACGGGTTGAGCACGATGTGAATCCTTGTCGGGTACGGGTTGGGCATGGCCGGAGGTTCGATGCATAATCCTGCGCACCTGTGCGCCGCCATCGGCGGGAGTATAAACGCCGAAGCCGGTGGCGGGTCGGCAAGCGGGTGGTATTTGCCCGCCGCCCGCGCGCGCACTCATCGACATGGCCATTGGATGATGACCTTAAACCCCGATAGTGACAAAACCCGTCCGGGTAGCGGCATACCGCCGCTACCGATTCCGTCCGCCACGGTGGTGATTGCCCGCGACGGCGCGCGGGGCATCGAAGTGCTGGGGGCGGTGCGCAGCCGCAACCTGAGTTTTGCCCGTGGAGCGCTGGTGTTTCCCGGCGGTGCGCTGGACCCGGGCGACGCGCTCCTCGCCGCCCGCCACGGCGCCGTCGCCGATCCGCTGGCAGTCTACCGTATCGCCGCCATCCGCGAGCTTTTCGAGGAAACCGGGGTGTTGCTGGCCGAGGGCGAGACAGCACTTGCCGCTTCTGTGCTGGCCGGGTTGCGGAGCGAACTGCAAGCGGGCCACAGGGATTTCGCCGCGTTGCTGGCGGACCACGGTTTGCGCCCGGCGCTCCATGCGCTGGCGCATTTCGCCCACTGGATTACGCCGATGACGTTTGCCAAGCGTTTCAGCACACATTTCTTCCTGGCCGAAGCCCCGCCTCACCAGGTGCCGCGCCACGACGGCCATGAACTGGTGGAGGCTTTCTGGATGGCCCCGAAGGATTTGGTGGCATGGCACCGGGAGGGCCGTTACAAGGTGATGTTGCCGACCCTGCAGAGCTGTCGCCGCCTGATGGTGTTCGCTACCGTGGCGGCGGCACGCGACGGGCTGGGGATGGAATACCATCCTGCGTGAGGGGGCGGCCAAGGGGGCTGGAGACGTTGCGGTATGGGCTCAATAAAAGAATATTTTGATAGCTGCTATTCCTGTTGGTGCCCTTCGTACCTCAGCACGCTCTTATACTCTGCGGTGCGCTTCGTTCCTCAGCGCACCCTATGACATCGGCGCTGTGAACAACAATCATAAATGGTGTGCTGAGGTACGAAGCGCACCGGCGAGGTTTGCCCTGTAGCGCCATATCCTGTTTCTGCGTGGCGGGTGAAACCTCGCCAGACTAGGGTACCAGCAGGCGGAGTCGTTGCCCGCCGAAACGGAGCAGGCCGGCTTCGAGGGCTGCGAAGTCCGCGCCAGCGGCGGTCAGCCAGCAGTCGAAGCCGGTGGCGGGCTGAATGGCGGGGTCGCCGCCCGCGGGCAGCAGCGACAGCACCCGGCGAGCGATGGCCTCGCCCGAGTCCACCCAGTGCACCGGGTGCGGCGCCGCTGCGGCCAGCTCCGCAGCCAGCAGGGGGAAGTGCGTACAGGCCAGCACCAGGGTGTCGACATTGGTGCCGACCACATCCGGGCCGGCGAACAGCGGTGAGATGATGTCCCGCAATTCGGCTGGATTTGGCGCCATGCCTCGCAACTTGTCCTCGGCCATCTCCACCAGCCGGGCGCTGCCCAGCCGGAGCACCGTGCAATCGGCGGCGAATTCGTCGATCAACTGCTGGGTGTAGGGGCGGCTGACCGTGCCGGCGGTGCCGAGCAGGCCGATCACCCGGGTTCGGGACAGCTTGGCGGCGGGCTTGATGGCCGGCACCACACCGACCACCGGCTTGTGGAAGTGGGTGCGAATCCTCGGCAGGGCCACCGTGCTGGCGGTATTGCAGGCGATCACCACGATATCCGGCGCGGTTTCCGCGACCAGTGCCCGGAGCACCCTGTCGACCCGTTCGACCAGATCGCCCTCATTTTTGGTGCCATAGGGAAAAGCGCCGTTGTCACAGGCGTAGACCAGCTCACAGCCGGGCACCCGGGCGCGGATCTCGGTGAGGACGCTGAGCCCGCCGACGCCGGAATCGAACACCAACACCCGTGGCGGGCGGGGGCGGGGGAGGGCATGGGCTGTCGGCTCGGTCATGGCGCGGCATTTTACAGCAACGCCAGCGGCTGTCCCAGCCGGTACATGGGGGATCGGTGCGGGCATCCGGCAACGGCACCGCGCTGGCCAGCACCGGCAACCCCGCTCTGCTAGAATGCCGCCATGACCATACCCTTCGATCCTGCCCTTCTGTTTCTTGCCGGTGGCTTTGCCGCCGGTGTGTTCGTCGCCGGCCTTGCGCTCTATGCCCGTTTCAGCCGCCGCCAGGGCGCGGCGCTCAATGCCCTCGAGCTGACTCGCAGCGAGCTCGACCGCGCCCGCGCGCAGGTCGATGACCTGCACAACCACAGGCAGCAGCTGCAAGGCGAGTGGGCCGCGGCGCACAATGCGCTGGAACTCACCCGCAGCGAGCTCGATCGCACCCGCGCGCAGGTCGACGAGCTTCAGGGGCGCAGCCAGCAGTTGCAGAGCGAATCCGCCGCCGCCAACGCCTCGCTGGCCAGCGAGCGCCAGCGCTTCGCCGAGCAGCTGCAACTGCTCAAGGAAGCCCGGGAAACCCTCAACCGCGATTTCGAAAACCTCGCCAACCGCATTTTCGAAGAAAAACAGGCGAGCTTCAGTCGCCACAGCAAGCTCGCCCTCGACAGCACGGTCGACCCGCTACGCAAGGAGATCGCCGACTTCCGCAAAAAGGTGGAGGATGCCTACGACAAGGAGAACGCCGAGCGCAACCAGCTGATCGGCCAGATCCAGCAGCTCAAGGTCGAAGCCCAGCGCATCGGCGACGACGCTTTGCAACTGGCCCGTGCGCTCAAGGGCGACAGCAAGCAGCAGGGCAATTGGGGCGAGGTGGTGCTCGAGCGGCTGCTGGAAGAGTCGGGCCTGACCAAGGGCCGGGAGTACGACACCCAGGTCAGCCTGGTGGCCGATGGCGGCCAGCGGCGCAATCCCGACGTGATCATCCACCTGCCCGACAACCGCGATATCGTCATCGACGCCAAAGTCTCGCTGGTCGACTACGAGCGCTACTGCCGGGCCGAGGAGGGCGCTGACCGCCAGCGCCACCTCGCCCGCCACCTGGCCTCGATCCGCGGCCATATCAGCGGCCTCAGCCGCAAGGCCTACGAACAGTTGCCGGGGGTCAACACCCTTGATTTCGTACTGATCTTCGTGCCCATCGAGGCCGCCTTCATGGCGGCGCTGGAGCATGACCACACCCTGTTTCGCGATGCCTACGACCAGGGCATCATCCTGGTCAGCCCGAGCACACTGCTGGCCACGCTGCGCACTGTGCACAATATCTGGCGCTACGAAGACCAGAATCGCAACGCCGAGAAGATCGCCATTCAGGCCGGCGCGCTCCACGACCAGTTCGTGCTGGTGATCGAGTCCCTCGAGGAAGTGGGCCGCCTGATCGACAGGAGCCAGGAGGCCTGGCAGCAGACCCGCAAGCGCCTGGTGGACGGCCGCGGCAACCTGGTCAAGCGCATGGACGATCTCAAACGCATGGGCGCGCGGGCGCGCAAGGCCCTCCCCGCTGCGATTCGCCGCGATGCCGAAGTGGATGGCGACGACATGGCCGATGCCGAGCTCGAGGCTCCTGATAGGGCAGACACCGCTCTGGAAGGCCCCGCTGACAACGGGCGCGACAGGGAGACGACAGCATGAAAATCTGGCTGGTGGCGGGCGCCGTGGTGATCATTGTCGCTCTCGCGGCCTACGCGGCTTACCTGCATTGGTTGTTGTATCGCCGGAAACGGCTGGCAGCCGTCGCCACTGCCCCGCAACTGGATAGCGAACGCCGGATGGGCGTGGCCGGCCCGGCTATCCCCGGGGTGCAGCGGGTGACCATCAGGCGCAGTCTCTACCTGCTCGCCGACGCCATCCTCGACGACAAGCTCAGCCATACTGAGGGCTGCCTGCGGATCTGCGCGATCGCCGCCAATCTGGAGGACAGCGAACGCTTTCGCATCGAATACGGGGTGCTGTTCCGGGTCGCCGCGTCCACTGCCCATATTCCCATACTCGACGCCTGGCAGGCGCTGCCCCGCGAGGAGAAGCAGCGTTACGACAAGGAGCGCGAGGGCATCGAAGCGAAATATACCGACGCGGTGATCGACGCCGCGCGGCGCATCAAGGAGCAATTTCCGCTGTAGCCGAGCACCCGCTGCAGCTGGCGGCGGGGCGGGAAATTGCGGTGATGCGCCAGGCCGTGTTCAGATTCTTGTCAGCAGCACCCCGCACTCGAGGTGGTGGGTGTAGGGAAACTGGTCGAATACCGCAAACTGTTCGATCCGGTGGCTGCTGCGCAATGCCTCCAGGTTGTCCCTGAGGGTCTCCGGGTTGCAGGACACATAGATAATCCGCTCGAAACGCCTGGCCAGCGCCACCGTCGCGGGGTCGAGCCCGGCCCGCGGCGGATCGACGAACAGGGTCGAAAAATCATAGCTGCCGAGGTCGATATGGCGCAGGCGGTTGAAGGGCCGGACACCGTTCCAGGCGGCGGTGAACTCCTCGCTGGACAGGCGCACCACGGCGACGTTGTCGATACCATTCGCGGCAATATTGTGGAGCGCGGAGGCCACCGAGATCTTGGCGACCTCGGTAGCCAGCACGCGGCGGAAGTTGGCGGCCAGCGCCAGGGTGAAATTGCCGTTGCCGCAATACAGCTCGAGCAAATCTCCCGGGCTGTCGCGGCTGACCTCGAAGGCCCAGTTGAGCATGCACTCGTTGACCGCCGCGTTGGGCTGTGTAAAGCCGCTTTCCACCTGCTGGTAGCTGAGTTGGCGTCCGCCGACATCAAAGGTCTCTGTCACCCAGTCCGGCCCCGTCGCCCGCTTTTGCCCGCGGCTTCGCCCGACCAGCTCGATACCCAGCCGGTGCCGCGCTTCCATGGCCGCCTCCTGCCAGTCGTCCCCGAGCGGCCTGTGGTAGATCAGCGTGGCGAGCACCGCGCCGGCGCGCGTGGTCAGAAACTCGGCGGCATAGAGTTTTCGTCTCAGTAAAGGCGTGGCGTTGATGGCCGCCAGCAGCCGGGGCATGGCCTCGACCATGGCGCTCGAACCGATCGGGAAACTGGCGATCGGCTCGGGCTTGTCGCCGCCGGGTGGTGTCATCGCGTAATGAGAGGCGTCGCCCTGGTGCCAGATACGGAATTCGGCGCGCATCCGAAAGTGCAGGGGAGGGGAGGTAAAGATCACCGGCTGCGGCGGGCTGAGGGGCGCGAAGGCCTCGCGCAGGGCGGCGGTTTTGGTGTCCAGCTGGCGTTGGTAGTGTTCCGGGTCAATGGTGTTCACAGCGTTACCGGGGGCAAAAGGCATGCATTATACGGGACTGTGATGGGGGCGGTGGCAAACAGTGTTCAGAGCGCCGCGCCACGCGCAGGGCGGCACCCGGCGAGCGGCGGACAGCCGCTGCGCCAGTGGTGGTGGGAGCGCTGGCGGGCCCCGACCATTGAGCCGGCAATCGCGCCCTGCCATCGCCTGGCGCCAAGCTTTACTTGCATCCGCGGCCATTTAGTGAATAATGCAAGGCATGACTTTTATTGTGCACCGCACCATCCGAGAGGCTGTTCGCCCGATTGCCGGGCGGTGTTCGCCAACAAGTCCCGACCGGCCGAGTGTAGTGGTCGAGTTGCAGGACAAGTGGAGCTGATATCATGCTATACCACGTCTACGAAATGAACCACCTCGCCCTGGCACCCTTGCGCAAAATTGCCAAGCTTCAAAAGGAGATGCTCGAAACCTCCTACAATCCATTCGTCAACACCCTGATCCACAAGAGTATCATTGCCGCCTACGAAGTCTTCGAAAACGGCACCCGGCGGTATGACAAGCCGGCCTGGAACCTGCCCTACACCACCATCAACGGTATCAAGGTGCCGGTGGAGGACCGGGTCGTCTGGTCGAAGCCCTTCTGCAACCTGGTCCATTTCAAGCGTGCCGACGGCCATATCGAACTGATCCACAAGCCCGGCCATGTCGATCCGCGGGTGCTGATGATCGCCCCGATGTCCGGCCACTACGCCACCCTGCTGCGGGCCACGGTCGAAGCCTTCCTCCCGGACCACGAGGTCTTTATCAGCGACTGGGTGGATGCCCGCAACATCGCCACCTCCGAGGGCCGGTTCGACCTCAACGACTACATCGATTACGTGATCGAGATGCTCGAATTCATCGGCCCCGACGCCCATGTGCTGGCGGTGTGCCAGCCCGGCCCGCCGGTGCTGGCGGCGGTGAGCGTGATGGCCGAGCAGGACAATCCCAACAGGCCGGCGAGCATGACCATCATCGGCTCGCCCATCGACGCCCGCAGATCCCCCACCATGCCCAACCGGGTGGCCGAGGAGAAGCCCCTGTCCTGGTTCAAGCGCCACGTGGTGCATACCGTGCCCTATCCCAACAAGGGTTTTATGCGCAAGGTGTATCCGGGTTTTCTCCAACTCGCCGGTTTCGTCTCTCTCAATCGCGGGCGACACCTCAAGGCTGGAAGGGAATATTTCAAGAATCTGGTGAAGGGCGACAACGACAGCGCCGAAAAGCACCGCGAATTCTACGACGAATACCTGGCGGTGATGGACATGACCGCGGAGTTCTACCTGCAGACCATCCAGGAGGTGTTTCAGGAACACAAGCTCGCCAAGGGAGAGTTCATGCACCGCGGCGAACTGGTCAGGCCCGAGGCCATCAGCGACGTCGCATTGATGACGGTGCAGGGCGAGAACGACGATATCTCCGGCATCGGCCAGACCCAGGCCGCGCACGACCTGTGTATCAATATTCCCGAGCACATGAAGACCGACTACACCCAGCCCGGCGTCGGTCACTACGGCGTGTTCAGCGGCCGCCGCTTTCGCGAGGAAGTCGCCCCGCGCATCAAGCAGTTCATGCGCAGCAACATCGACTGGGCCCGGGAACAGGAGATCCAGAAAAAGCTGGCCCGCAAGATGTGGAAGAAGAACGGCGCGGCCTGATACCGGCCTGGGGTAATTTCCCCGCCGCGCAAGGTCGGGTCGCCGCAACACCCCGTGGGCTGGATGACTGATCCAGCCCACGGGGTGTTTTTACATGTCAGCGGCCCACGGGCCAGGGTCCAGGTGCTGGGCAACGCCGGGGTCAGCG
>JBAZCN010000076.1:0-15817 GCA_041655035.1 Porticoccaceae bacterium | reverse complement strand
CCCCGGCCTCTCGGTCGGGGTTTTTTTATGCATCGCGGCGGGGGATATTTTGCGGGTTCCCCCGGTGCGCTTCGTTCCTCAGCGCACCCTATGGCGCCGGGCGCGAGGCTCAAGGGGGAAGGTTGGCGTGTGGCCATAAAGGTGTGCCGACGGGGGAGGCGCACCGGCAGTGTCTGACGGATTCCCCGATGCGCTTCGTTCCTCAGCGCACCCTATGGCGCCGGGCGCGAGGCTCAAGGGGGAAGATTGACGTGTGGCCATAGGGTGTGCCGACGGAGGAGGCGCACCGGCAGTGTCTGACGGATTCCCCGATGCGCTTCATTCTTCAGAACACCCTATGGATCCGGATGTGCTCATCGAGGGTCGCCTGGCTCAGTTGCCCGGATACAGGGTGAGGTTCTGCCCGGGCTGGATCAGCTGGCGAATCTCCAGGTCGTTCCAGGCGAGGATATCCTTCACTTCGACCTTGAAGCGTCGGGCGATTTCGTACAGCGAGTCACCCTGCCTGACCTGGTAGTTGACCAGGGAGTCGGCGCGCGAAGTGCTGCTATGGATCTGCAGTTGTTGGCCCGGGGACAGCACTGCGTCCTTCTTCAGCTTGTTCCAGGCCAGCAGTTGGTCGACCTTGATATTGTGCTGGCGGGCGATGCCCCACAGGCTGTCGCCGCGCTTGACCTGGTAGCGGGTTGCCGCCGGCGCAGACTTGGCGCCGCTGCTGGCGACAGGCAGATTGCCGCTCGCGCTTGCGGAGCCGGGAATACGCAATACCTGGCCAACCCTGATGTTGCTGGAAGTGAGTTGGTTCAGCTGGGTGAGATCCTGAAGGCTGATGTTCTGACTGGTGGCGATACGGCCCAGGGTGTCGCCCGCCTTGACCACATATTCACCGGTCGGGCGCCAGCTCTCGCGCGGGGTGCTGGCAAGCCGGTCGAGAAAGCCCGGCACCCGCTCGCTGGGGAGGAGCAGGCGATACGGTCCGGAGGGCGGCGTTACCCAGCGGCTGAAGCCGGGATTGAGGTGGTGTATTTCCTCGGCGCTGATGTTGGCCAGTTTGGCCGCCTGTGACAGGTCGATCTGGTCTTTCACCTCGACGATCGAAAAGGGCGGCTTGACCGGAATGGAGCGACGGTCGACCTGGTAATCGTCGGGATTGGCCAGCACCTTCGACAACGCGATCAGCCGCGGCACATAGGCCCGGGTTTCCTCGCGCAGTGGCAGCGACCAGAAATCCGTCGGCTTGCCTTGCTGGCGATTGGCTTCCATGGCGCGGCTGATGGTGCCCTGGCCACCGTTGTAGGCGGCCAGGGTAAGCAGCCAGTCACCGTCGAACAGATCGTTGAGCGTCTGGAGGTAGCGGATCGCGGCGTCGGTGGAGTCGACGATATCGCGGCGGCCTTCGTACCACCAATCCTGCTTGAGGCCGAGGGATTGGCCGGTACTGGGGATAAACTGCCAGAGACCGGAGGCGTGGCTGTGGGAATAGGCGAAGGGATTGTAGGCGCTCTCGATGAAGGGCAGCAGGGCCACTTCCATGGGGAGGCCGCTTTCCTGGATCTTCTCGACCACATAGGGCATGTACGTGTCGGCCCTGGCCAGGGTACGGGTGAAGTAGCTTTCGTTGCCGCTGTACCAGTCGAGATAGCGTTCGACACGGTGATCGGGCACCTCGTGGGCGAAGGTCAGGCCGTCCTCGATGATTTTCCAGATATCATCGGCCTGGGCTTGGCGCTTGGGGTTGAATCTGAGTGGACGGCTGGCGAGGGCATCCTTGTTTTTGCGGGTGGTGGCATCTTTCCCCGGAGATGGTGATTGCTGCGCGCAGCCGGTGAGGATCAATAATAAACTTGCCACCAAGAGAAGGGTTATTCTCATCAATGAGTACTCACTCTTAGATCAAGCAAATAGCAAAAGAGCGATTCTACCCTCCGACCTTGACCGGGGTAAACAACAAATGTCCCGGCGGCGGCGCCCAACCTTCACCGGCATCTAGGCATTGTCTTTCCAGCGGCGAATGATGCCCAGGGTTTCCGCCGCGCTCGACGGAGCGGCGCCGCTGTGCCTGGCGGCAGCTTCGGCAAGGCTGGGCGCCCGGCAGCGCAGGAATGGATTGGTGGCCAGTTCGTCGGCCAGTCGCGAGGGCACGGTGGGGCGGTCGTCGCGCCGCAGCTGGATCACGGCAGCCAGGCGTTGCTGGAGGTCCGGATTATCGGGTTCGACCAGAGTCGCAAAGCGCAGATTGGCGAGGGTGTATTCATGGGCGCAGTAGACCAGCGTATCGGCCGGCAGAGCCGACAGTTTCGACAGCGACTCATACATCTGCGCCGGTGTGCCTTCGAACAGCCGGCCGCAACCTCCGGCGAACAGGGTGTCACCGCAGAACAACACCGGCTGGGGGCCGATGTCCCTGGTGACGTAGGCGATATGGTCGAGGGTATGGCCCGGGACGGCCAGGATCTCGAACGCGAGGCCGAGGACGGTGGGCCGGTCGCCTTCGCGCAGGGGGTGGGTCACCTGGGGGATCCGCGCGGAGGGCGGGCCGTATACCGGCGCGCCATATCTGGCCACCAGTTCCCCCACGCCCCCGACGTGGTCGCTGTGATGGTGGGTGACGAGAATCGCTGCCAGCTCCAGTTGGAGGCTGTCCAGCGCCGCCAGAACCGGGACGGCATCCCCTGGGTCCACCACCAGGGCCTGCCGGGATCGGGTGTCGGCTACCAGCCATAGGTAGTTGTCATTGAATGCAGGAAGGGTGTGAATACTGTAGCTCATGGCGGCCCGTGTTGTGTCGTCTGTCCGGATGACTCATCATAAAGGCTTGCAGTCTTGGAGTCACGGCAGCGCTAGTGTCCAGATCCTCGTTCAAACAGATGATATCGGGTATGTCAGCACTGACTCGGTCCCCCTGTCCCAGTGATCTCGCCGAGTCCCTCGCGGCCTGGTACGGCACGCCCGCTGGCGAAGCTCTGCTCGCCATGGAGCGCGACGCGTCGATCCAGTCGCTGCATCTGCACCGGGGTTTCCGGGCGATGCTGCTGCAGGTTACCGACCGGCTGGAGCTGCTTGACGACAGCCCGCACCTGCACAAGTTTTCGGTGACCAATCTGCTCGATGGCGACTGCTCGGCGGTCAGTGATTTTGACGCACTGCCGCTGCCGTCCAATATCATCGATGTGGTGCTCATGCACCACGTGCTGGACTACTGCCCGCTGCCCCACGAGGCGCTGCAGGAAGCCGCCCGCGTGGTCGCCCCCGCCGGCCATCTGGCGATCTTCGGCTTCAATCCGTTCAGCTGGATGGGGTTGGCCAAGTGGCCGATGCGCTTGCTGACGTCGAACAGCCTGTGGCACTGCCGGATGCTGACCCCCTGGCGGCTGGCCGACTGGTTGAGGCTGCTCGGGTTCCAGATCGAGATGGTGCGCCACGGCGCCTTCGGCCCGCCGCTCCAGTCCCGCAGATTGCAGGCGCTGTTCGGTCGCAGCGAAAGTTTCTGGCGCAAAACTGGCCTGCCTTTCGGCGGGTACTATATGATTGTCGCCCGCAAACAGATGGCCCGCCCAGTCACGCCGCAGCCGGCGGGATGGTTGCCGCGGAGCATCAAACCCGCCCGCCTGGGCAATAGTGTCCGGATCAGGCGCCGGCAGCGGTCGTCGACACGAGTTCCGAGGAAAAGGTTGCAGTCTTGAAGAAAGTCGAAATATTCACCGATGGCGCCTGCCGTGGCAACCCGGGTCCGGGGGGCTGGGGTGCGCTGCTGCGCTACGGTGACCAGGAAAAGAAACTCTACGGGGGCGAGCCCCTGACCACCAACAATCGCATGGAGCTGACCGCGGCCATCGAGGCACTGGCAGCGCTCAAGCAGCCTTGTGATGTGGTGCTGACCACGGATTCGCAGTATGTGCGCCAGGGCATCACCCTGTGGCTCAACGGCTGGAAGAAAAAAGGCTGGATGACGGCCGCCCGGCAGCCGGTAAAGAACGTCGATCTGTGGCAGGCTCTGGATGCCGAGGCCAGTCGGCACCGAGTCGAATGGCGCTGGGTGAAAGGTCACAGCGGCCACCGCGAAAACGACATTGCCGACGGTCTCGCCAACCGCGGCATCGATGCTATGGAGGCATTATGAGACAGATCGTGCTCGATACCGAGACCACCGGCATCGAGGTCAGCCAGAACCACCGGGTGATCGAAATCGGTGCCGTCGAACTGGTCAACCGGCGCCTCACCGGCCGTCATTTCCACCGTTACGTCAATCCCGAGCGCGAGGTGGATGAAGGCGCATTCCAGGTCCACGGCATCAGCAACGAGTTCCTCGCCGACAAGCCGCTGTTTGCCCATATTGCCGGGGAGTTCCTCGAGTTCGTTCGCGGCGCCCAGTTGGTCATCCACAACGCGCCCTTTGACGTCGGCTTTCTCAATCACGAGTTCGGCAAGCTGGGCGGGGCCTACGGGCGCGTTCAGGACCACTGCTCGGTGATCGACACCCTGGCGATGGCGCGCAAGCTCCATCCCGGACAGAAAAACAATCTCGATGCGCTGTGCCGGCGCTACCACGTGGACAATTCGCAGCGCGACCTTCACGGGGGGCTGCTCGACGCCGAGATTCTTGCCGACGTTTACCTGGCGATGACCGGAGGCCAGGTCGATCTCGGCCTCAAGGGGGCGTTCGATGAAGGTAGCAGTGCCGGTTCCCAGGGTATTCGGCGGCTGGCGGCAGAGCGCCCGGCGCTCAAGGTGATCGCGCCGACAGCGGCGGAACTGGCGGCCCACCAGGCGTTTGTCCTGCGTCTCGGCGAACAGTCGGGCGGCAACTGCCTGTGGCGGGATGAGGCAGTCGACGCCGGCCACTGATCTTCAGGGCCGGCGTCGACCGGGTTTACAGCAGGTAGACGACGGACAGGCCGCCGACGACGCAGAGTACGATAGTGTAGGGCAGTGCCATCCACACCATGCGCCCGTAGGATAGACGTATCAGAGGTGCCAGCGCCGAGGTCAGCAGGAACAGAAAGGCGGCCTGGCCGTTGGGCGTGGCCACACTCGGCAGGTTGGTGCCGGTATTGACGGCCACCGCGAGAACGTCGAAGTGTTCGCGGGTGATCTGCCCGGCGTCGAGCGCCGCCTTGACTTCATTGATGTAGATGGTGGCCACGAACACATTGTCGCTGATGGCGGAAAGCAGGCCGTTGGCGGCAAACAACAGCACTGGCTGGACCCCGGTGTCCTGTGCCAGCACCCAAGTGATGATGGGGGTGAACAGGTGCTGGTCGTGGATCACCGAGACGATCGAGAAAAAGACCACCAGCAGCGCGGTAAAAGGCAGCGCCTCTTCGAAGGCGCGGCCGATCTGGTGCTCTTCGATGACACCGTTGAAGCTGGTGAGCAGGATAATCACCATCAGCCCGATCAGGCCCACGGCGGCGATATGAAACGCCAGGCTCAGCACCAGAATCACGGCGGTAATCGCCTGCACGGCGAGGCTCACCCTGGTGCGCAGGGTGCGTTTTTCAGCCTCGCTTGCGCTGTATTCGGCGAGGACGATATGCACATTGGGCGGTAGTTTTTCGCCGTAGCCGAACTTGCCGGTGAGCTCCAGCAACAGACAGGTGAGGAGGCCGCAGGCCAGCACCGGCATGGTCACCGGGGCCATGGTCAGGAAGAAGTGCGCGAAGTTCCAGCCGGCCTTCTCGGCGATCAGCAGGTTCTGGGGTTCGCCCACCATGGTGGTGACCCCGCCGAGTGCGGTGCCCACGATGCCATGCATGATCAGGCTGCGCAGAAAGCTGCGAAAGCGCTCGAGATCGTCGCGATGCAGTTCGATCACCTCGCTGTCGTTGCCGTGGTCGTGGTCGGGATGGTGGATTTTCTTTCCGGATGCCACCTTGTGGTAGACCGAGTAAAAGCCGATGCCGATGCTGATCAGCACCGCGGTGACCGTCAACGCGTCAAGGAATGCCGACAGCAATGCCCCGAGTACTGAGAAAAACAGCGACAGCAGGGCCTTGGAGCGGACGCCGACCAACAGCTTGGTAAAAGTGAACAGCAGCAGGTCGCGCATGAAGTAGATGCCGGCAACCATGAAGACCAGCAGCAGGATCACCTCGAAATTGGCGACCGTTTCGTAGTACACCGTATCGGGGCTGGTGAGGCCGAGCACCAGGGCTTCCAGGGCCAGCAGGCCGCCCGGTTGCAAGGGGTAGCACTTGAGTGCCATCGCCAGGGTGAAGATAAACTCGATGACGAGCACCCAGCCGGTAATGTACTTGCCCGCCAGCAAAACCAGCAATACGTTGAGTGCCAGAAAACCAAGAATGGTCAGTTTGTACCAGTCGGGGGCGTTACCCAGAAAGTTTTTGGTGAAAGCATGAAACACCGGTGGGTTCATTGCAGGATATGCTCCATTATTTTATGAACGAACAGGCAGGCAACCGGCAGCAGGAGGGCTGTGATCGTGTTGGATTTGGACTGCCCGCGCTGGCAAGGAGCAGAAGGTATCTTGGTAGATGGGAGAATTCAAGCGCCTACCGGTAAAATAAACCGGATCGACGCGCACGCCGTTTCGCGAGTTTCCGCCGATATCACCGCTTCCCTGCGGGTGGAAGTGGTGTTAAAACTGATCTCGTGCCGGCTATTGCCGATGATTGTCTGACTGAGCGGGGGGATGGTGTCCATTGTACGACGTAGATGACAAGCTGCAGATTGGCGAAGTGGCCGGCTATGAGCGGGTCGAAGGCAATATCATCGTCAGCGCCAGCAGCGACCTGGTGATCCCGCCGGGAGGCGGCCGGCTCTACTGGCCCCATCGGCAACTGCCCTGGCAGGTCGATGATCGCCACGCTGTCCACTACCTGGGCAAGTACAACGGCGAGCGTTGTTTTGCCATGGAGATTGCCGCCGCGGAGTTTGCCGCGAGCGACTTGCTTAGAGTGAGCCTGCGCGACTATCTGGGCAGGATTCCCGATGGTCTGTTTCGCCTTCTGGGGCGGGCCCTGCAAATCAATGACTGGTACCGCAACCACCGCTTCTGCGGCACCTGCGGCGCCGAAACATCCTTGCTCGACGGTGAGCGGGCGCGTGCCTGCAAGGTTTGCGGGCAGTCGTTCTATCCGCGGCTTTCACCCTGTATCATGGCGTTGATCACCCGCGGGGATGAATGTCTGCTGGCCCGCAACAAGCAGTGGACGCGGCCCTTTTTCAGCGCTCTGGCGGGGTTTGTCGAGCCGGGTGAATCCGCCGAGGAAGCACTGCGCCGGGAAGTGATGGAGGAGGTCGGCCTCGAGGTCGGAGCGCTTCACTACCATGCCAGCCAGCCCTGGCCTTTTCCCGGGCAGTTGATGATAGGCTTTTTCGCTGATTACGGTGGCGGCGAAATCTGCATCGACGACGTTGAAATTGCCGAGGCCAGCTGGTTTCATTACCGCGACCTGCCCGCCATTCCCGGCGAGTTCACCCTGGCCGGGCAGCTGATCCGAGCCTTCGTCAACCAGCGCCGGGCGCGCCACGGCGATTGAGCCGGGGTGGCGCCGATCATTCGATAAAAGAGGTGTTTTCTTTGGAATTTATTGTGGATTACGGACTTTTCCTGGCCAAGGTGGTGACATTTGTCATCGCTGTCCTCGCGGTGGTGATCGCGGCAATGGCGCTGAGCGCGCGGGGCAGGAAAAGCGGCAAGGGGCACCTCGAGGTCAAATCCCTGAATCGGGAATACGCCCGGATGAAGGATGCCCTGACGGATGCGATGCTCGCTCCGGGCGCGAAAAAGGCCGTGCTCAAGGAACGGCACCGACTGGAAAAACTGCGCCGCAAGGAGCGCCGGCGACAGGAGGGCAAGCGCTTGTTCGTGCTCAACTTCCACGGCGACCTGCGCGCCTCGGCGACCCGGGCGTTGCGCGAGGAAGTGACCGCCGTGCTCGCCGCGGCAAGGGCCGGCGACGAGGTCGTGGTGCGGCTGGAAAGCGGTGGCGGTGTGGTTCACGGTTATGGGCTGGCGGCGAGCCAGCTCGACCGTATCCGCAAAGGAGGGATTCCGCTCACCGTCTGCATCGACAAGGTGGCTGCCAGCGGCGGCTACATGATGGCCTGCGTGGCGGAGCGTATCATCGCCGCGCCGTTCGCGTTTGTCGGCTCCATCGGTGTGGTGGCGCAGCTGCCCAACTTTCATCGCCTGCTCAAAAAGCACGACGTCGATTACGAGGTTCTCACCGCCGGGGAATACAAGCGCACGCTCACCGTGTTTGGCGAAAACACCGATAAAGGCCGGGAAAAATTCCTCGACGATCTAGAGCAGACCCACGACCTGTTCAAGTCGTTCGTCGCCGAGCATCGCCAGGCGGTGGATATCGATGCCATTGCCACCGGTGAGGTGTGGCTCGGTACCCGGGCCCTGGAGCTCGGTCTGGTCGATGAGGTGATGACCAGTGACGAGTACATCACCGCGCGATTCGACAGCGCCGAGATTTTCGAGATCAGTTACGCCCACAAGAAATCCCTCCAGGAAAAGGTGGGATTTGCCGCCGAAGAAAGTCTCGACGGGCTGGTGTTGCGCTGGGTGAAGCGCCTTGCCGGCCCCGGTCGGCATATGTGAGGAGAGCGAAGGCCTTTCCCGGCGCGGAGCCGGAGAGAAAGGCCGCGCTGTCGTCAGCGGTTGCGGAACAGGGGTTGCGGATTGTCCGTGGCTGCCTGATACGTCACGGTGAAGGTCTGGAGCGAGCCGAGAGCCGCTTCCAGATTGGTGCCTTCGCGCAGGTCGAAGGCGTCGAAACCGCAGCGTTTCAGATAAAACAGCTGGTCCTGGATGACATAGCCGACGGCCCGCAGCTCACCGCGATAACGGTAGCGTTCGCGCAGCAGGCGCGCGGTCGAAAAGCCGCGGCCGTCGGTAAACATCGGGAAGTTCACCGCAATCAGCGGCGCTCCCAATATCTCTTCGGCAACAGCCTCGACGTCGTCATCGCTGTCGATCCAGGGCGCCAGCTCGCGGCCTTCACCGGGGGCATCCCGGCTTTCGAGCCAGCGGGCCAGCGGCACCAGCAATTTTCCCTGCGGCAGTTCATCGCTGAAATCCGCGGGGATGAATTGCCAGTCGTTGTCGATGATCCGGTCGCCTTTAATGAGCTTTGGCATACACGCGCTCCTTGAAGGGGTCGAGACCGATACGGCTGAAGGTATCGGAAAACTGTTCATCGCCCCGGCGATTGTCGACGTAGACAGAGAGAAGCTGTTCAACCACATCCGGCACGTCGTCCTGGTCGAAGGAGGGCCCGAGTACCGAGCCGAGCCGCGAATCGCGGTCTGAGCTGCCGCCGAGCTGAATCTGATAAAACTCCTCGCCCTTCTTGTCGACGCCGAGAATGCCGATGTTGCCGACGTGGTGGTGACCGCAGGCATTCATGCAGCCGGAAATGTTGAGAGTCAGATCGCCGAGATCGTAGAGATAGTCGAGATCGTCGAAACGGCGCTGGATGGCCTCGGCCACCGGAATGGATTTGGCGTTGGCAAGGGAGCAGTAGTCTCCTCCCGGACAGCAGATCATGTCGGTGAGAGTGCCGATATTGGGCGTGGCGAAACCGAGGGGCTTGGCCTCTTGCCAGAGCTCCAGCAGTCGGGCTTTCTCGACATCCGCCATCACGATGTTCTGGCTATGGGTGGCGCGCACCTCGCCGAAGCTGTATTTGTCGGCCAGCACGGCAATGGCATCGAGTTGGTCGGCAGTGACATCGCCGGGCGCCACACCGGTCGGTTTCAATGACAGGGTGACGGCGGCGTAACCGGGAACCCGGTGGGGCATTACATTGCGTTGCAGCCACCGGGTAAACGCCAGGTTGTCGGCCTGGGCCACGGCCAGCTGACGGTCCGCTTCGGCGGCATCGAAATCCTTGTAGGCGGGCAGGGTGAAGAACTGCTTGGTGCGCTCGACCTCTTCCAGGGTAAGGGTGGAGGGGCTGTCCTTCAGGTGCTGCCACTCGTCTTCAACCCGCTCGGCGAACACTTCCGGGGTCCAGGCTTTGACGATGATTTTGATCCGCGCCTTGAACTTGTTGTCGCGGCGGCCAAAGCGATTGTAAACGCGCAGGATGGCCTCGAGATAGGTGAGCAGGTGCTGCCACGGCAGGAAGTCGCGAATCACGCTGCCAATGATCGGGGTGCGGCCGAGGCCGCCGCCGACGTAGACCACGAAACCGGTCTCGCCCTCGGTATTTTTTACCAGTTGCAGGCCGATATCGTGCACCTGGATAGCCGCCCGGTCCTGGTCCGAGCCGCTGATGGCAATCTTGAACTTGCGGGGCAGAAACGCGAACTCCGGGTGGAAAGTCGACCACTGGCGGACGATTTCACACCAGGGGCGGGGATCTTCGATTTCGTCCGGCGCGATGCCGGCGAACTGGTCGGAGGTGACGTTGCGGATACAGTTGCCGCTGGTCTGGATGGCGTGCATCTGGACCTCGGCCAACTCGGCGAGAATGTCCGGCACATCTTCGAGATTCGGCCAGTTGAGCTGGAGGTTCTGGCGCGTGGTGACATGGGCGTAGCCCTTGTCGTAGGTGCGGGTGATATGCGCGAGTCTATGCAGCTGCGCCGAAGAGAGCATGCCGTAGGGCACCGCGATGCGGAGCATCGGCGCCAGGCGCTGGATGTACAGGCCGTTCTGCAGGCGCAGCGGCAGGAATTCCTGGTCGGTGATTTCACCGTCCAGGTAGCGGCGGGTCTGGTCCCGAAACTGGGCGACCCGCTGCCGTATAAGCTGGTGATCGATGGCGTCGTACTGATACATGATATTCCGGTACTGTCTGGGGGTTTTCCTCGGGGCCGAATCATACACTGATGCCCAACCCCTGTCAGGAGGTGGTGATGATAGGTATAACGCCTTGAAATGTGAAAAGCTTTTTTCCTATATCGCTTATCGGTCCGGGAATAAGCCCGACCCGTCCCCGGCAAAAACCGCCGGCACAAGGGGACGACAGTCGGTGCCGGCGCTGGTAGAATGCCGAGCTGCATTTATCCACCGGGAACCGGCCACAAAGGAGAGAACAGTATGAGCGACACAGATACCACCACCGACAGTGACCGTGACGGTAATGCCAAGGTCGATGCCGTGGCCGCCACAGCGCTGATCAGCATCATCATCCTCACCGCACTGTTCTGGCTGAGCGGTTTCTAGGGCCCAGTGGCGCGGTGACGCGACTTTTTCCATAGGCTGTACTGACGCAAGCGCACCACTCGGATCGATGCCGCCGGTGCGCTTCCTGCGTCAGCGCACCCTATGGTCCCGTCCCCAAATTCCCCCAAAAACCAGGTCGGGCAAGCCGCTTGGGTGACGGTTGCCAGCCTCTGCTTATATCCCGGCATTGTGTAGGACGAGCTTCACTACCCCCACGACGACAGTGATGAACAGCGCGGTGAAAACCAGGCCGGCGATAATATAGGTGCTGATCTTGCCCTGTTTGAAATCGCGTTCGCGATTCTTGTTGCTCTGGACACCGAGAGCGCCGGCGAGGACACTGAACACCAGGCTCTTGAAGCCCTGCTTGCGATCCTTTTCACTCATACTCTTCATCGTGACTCCTCAATAAAGCCAACGGCTGCTATCAATAACCCAGCACGGCATTGAGCAGCCGCTCCAGGTACTCGACTGTCACTCCCTTGCGTTCGGCCAGGGATTCTACCTGATCGCGCTGCACCCGTCCGACGTTGAAATAGTGGGCGTCGGGATGGGAGAAGTACAAGCCGCTCACCGACGCCGCCGGGAACATGGCAAAACTTTCGGTCAGTGTCATTTCCGCGGTCGCAGTGGCATCGAGCAGCGAGAACAGGGTGGTTTTCTCACTGTGATCCGGGCAGGCCGGATAGCCGGGAGCCGGGCGGATGCCGCGGTACTTCTCGCGGATCAGTTCGGCGTTGCTGAGCTGCTCGCCGGCGGCATAGCCCCAGAACTGCTGGCGTACCTGCTGATGGAGTTTCTCCGCCAGGGATTCCGCCAGCCGGTCCGCCAAAGCCTTGACCATGATCGCGTTGTAGTCGTCGTTCTGCTGCTGGTACTCCAGGGCCAGCTGATCGGCGCCGATACCGGCGGTGACGGCGAAGGCGCCGATGTAGTCGGCGACGCCGGTATCCCGCGGGGCGATGAAATCGGCCAGCGAGCGCATCAGTTCGCTGGCGCCGGGTTTTTGGGTTTGCTGGCGCAACTGATGGAGCACGGCGATAGGCTGGTCGCGCTTCTCGTCGCCGTAGACGGCGATATCGTCGCTGCCGATTCGGTTGGCGGGCCACAGGCCGAACACCGCCTTGGCGGTGAGGCGTTTTTCGGCGATCAGCTTGTGGAGCATCGCCTGGGCGTCGTCAAACAGCTGGCGGGCCGGTTCCCCGACCACGGCATGATCGAAGATCGCCGGGTATTTGCCCACCAGGTCCCAGGTCATGAAGAACGGCGTCCAGTCGATGGTGTCCACCAACTCTTCCAGGGGATAATCCTCAAACACGGTGATGCCGGTCTTGGCCGGCACCGGGGGCCGATAGTTTGCCCAATCGCCCTGAAAGCCCAGCGCCACGGCCTGTTCATAGGGCACTGTGGTGCCCCGCGGCGCGCGATTGGCGTTGCGCTCGCGGACCTTGATGTATTCCTCTTTCACTTCCGTGATCAATTGGCCGCGATGGACCTGGCTGATCAGCCGGCTGGCCACGCCAACGGCGCGGGAGGCATCGGGGACGTAAATGGTGGGGCCGCGCTGGTAGGCGGGTTCGATCTTCACCGCGGTGTGGGCCTTGGAGGTGGTGGCGCCGCCGATCAGCAACGGCAGGTCCATGCCGAGGCGCTCCATCTCGGCGGCGACATGGACCATCTCGTCGAGGGATGGCGTTATCAGCCCCGACAGGCCGACGATATCCACCTCGCGCTCGACAGCGGTCTGCAGGATCTTGTCGGCGGGCACCATCACACCGAGATCGATGACTTCGTAGTTGTTGCATTGCAGCACCACACCGACGATGTTCTTGCCGATGTCATGCACGTCGCCTTTCACCGTGGCCATCAGGATGCGGCCATTGGTCTCGGCGCCTTCCTGCTTTTCCGCCTCGATGAAGGGCTGCAGGTAGGCCACCGCCTGTTTCATCACCCGCGCCGACTTGACGACCTGGGGGAGGAACATCTTGCCGCTGCTGAACAGGTCGCCGACCACGTTCATGCCGTCCATCAGCGGGCCTTCGATGACGTCGAGGGGCTTGTCGGCGAGCTGCCGCGCGGCCTCGGTATCGTCGATGATAAAGGTGTTGATGCCTTTCACCAGGGCATGCTCAAGACGCTTCTGGGGTGTCCAGCTGCGCCATTCCAGGTCCTGGGCATTGGTTTCCCGTTGCGCGCCGCCCCGGTATTTCTCAGCGACGTTCAACAGGTTTTCGGTACCCTCGGGGGAGCGGTTGAGAATCACATCCTCGGCCAGGTCGCGCAGCTCCGCCGGCACCTCGTCGTACACTTCCAGTTGCCCGGCGTTGACGATGCCCATGCTCAGGCCGGCGCGGATGGCGTGGTAGAGAAATACCGCGTGGATGGCCTCGCGCACCCGGTTGTTGCCGCGGAACGAGAACGATACGTTGCTGATGCCGCCGGAGATCTGGGCGCCGGGGAGGTTGGCGCGAATCCAGACGCAGGCCTCGATGAAATCCCGCGCGTAGTTGTTGTGCTCCTCGATACCGGTGGCGACGGCGAAGACGTTGGGGTCGAAAATGATGTCGCAGGGATCGAAGCCCACCTGGTTCACCAGGATATCGTAGCTGCGCTGGCAAATGACCTTGCGGCGCTCGAGGTTGTCGGCCTGGCCATCTTCGTCGAACGCCATCACCACCACGGCGGCGCCGTAGTGGCGGCACAGGGTAGCCTGGTGGATGAAGGGCTCTTCACCCTCCTTGAGACTGATGGAATTCACCACCGGCTTGCCCTGGATGCATTTCAGGCCGGCTTCGATCACGTGCCACTTGGACGAGTCGACCATGATCGGGATGCGGGAAATGTCCGGCTCCGATGCGATGAGCTTGAGAAAGGTGGTGATCGCCGCCACCGCGTCGAGCATGCCCTCGTCCATATTGACGTCGATGATCTGGGCGCCGTTCTCGACCTGCTCCTTGGCGACCTCGAGGGCAGTGCTGTAGTCGCCTTCCATCACCAGCTTCTTGAAGCGCGCCGAGCCGGTGACATTGCAGCGCTCGCCGACGTTGACGAACAGCGAGTCGGCGGTGATGTTGAAAGCCTCGAGCCCGGCCAGGCGACAGGCGGGCTCCAGCACGGGTATCGGGCGCGGGCGGCTGTCCGCCACCGCGGTGGCGATGGCGCGGATATGATCGGGCGTGGTGCCGCAGCAGCCGCCGACGATGTTGACGAAACCGCTGTCGGCGAAATCGCGGATGATGGCGGCGGTTTCCTCCGGTGTCTCGTCGTAACCGCCGAAGGCATTGGGCAGGCCGGCATTGGGGTGGACGCTCACCAGAGTGTCCGCGACCCGCGAGATCTCTTCGATATGGGGCCGCAGTTGCTTGCCGCCAAGGGCGCAGTTGAGGCCGATGGCAAACAGCTGGCCGTGGCGCAGGGAGTTCCAGAACGCCTCCGGCGTCTGGCCCGACAGGGTGCGGCCGCTGGCGTCGGTTATGGTGCCGGAGATAATGATCGGCAGGCGCACGCCGGTTTTGGCGAAGCTGTTTTCGACCGCGAACAACGCCGCCTTGGCGTTCAGGGTATCGAACACCGTCTCGATCAGGATGATGTCGGCGCCGCCTTCGATCAGTGCTTCAGTGGCGACTTCATAGTCCTCCCGCAACTGGTCGAAGGTGATATTGCGGGCACTCGGATCATTGACATCCGGGGAGATCGAGCAGGTGCGGCTGGTCGGGCCGAGCACGCCGGCTACCCAGCGCGGCCTGGAGGCGGTGGCGACGGCGTCGGCAGCCTGGCGGGCGAGGCGCGCACCTTCGAAATTGAGCTCTCGGACCAGGGCTTCGGTGCCGTAGTCGAGCTGGGAGACGGCGGTGGAGTTGAAGGTGTTGGTCTCGATGATGTCGGCGCCGGCCTCGAGGTAGGCGGTGTGTATATCGCGGATGATGCCCGGCTGGGTCAGGATCAGCAGGTCGTTGTTGCCCTTCAGATCCCGGGGCCAGTCGCCAAAACGCTCGCCGCGAAAATCAGCCTCGCTGAGCTTGCGGTTTTGTATCATGGTGCCCATGGCGCCATCCATGACCAGGATACGCTCATTGGCGCTCTGGTGGAGTTGGGAGAGGCGTTGCTGGCGATGGTGTTCTGTCGGGTTCAATTGTCTGGCCTGCTTGCTGTTGCGATAGGTCTCTCTGGAAATGCCAAGGGAGCCGGGAGAGAAACGCGGGCATTCTACCAGAGCCGGCCCGCTCCCGGGTTTTTGTATTGAGGGCGAAGGGCTCAACTGGTAGAATACATGACTAAATTGGTCAGGTATGAAGTCATGTCCGAGCAGATTCTCTCCAGCATCGAAATTACCGACAGCGCCCAGAAATACCTGGGAGAGCTTCTTGCCAAGCAGAACTGTGAAGGTATCGGCATCCGTATCTTCGTCAGCGATCCGGGTACGTCGAAAGCGGAGACCTGTATCTCCTATTGCCGCCCCGGCGATGAAAAGGACGGCGACCAGATCCTCGAGCTCAATGGTTTCAAGGCCCATCTCGAAAAGCGCAGCCTGCCGTTTCTCGAAGATGCCAAGGTCGACTACGCCGACAACCGTTTTGGCGGCCAGCTGACCATTCGCGCCCCCAACTCGCGGATGCCCAAGGTCAGCGATGACAGCCCGGTTGAAGACAAGGTCAACTACGTCCTTCA
>JBAZCN010000075.1:0-16005 GCA_041655035.1 Porticoccaceae bacterium | reverse complement strand
GGTCAGCGGACGCTGCAACCAGTCGGAACGGGTTTCGTGCTTGTCGAGGGTAATGCCGAGCACCTCCTCCACCAGCCGGGCATAGCCGCGGGAAAACCCGTAGCCGCCAAAAGCCGCGGCGATCTGGGTGTCGAACAGCGGCACTGGCAGTGTCGAGAATGTCGACTGGAGCACTTCAAGATCTTCAGAACAAGAATGAAAAACCTTTACTACCAATGGATTGCGCAGCAAATCCAACAATGGTTCGAAGTTGGTGATCGGCAGTGGATCAACCAGCCACACAGTGTCGCCGTCGCATAGCTGGATCAAGCCCAGCCGGGGATAAAAGGTATCGGTGCGGATGAACTCGGTGTCAAAAGCGATTCGCTGCGCCCGGGCACAGCTGTCGCAACAAGCGGCCAGCTCGCTGTCGGAGGCGACCAGCACCGGGGCTGGCAAAGTGAGGCTGGCATCCATGGCGAATATCCCGGGGTAAGTTGAGGGGGTGGAAGCGGGTGTCAGAAAAGCTGTTTACGGCTGTTGAAAGCATGGGCCAAGGTGCCGCCATCGACAAATTCCAGCTCGCCGCCAAGCGGCACCCCATGGGCGATGCGCGTGACACTGACGCCGGCGCCGCGGGCGCGCTCGCCGATGTAATGGGCAGTCGCCTCTCCTTCGACGGTGAGATTGGTGGCGAGGATCAACTCCTCCACCTGGTCATCCTCGAGCCGTCGCAGCAGCTGCTCGATGCCGATGGCCTCGGGACCGATGCCATCGATGGGCGACAAATGGCCCATCAGCACGAAGTACAACCCGCCGTAACTGCCGGATTGCTCGATGGCAAACAGATCCGCCGGTGTTTCCACCACGCACACGCGCTTTTCGTCACGGCGCGGATTGGCACAGATCACGCACAGGTCGTTCTCGGTGAGGTTGCGGCAGCGCTGGCAGCGCTGGATCCTGGCGGCGGCCTCGCCGATCGCCGCCGACAACCGCAGGCCGCCCTCGCGATTGCGCTCCAGCAGGTGCAGCGCCATCCGCTGGGCAGACTTGGGGCCGACTCCCGGCAGGCAACGCAGGGCATCGATCAGTTCATCGATAACGGGTCCAAACACAGTGCAACCTCAAGCGGTCAATATCGTGGCTGTTCCATCAATAGATTAAAATGGCATCTTAAAGCCGGGCGGAAGATTGAAACCCGACGTCAGCGACGACATCTTCTCCTGGGTCTGGGCGTCGATCTTGCGCACCGCATCGTTGACCGCGGCGGCGAGCAGGTCTTCCAGCAGCTCCTTTTCCTCCGACAGCAGTTCCGGCGCGATGGTGACCTTGCGCACGTCGTGGCGGCCGTTCATCACCACCTGCACCAGGCCGGCGCCGGACTCGCCGGTGACCTCGGCCTTGGCGGCCTCCTCCTGCATGCGCTGCAGGTCTTCCTGCATCTGTTGTGCCTGTTTCATCAGGTCGTTCAAGCCTTTCATGATGGCGGCAACTCCTCGCTGATTAGATGTTCGCGGTTCAATCGATGGGCCGGACAGTGCTGTCCAGCAGTTCGCCACCCAGCAGAGTGGCCATGGCCCGCACGTGACTGTCCTGGCGCAGACTGGCTTTCGCCTCTTCGAGGCGCTCGGCCTTGCGGCGCTGGAGGATCATCCAGGGCGTGTCCCCCTGGGGGCTGGCGATGGTGATGACGACCTCGACCGGTTCGCCGAAATAACCGCTGAAGGCTTCCGCCAGGCGGCCTTGGTGATCATCCTTGTAGAGGGAACTGCTGCCACTGTCCAGGGTAAAACGCAGACGTTTGCCCTCCACCGCATCGAGAGCCAGATTCGCGGCTATATTCTGCAACAACCCCGCGACCTCCAACCCCAGGTAGACATCGATCCAGCTGTCCCGGTTCAACCCGTCCAGCGCAATCGCGGCAGCCCTGGCCCCGGTGCGGGTCGCCGCTGGCGCGGGCGCCCGTTCATCGGCGGCAGGTATTCCGGGCTCCGCAGCCGAACCGGCGGACGGCTGCGCCTCGCCCTGTTGCCCCTGCAGTTCCGCTTCGTATTCCTCCCAGGGCGGCCGCTGGTCGTCCTCAATCACCGCCGCCGGCGTCGCTACGACTTCTTGCTCGGGGACGGCTTTCACCAGCGCCAGGTGCGGCGCAGGACTGGCCTGCGGCGATTGCGCCGGGGACAGGCTTTGCGCGGAGGGCTGCGCGCTGTCGAACCGCTGTTCGCTCACCAGACGCGGTGCATCGGCAGTGAGCGCCGGGCTTGGCGCCTGTCCGGGCTCTGCCGGGTCAGTCGCGGTGGTATCCTCACAGCCAGCGGCCCCGCTCTCGACAGTGGCTCTGCTCCCGACAGTCGCTCCGCTCTCTCCGGCGAAGCTCTCCCGGGCAAAGCTCTCCTGCGCGCGGCTCTCCTCCTGGGCACTGCTCTCCCGGGAGCCTCCAGGGGCAACGGCTTGCTGCTCCACGACCGGGGGCGCCGGCTCCGCAGCGGGCCCGGATGACGCCTGTTCAGGCTTTTTTGCCGAAGCCGCCCTCCCCTCGCCAGCGGCGCCCTGGTCGCGCCGCGGCAGCGGCTCATTCGCGATCTGTTCAGGCAGCCGGGGCTGAAATGCCAGCAGACGCAGCAGCACCATCTCGAAACCGGAGCGGGAGTCGGCGGCATGGGGCAGATCGCGGCGCCCCAGCAGGGTGATCTGGTAGAACAGCTGGACATCCTCGCGGCCGAGATCGGCGGCCAGCTGAAGTACCCGGTGATGATCGCCGTGGCTTTGGTCGAGGGCATCCGGCGCAGTCTGGGCAATGGCGACCCGGTGCCAGAATGACAGCATCTCGGCCAGAGCATCGCTGTAGTCGGGGGCGTGATCCGCCAGCTTCTGCACCAGGGCCAGGGCGTCGCCGGCATTGCCGGCGGCGACGGCCGCGCAGATATCCACCACGGTGTTGCGGTCGATGGTGCCCAGCATGGCGTTGACTTCAGCGCCGGTCACCTGGCCGCCGCCGTGGGCAATGGCCTGGTCCGTCAGGCTCAACGCATCGCGCATGCTGCCATCGGCGGCGCGGCCGAGGGCCCACAGCGCATCTTCCTCGAAGGGGACGTTTTCCTCGCCGAGCACATGCTTGAGATGGCCGACGATACGCTCGGGACCGAGATTCTTGAGGTTGAACTGCAGGCAGCGGGAGAGAATCGTCACCGGCAACTTTTGCGGATCGGTGGTCGCCAGCAGGAACTTGACGTGAGGCGGCGGCTCTTCGAGGGTTTTCAGCAGGGCATTGAAGCTGTGGGTGGAAAGCATGTGCACCTCGTCGATGAGGTACACCTTGTAGCGACCGCTGGTGGGGAGGTACTGGACATTGTCGAGCATCTCCCGCGTATCCTCGACCTTGGTGCGGGAGGCGGCGTCCACCTCCAGCAGGTCGACAAAGCGGCCTTCCGCGATCGCCCGGCAGGCGCCGCATTCGCCGCAGGGGCTGGAACTCACCCCCTGCTCGCAGTTGAGGCATTTGGCGATGATTCGCGCCAGAGTGGTCTTGCCCACCCCCCGGGTACCGGTGAACAGGTAGGCATGATGCAGGCGGCCGTTGTCGAGGCCATTGACCAATGCCTTCAGCACGTGCTCCTGGCCCACCATTTCAGTGAACGTGCGGGGCCGCCATTTGCGGGCAAGAACCTGATAACTCATCGCTAACCTGATAGGAGAACTGAGCGGGGCATTATACGGTGATGGGACGGGGGGAGGTAGGTTTGATATTTCCCGGCGCGGAGCCGACACCGGAGGCCGCCGCCTCCGCTCTTTTCAGAGCAGGCGGCCCGATTCCGCAGCCTGTTCAAAGTCTCTCAAGAAGCATCGAGTGAAGACCCCATTGGGTGATGCCTCTATGATCACTGGGGAACTGGCCACAAGAACTCGTGGAAATACCGTTGTTATCATAAATAAGGGCGCAGCTGTTAACATGGCAACAGATTCGACAACCGGACAAGTGGCCGTGAGCACGCCGAGAGACAAGGGAACCACCCTGGAAAAAATTATCAAGGCCGCCGAGGGAGAATTCTCCACCCGCGGCTTTGAAGCCGCCAATATCGAGAATATCGCCCGCGAGGCACAGGTCACCAAGCAGCTGGTGTACCACTACTTCCGCACCAAGGACCAGCTCTACCGCGCCACGCTGGAAAACGTCTCCGCAGGCATGGGCCTGCTCACCGAAGCCGAGTCCTACATTGCCCTGGAGCCCCGCGAAGCCATCACCCAACTGATCAACAAGATCATCGACGACTTCATCGAGCACCCGAGCTACACCGCGCTCACCCTCGATCAGGCCCTGCACCAGGGTGAACACATCACCCACTCCAGCCGCTTCATCCCCACCATGCGCGCCACCATCGACCAGGCGTTTCGGCCGATACTCGAGCGGGGCATGGCCCGTGGCATTTTCCGCCAGGGTCTCGATGCGGAAATCGTCTTCTGGATGCTGTTCCATCTCGCCACCGCCTGCTTCCTCAACGGCAAGGTGATGTCGGAAGCCACGGACATCGACTTTACGGCCCCCGCCGGCATCGAACGCTGGCGGGAAGAGTGCCTGGCGTTTGCCTTGAACGCTCTGGGCGCGGAAGCCTGAAACGCGATTCTGGCAGTCACCGCGCGCGTTGAAGCGGACGCGCAGCCCTGGCCTTCGCCATCAACCGCCCGCACCCTTCATATAATCCTGCAAATCCATCACATGGGCG
Source organism: Porticoccaceae bacterium (assembly GCA_041655035.1). Classification (GTDB taxonomy): domain Bacteria; phylum Pseudomonadota; class Gammaproteobacteria; order Pseudomonadales; family Porticoccaceae; genus NAT127. The sequence continues at coordinate 11,305 of JBAZCN010000075.1, read as the reverse complement.
TGGTGGGCGCTCATGCCGCCGTCGATGGTGATCACCTGGCCGTTGATGTATTTGGATTCGCTCGATGCCAGGAATGCCGCCAGGGCGGCGATATCCGCCGGTTCGCCCAGCTCCGGGGTCAGCGCATGGCGGCCGATGATGGGGATCAGTTCCGGGGCGACCTTGCGGAAGGTCGGAGTGATCACCGGTCCCGGCGCGATGGCGTTACAGCGGATTCGCTGGTGGGCGTGCTGGGTGGCGATGTACTGGGTGAGCGAGATGATCCCGGCTTTTGACGCGCCGTAGGCCACCCGGCTGGCATCCGCCGCCTGGCCTGCACCGGAGGCCATGTTGACGATGGCGCCACCGCCGTTGGCGGCCATATGGGGAATGGCGTGGCGGCATCCGAACATGTAGCCGGTGAGATTGACATGAAGGATACGGGTCCAGACCTCGACCGGAATGGTGGTGATGTCGGTATCCTGATGCTGGATGGCCGGGTCGGTGAGCGCGGCATTGTTGTACAGGATATCGAGCCGGCCGCAGCGCTCGACGGTGGCGTCGAGCGCCCGCTTGAATGCCTGTTCGTCACCGATATCGAGCGCCATGGAGAGGGCTTGCGGGCCGAGCTGCCCGGCAACATCGCGGGCGCGGTCCGGATCGAGATCGGCTACCACCACCGTGGCGCCTTCGCTGATGAACCGCGCCGCTGTTTCAGCGCCGATACCACCCGCGCCGCCGGTAATGAACGCTACCTTGTCTTTCAGTCTTTGCATCGCCGGTTTTCCTCTGAAATATCGTGATGCCAGCTCCTGAACACCCGCACGAGTGCCTGGGGCGGCTTGTCGTTATTGTGGGCCGAGGGCTGGTCGCGGCCCGCGCCAATCCCCAGCAGTCTTTAGCCATCAAACAAAGGTCGCGCCTGGGCTCCATTGTCGTTTCATCGGCCCCCAAAAGCAGGTGCGGCGGACGTGGCGACGACCGCCGGTGCGCCTCCTGAGTCGGCACACCCTATGGTTTCACCCGTGGTGAGGCACTCTATGCGTTCATAGGGTGCGCTGAGGAACGAAGCGCACCGCAGAAGCCGCAACCATGGAAATTACCCCTTGCTTATCAACTGCCTATATCAAAACATCAACAGACTCTAAATGCCTGCGCACCTAAACAACATAAGGATGATAGGTACACACCATGGATACCAGGGTCTTGGTATCCATGAACTTGGCCTCTTCCGCCAGCAGTTCGACGACATCGGGCCTCGCCATCCACGCGCCCATGTCGGCCATCGCCGCCTCGTCGAAGCGGGCCTGCACCATGACGTCGTAGGGCGCCTCGGCCATCAGTCCCTGCTCCAGGCTGTAGGCCTCGTGGATATAGTAAGCGCTGTAGTCCAGCAGCGCGCTGCCATAGACCCGGGCCGCCCAGGGGCCGATCAGGGTGCGGTGCTTCTCGTGGTGATCCTGGGGCGTCAGGCCGGCCGCGCGCTTGGCGCCGAAGAAGACGTTGACGCCGGGCTTGCCGCTGTCGGGGACGATCAGGTTATGGTCGCAGACCATCATCACGCCGGATGCCCGGTCGCAGAAGCGCGCCTCATCCTTGGTGATCTCGATACCGTCCGGGTCGTTGGCCCGCCAATTCTCGATATTGTTGAAAAAATCCTCGGTGAACCATTCAGGGACGATGAAATCCCAGGGCACGTCCGCCAGTTGCTCGCCGGCGATATTGGTGGCCACCTGCGGGTAGTAGCCCACGTAGCGCTTCATGCCCAGGGGCTGGGCAACCCGCCGGCCAAAAGGCGCATGATTGTCGATGTGGTACTGCTGGGCCTGTTCGCGGGTTTTGCCCGCGCATTTTTTTCCAAGTCCGACGGTTTTTATCATGATCGCTACTCCGTTATTGTCTGGGGGCCGACTCGTGCCGGGTATCCGCCCACAATCCTATGGCGTCGGGCGCCGCGGCTCAACGGCTTTTATTTGATGCCAGTACAGCCTTCGCTCATAACTCCCTGGGCTGTTGACGCTTTTCGGATCCAGCACCTGCGGCCTGCGGTGCGCTTCGTTCCTCAGCACACCCTATGCTTTCATAGGGTGTGCCGACGCAGGAGGCGCACCGGCGGTTTCTGCGCGGCCGACGAAACGTCAATAACACCCAGGCATTTGTCCCCATCAGGCAAGCGTATTAATATTGCCACGGTCACACAACATAATCGATAACTACCAGAGATGAGGTCGTGATGGAAAGTATGCACAGCAGGGCATTCAAAGCCAAACGCCCGCCCCAGAAACGCTATCTCGAAGGCCGCCTCTGCGACGAGGCCTATGACATCCAGATCCACAACGTGGATTGGACCGAACCCGGCGAAGCGACCTTCGAACCGATGAATTTCTGTTTTCTCGAACTGCCCTACTTCCATGCCCGCCACCTGTACTGCGGCTATGATCCCCAGGCTACCCGAAGCACCCGCCAAACCATCGACAGTATCCTCCTGGTGCCCCCCGGCGCCACCCTCTACACGGAGTGGACCCGCGGCCACCAGCGCACCCTGTCGTGCATGTTCGACCTGTCGAAACTGGGGCTGCTCGGCGGTTTTGAATGGTGCTGGCAGAATATCGACCTGGAATCCACCATCAACATCCACAACCCCTTCCTCGAAGTCCTGCTGCGCCGGCTTTCCGAGGAAGCCGCCGCCCCGGGCTTTGCCAGCAAATTGCAAACCGACAGCCTGCTGACCCTGATCGCCTTCGAGCTGCGCCGTCACTATCCGCGGCTGGGTTCCCCCGAGCGTGCGGATAACGGCAAACTGTCTCCGGCACAGATCCAGACGCTGACGGATCTTGTCGAAGCCTCCCGTGGCCTCGGCCCCTCGCTGGTCGACCTGTCCGCCGCCTGTGGACTGCAACCCCGCCAGCTCTCGGAAAAGTTCAGGAACACCCTCGGGGTGACGCTCCGCCAGTACGTGGCGGAATCGCGTATCAAGAAGGCGCGCACCCTGCTCCACGACGACCAGCTGCTGATCAAGGAAGTGGCCTATATCTGTGGCTTCCAGAACGCCGCGGCGTTTACCGCCGCCTTCCGCAAGGCCACCGACATGACGCCCCAGGAATTCCGCGAAGGCAAGGGCCTTGCGCGCCACTGAAGCCCCAACGGCCGCCAAAGGCGTCGATTCAGCACTAGCAACTCGACTATAGCGATTCAGCAATAGCAGTGGGCGTTTCGGGGATAGCGGCAGCGATGTACTCCGGGCCGGGTTTTGCCTAGAGTTGACAGACAATACCCTCTCGGGTCGGCCCGAATCCGGCCCGTCACCGTCGCCATACCGATAACAGGAGTCACACCATGGGTACGCAACAAGAACAGGTGATCAGGGATTTGATCAGCACCGTCGCCAAAGGCTGGCCGGAAGATCTCGACAAGACCATGTCCTACCTCGCCGAAAACGTCGTCTACCAGATGGCGGTGCCGGTCACCGAACCGCTGCACGGCCGCGAGGCCATCCGCGCCGAGATCCAGTCGATGATGGACAACTACCAATCCAACCGCAGCGAAATCTTCGCCATCGGCTCCAGCGCCGACGGTAAATACGTGTTCACCGAGCGCCTCGACCAGGCGTTGACGGACAAGGGCTGGATACAGATTCCTCTGGTGGCGGTGTTTGAACTCGACAGCGACAACAAGGTCAGCGCCTGGCGGGAATACATGGACATGAGCAGCATCATCAAGCAGCAGGGAGTCGAGGCGCTGACAGTGCTGGAGAACCTGGAGGTTTTGAAAGACTGAGGTTCACGTTGCAGGCACGAAAGCGCTCGATAGCTGATCGCAGCTGAGCCGAGCGCTTTCGCAGGTTCCCGGGGGATAACATGACTACCGCCATTCAGACCCAGCGCCGCACCTGTCCTATCTGTGAGGGCATGTGTGGCGTGATCGTCGCCACTGAAGAGGGCCGGGTGCAGTCGGTGCGTCCCGACCACGACAATGTGTGGAGCCGGGGCCATATCTGTCCCAAGGGCACCACCCTCGGGGACCTCCACCACGACCCGGACCGCCTGCGCAGCCCGATGATCCGCGACCGCGACGAGTGGCGCGAGGCGACCTGGGATGAAGCGTTCGAACGCTGTGAAACCCTGATCCACGGAGTGCTCGAGCGCCACGGTCACGGCGCCATGGCCGCCTATCTGGGCAATATGATCGCCAAATGCTTCGGCCTCACCCGCTATGTGGGGGAGTTTTTACGCCTGGCGCGGATTGGCAATATCTACAGCTCGTCGACCGTCGACCAGCAACCGAAGAACCTCAGCTGCCAGCTGATGTACGGCGATATGTGGAAAATCCCCGTTCCCGACCTCGACAATACCCAACTGTTCGTGCTCTTCGGCGGCAACCCAGCCAGTTCCAAGGGCAGCATCTTTGCCCACCGCAACGTGATGAAAGGGCTTGCCGATCTGCGCCGGCGCGGCGGCCGGGTCATCGTGGTCGACCCGGTGGAGACCGGCACCGCGCAAAAGGCCGATCAGTGGCTCGGCATCCGGCCCGGCACCGATGCCGCGCTGTTGCTGGCCAGCGTGCATACCTTGTTTGCCGAGCAACTGGTCAATTTGCGCCACCTCGACGGCAGGCTCAACGGCCTCGAGCAGGTCCGCGAACTGGCGGTCGACTTCCCTCCGGAAAAGGTCGCGGAGTTCTGCGGCCTGTCCGCCACCGCCATCCGTACCCTGACCAGGGAGATCGCCGCGGCGCCGAGCGCCGTGATCTATGGCCGCATCGGCCTCTGCACCCAGGAATTCGGCACGCTGTCATCCTGGCTGATCGACGTGGTGGCCATTCTCACCGGCAACCTCGACCGGGAGGGCGGCACCCGCTGGAGCACCGAGACGGCACCGCACCTGCTGCTCACCCCGCCATTCCCCAGCGACGCGCCGGTGCTGCTCGGCAAGACCCGGGTGAGCGGCGCCCCGATCGTGCTCGGGCAAATGCCCGCCGGCTGTTTTGCCGAGGAGATCGATACCCCCGGTGAAGGTCAGATTCGCGGGCTGGTGACCGTCGCCGCCAACCCGGCGCTCTCCGCTCCCAGTGCCGGGCGCATCGAAAAAGCCCTCGCCGACCTGGAATGCATGATCAGCGTGGATGTTTATCTCAACGAAACCACCCGCCATGCCCACGTGATCCTGCCCACCGCCTCGGTGCTGGAGCAGCCCCACTGGGACGTCTGGGCCTGGGTGTTCTGCCTCACCAGCGGCGGCCACTATTCCCCCCAATTGTTTCCCCCACCGCCGGGCTGGGTGGAGGACTGGGAAGTGATCCTGAGGCTCGGCGCGCTGTGCGGCGGAGCAAAGAACAGCGATATCGACATCGCCACCCTCGACGACGAGTACTTCGCCAGCCTCTGCCGTCATGTCGGCATCGACCCGCCGATCGCCACCTCCGCCCTGCCCCTGCGCGGCCCCGAGCGCATTCTCGATCTCGCCATTCGCATCGGCCCCTATGGCGACCGCTTCGGCGAAAATCCCGACGGCCTGACCCTGGCGACGTTCAAGGCCGCGCCCCAGGGTATCGAGCTCGGCGCCACCACAGCCACAGTGGACACAGTGGTGAAAACGCCGTCCGGTAAAATCGAGCTGGCGCCACAACACATCGTCGATGACCTGCCCCGCCTCAAGGCCGCCATGGGCCGCCCGCCACCGGAGATGGTGCTGGTCAGCCGCCGCCAGCTGTCATCGATGAATTCGTGGATGCACAACGTCGATGGCCTGATGCGCGGCCGCCACCGCTGCACCCTGCTCATCCATCCCGACGACGCCGCCCGCCTCGGCATCGCCGACAACGAGCCAGTCAGCGTCGCCAGCAGCGAGGGCCGCATCACCGTGCCCGCGGAAATCACCCCCCATATCGTGCCCGGCGTGGTCAGCCTGCCCCACGGCTGGGGCCACGACACAGAAGGCGCCAGCATGCGGGTAGCCAGCAGACATGCCGGAGCCAACAGCAACCGCCTGAGTCCCGGCAGCCTGATGGACGCGCCCTCGGGCAATGCCGTGGTGAACGGGATCGTGGTGACGCTGAGCCCAAGGCCCGAGCACCGGCCCGGGGATAGCTGATGAAACAGCCGTCCGCTGCACCGCTCTTACACGTCAGTCTTCCGACTTCGAATGACAACCAAGGAACAACAAATGCCCCCAGAGCCTTCTGACCCGGCACAGATCGACGACCTCGACCAGAAAATCCGCGACAACCTGCTGCGCATGGTGCCCGGCACCATCACCCGGTTCAGTCGCCAGGCCCGCTGGCGGCCAGCCTGGGACGTCGACATGATCATCGACGGCGAACCCCGCCGCATCCATGTCCGCGCCGAGAAAGGCAAGAACTATGTCGGCCCGATGGACCTTCACCAGGAGGCCAAGGTCCACGATATTCTCGAAAGCCACGGGATTCCGGTACCCCATGTCTACGGTATGATGGACGACCCGATCGCCATCGTCATGGACCTGATACCGGGGCAGATCAATCTCACCACCGCAGCCAGCGATAGCGCCCGCGACGCCATTCGCACCCAATACGTCGAGGCCCTGGAGGCCTTGCACAGAATACCGCTGGCCGAATTCGGCGCCATCGGGCTGCCGGTACCGGAAACCTCCGAGGCCATCGCCCTCAACCTCTACCAGCCCTGCGAACAGATCTACCGCCAGCGCATGGCGGGGCGTCCCTTCGCGCTGATGGAATTCATCTGGCGCTGGGTGACCCGCAACGTGCCGAAGCATCGCCAGCGCGCCGCCTTCATCACCGCCGACTCCGGCCAGTTCCTGTTCCAGGATGACCGGCTCACCGGGCTGATCGACTTTGAAGTGGGCTATGTCGGCGATCCGCTGGCGGAGTTTGCCGGCATGCGTCTGCGCGACAGCACCGAGCCCCTGGGGGACATCAACACCCTGATGGACCACTACGAACAACTGACCGGCGATATCCTCGACAAGAACACCGTGGAATATCACACCGCCGGCTTTTGCGCGGTCAACGGCTTTCTGCTGTGGCCGCTGGCCTTCGATCCGGATATCAACGACGACTACGTGGCCTACCTGAGTTTCAGTGTCGGCACCAGTCGCTGGGCCATCAACGCGATTGCCGAAATCCTCGGCCTCGGACTCGGCGACATCACGCCACCCGACGCTTCGCCGTTGATGTACAGCGCCGCGCCCAGGCACCTGCTCAACAGCCTGCCCCGCCTCGGCGGCAGCGGCGAGATGGCGGATTACGAAATGGGCAAGGCCGACTCGCTGGCGCGCTACGTGGAACGGGCCAACCTCTATGGTCGCGCCATCCACGACGCCAACCTCGACGCCGCGTCGACACTGCTGGGCAAGCCCTTCGCCGAGGCAGAGCACGCGGAACAGGCGCTAATGGATTTCGTCAACGCGGCCGGCCCCGAGCACGACGCGGCGCTGGTGGACTATTTCCACCACTGGCTGCTGCGTCAGGATTTTCTACTGCGAGGCTGCGGCACTTCCAGCTGGGGCACAGGGCTGATGCTGCAGAAGATACGGGAGCGGAATACGCGCTAGCTCTGCTCATGCCCCTCGATAAGAGCCAACAGCCGCCGGGTCGAAGGATCGAGCCCGGCGAGTTCTTCGGCACCGCCGGATAGCAGCCGCCGCGCGATCGCCTTGCCCAGTTCCACGCCCCACTGGTCGAAGGGGTTGATATGCCAGATCACGCCCTGGCAAAACACCTTGTGCTCATACAGGGCAATCAGGCTGCCGAGGTTATAGGGTGTGAGCCGATCCAGCAGCAGCACATTCGACGGCCGGTTGCCGGGCTGGTATTGTGCGGCGGGCAGATCCTCGCCGCTGCGCCCTTCCATCAGGGCCGCCGCCTGGGCAAGCATATGGGACAACAGCGGCCGGTGGTGTGCCGGATCGCTCAGCGGGTCGGCGATCACTCCGATGAAATCCACCGGAATCAGGTGCGTGCCCTGGTGGATCAACTGGAAAAACGAGTGCTGGCCGTTGGTGCCGGTCTGCCCCCAGATGACCGTGCCGGTGGCGTAGTCCACCGCTTCGCCGTCGACAGAAACGGACTTGCCGCAGCTCTCCATATCGAGTTGCTGAAGGTGGCCGATAAAATCGCCGAGGCGCTGGCAATAGGGCACCACCGCCTGGGTTTCGGCGCCCAGGAAATTGCGGTACCAGATCCCCAGCAGCGCCAGCATCACCGGCATATTCTCCGCCAGCGGCGCCGTGTAAAAATGCCTGTCCATCGCGGCTGCACCCGCCAGCAGCTGATCGAAGCCGTCAAAACCGATACTGATGGCGATCACCAGGCCGATCGATGACCACAGCGAATAACGGCCGCCGACCCAGTCCCACATCTTGAATATCTGCGGGTCGACAAGGCCAAACTCCCGGGCCAGCGGGACGTTTTCGGTAATACCGATAAAATGGCGCAGTACCTCGCTGCGCGGCAGCCCCAGGGTGTTTTCGAACCAGGCCAGGGTGGTCTCGGTGTTGAGCCGCGTCTCCTGGGTGGTAAAGGATTTGCTGGCCACGATCACCAGCGTGCTTTGCGGATCGAGCCCCGCCAGCAGACTGTGGATTTCGGCGCCATCCACGTTGGCGATGAAATGGCAGCGAATCCCCGGATGGCCGTATTCGCGAAGCGCCCGGCAGACCATCTTCGGCCCCATGTCCGAACCGCCGATACCGATATTGATCACGTCGGTGATAGCCATGCCGGTCGCGCCCCGGAACGCGCCGCTGCGTACCTGCTCGCTCAGATCGCGCATTTTCTCCAGTTCACCCGCCACCGCCCCGGCCCAGTCCGCACTGCCCCGGCCGAGGGGATCACTGGCGCCCCTCAGGGCCATATGGAGGGCCGGGCGCCGCTCGGTGACATTGACGTTGTCACCGTCGAACATCGCACGCACCGCCGCCGGCAGGCGCATCTCGGCAGCCAGCGCCAGCAGCTTGCCAAGTACTTCGTCGTCGACACGGTTCTTGGAGTAATCCAGAAACAGCTCGCCGCAGCGCAGGCTGTAGCGCTGCGCGCGCTCGCGATCAACACGGAAATAACCGGCGATAGGATTGTCGCGCCCCTGGGCCGCCAATGCCGCCAGCTCCTGCCAGGCGCGGGTGCGGGTCGGGTTTGCCGGCTTGGGGGCGGTCTGGGCAGCGTCGGTATCTTTCATCACGGCATTCTATTCCCTATGGCTTGCTTTCTCAGAGTCACCGGCGGCCTGGTTTGCTCCCTTCCACCACCAACTTTTTGTTCAGTTTTTTGCCCGGGCATTATTATCCGGGCATTATTATCCGGGCATTCTTGTCCAGCTATTGTCATCCAGGTACTGTCATCCAGGTACTATCATCCAGGTATGTCGATTGTCGCGGCGGGCAATTCCCGGCGCAGCCTTGCCGCCAGTGCCTGCTTGGCCTCCTCGTCGCCGTGGACGATGCGCACATTCGACGGCCCCTTGCGTATACCCTTCACGAAACGCACCAGGTCACCCTGGTCGGCGTGGGCGGAATATCCACTGAGGGTATGCACACCGGCACGGATATTAACCCGTTCGCCATCCAGTACCACATAACCGCCCTTCGGGCCGTAATGCTGGATATCCCGCCCCGGCGTGCCGCGCGCCTGATAGCCGACGAAAATCACATCGGTGCGCGGGTCCGGCAACAAGGCTTTCAGATAATTGACGATCCGGCCACCGGCGCACATGCCACTGGCGGCGATGACGATGGCCGGCCTCGCCGTCGCCCGGAAATGATTGACCAGGCGCAGGTGATCGTCGTGGCTGTTGACGGTCAGCAGCTGTTCGAAGGACAGCGGATGGCGTCCCGAGCGCGTCCGCCCCAGCGCCTCGGCATCCCACAGGGCGCGCAGTTCGACATAGGCTCGGGTAAAATCGGCGGCCAGCGGCGAATCGACGATCACCGCCACATCCCGCCACGACAATGCTCCGGGCGCGCTGTTGCGGGACTGGCTGTGGATGAGGGTTTCGATCTCGTACAGCAGTTCCTGGGTGCGGCCAATGCTGAAAGCGGGAATCAACACCACGCCTCCATCGCGGTAGCAGTGCTCGATCACCTCGCGCAGCCGTTTGCGCCGCTGGCGGCGCCCCTCGTGCAGGCTGTCGCCATAGGTGCTTTCGATCACCAGGGTGTCGGCCCGCGACGGGGGTTTCGGCGCCGGCAGCAGCGGTGTCCAGGGCGCCCCGAGATCGCCGGAAAACACCACCCTCTCACGCTCGGCGCCACACCGCACATCGCACTCCACGTAGGCCGAGCCAAGGATATGACCCGCCACCTGGAAGCGCCCGCGGACCTCGACGCCCTCCTCGTTCACCAGCTGAAACCAGTGCCGGTAAGGCACGCCGACCAGTTGGCGGGCGAGCCTCGCCAGGACATTGTCGAGCAACGATTGATTGCGGGTAACACCGACCTTGAGAGCATCCTCGAGCACCATCGGCAGCAATCTGGCGGTCGCTTCGGTGGCGTAGATCGGCCCGGTAAATCCGGCGGCCAAGAGCCAGGGGATACGCCCGCAGTGATCGACATGGCAGTGGGTCACCACCAGTGCCCGCACACCGGCGATCGAAAAATCGATCACCGGGGCGCCGTTTTCGGCATCGCTCGACTCCGCGCCCTGGAACAAACCGCAATCGACCAGCAGAGAAGCCTCTCCCGGCAAATGCAACTGGTGGCACGAGCCGGTAACCCCGGTCACCGCGCCGTGATGGCTGATCCTTGCCATGGCAAACTCCTATCGATAGTCACCCAAAGCCTGCGTCCACAAAAACCCGAGTCACCCTCCACCCTGGAGCACCACACCCGCACCCATAGGGTGTGCTGAAGAATGAAGCGCACCGGCGGAATCCCCGAAACATCGGCGGTGCGCCTCCTCCGTCGGCGGCACCCTATGGCACTGCCACACTGGACCGCCGCACCCACCCCATAGGGTGCGCTGAAGAATGAAGCGCACCGGCGGAATCCCCGAAACATCGGCGGTGCGCCTCCTCCGCCGGCGGCCCCCTATGGCACTGCCACACTGGACCGCCGCACCCACCCCCATAGGGTGCGCTGAAGAATGAAGCGCACCGGCGGAATCCCCGAAACATCGACGGTGCGCCTCCTCCGTCGGCACTCTAAGGTACCAGCACGGGAGCCAGCGAGGAATGCACTTAGTCCACGCTACACAGCGGTTGCCTGGCGACCATCTCGGGGGCAAGCACCGCGCAGACATCGCCCAGCCGATGCAGCCGGCTGGCCAGGTCAAGCAGCTTGCCGCCTTCGCGCTGGTTCTGCGCGACGACACGCCGGGCGGATTCGAGCACCAGCGCGCG
>JBAZCN010000074.1:0-16284 GCA_041655035.1 Porticoccaceae bacterium | reverse complement strand
GGGGTCTGCGGGGGGCGTGGGCGCGGCGGCGGGGGCCGTCGTCCCGGTGGTGGTGCGGGGCTGCGTCGCCACGCCCTGGTCGGTGGCGGTCAGCGAGGCGCAACCGCTCAGCGCCACTATAAGCAATAGTCCCAGTAATATCCTTTTATTCATTGTTGCCCGTTGGTCCCTTTCCGTCCTGTCCGTTCCGACTTTTAACTTTCGCAATGGCCTTCGTTCGCTCTCCCGACCTGTTCGTACAGCACATTACCCGGGCAAACTCTCTGTCGCATATCGCGAGAAGCAACGCAGGGACTGCCAATGATCGGAAACCCGAACTCACCGCCACGGACGACTGAGCAGCCGGAGTTCCAAAAGTCTTGTCCGGCCGCCCGTTGCGCTTGAACAAAGGAAGGAACCGCCGTGCCCGCGGCACGATCCCTGTGTTCTGTCACGTGGATGCGCTGCATTTCGCCGCCGGCAGGCACGATAGCGGTTTCGTTAAATGTTGTCCATTAGCCAATGTCGGCGAGGTCTCCCTACCTCGCGCCCTGTATCCGCCCCAGCAGCCCCTGCAACTGGCCGTTGACAAGAGTCCCGGAGCGGCTCAGTGACAGGCCCCGACGGGCGAGTTGCTCGGCGACGTCCAACCGGTACAGGCCGAACTGGGCGCTGGCCATCAACAGGTAAACCTCCGGATTGCGGGGTTCGATGCGCTGGGCGCGCTCGGCGATGCCAAGAGCACCTTCATAGTTGTTGGCACTGTGCAACCGCCAGCCCTGGGCGATCAGGCCGGCGATCGCCGACTCCACGGCGGCGGACGGCTCCTCCTCGCCCCTGTCGGGCCGGATGGCCCCCGGCGCCTCGGCCGGCCCACTGGGCTGCGGCGGCGATGGCGCAGGTTCCACCGGCGGCATGGGCTCCGACGTCGTGGTCGGTGCGGGGGCGATGGGGGCGCAACCGGCGAGAACCAGCAGGGCCAGGGCAAGGCCACCGAGAAAGGCTGTTTTAAGGTTGTTCATTGCCAAAGAGATCCTTGAACCAGTCGATGACTTCCTGCCCGGGCTTCTGGAAGCAGGCCCCATGCCGCTTGGGCTCGCTGCCGCGAATATAAGGCAGATAACGGGCGCCGGTACACCCTTCCCGGCTGAGACTCTGGGTTGCGGGCTCGACCCACTGGTAGTCTACTCCGTCTGGCTTGGCAAAGGGCACCGAGCCGACATTGAGACCCGCCATGATATCCGTCCACACTTGCAGGGCCCCGGTGCCTCCGGTAAGTGGCATTTTGCCGTTGTCGTCGCGGCCGATCCACACCACGCCGACATAGTTGTCGGCGAAGCCGGCAAACCAGCTGTCGCGCTGGTCATTGGTGGTGCCGGTCTTCCCGGCCAGGGTCACCGCCTCCGGCAGCTTGCGGTAGGCGGTCTTGCCGGTGCCCTCGCGCATCACCACCTGCAGCCCGTACTGGAGCAGATGCATCACCTCGGGAGAAAAGCGCTGTTCGGTATTGAACGGGTAACGCTTGAGGGGTTCGTTCTCCGCCGTATAGACGGCACTGATGGTGCGCAGCGGAGAATAGAAGCCTTCGGCGGCAATGGTGTGATAGATCCCGGCCACTTCGTAGGGCGACATGGCGACGGCGCCGAGCAGCAGCGACGGCACTTCCTCCAGGCGGCCGCCATAGCCCAGCCGGCGGATGGTGTCGGCCACCCGGTTGAGCCCCACGTCGAGGCCGAGCCGCGCGGTAGCCTGGTTATAGGACTGGCCGAGAGCCTGGTACAGTGGCACCAGACCATGGCTCTCGCGCTCGTAATTGCGCGGCTCCCATTGCTTGCCCCCCGAGCGGATGGACAACGGCGCATCGTCCACCAGGGTACTCAGGGTGTAGCGTCCGGGGTCGTTCAGGGCCGCCAGGTAGACCGCCGGCTTGATGGTCGAGCCCACCTGGCGGCGGGCGTCGACCGCGCGATTGAAGCCGACGAAACCGGCCTTGCGGCTACCCACCAGGGCCAGCACGTCGGCGGTCCCGGTGCGCACCACCAACGATGCCGCCTGGAGCTGGCCGTCCGGCAGGCGATAGCCCTTCTCGAGGTTGTCCACCACCGAGGCTACGCTGTTCTGCACCTGGCGCTGCACCAGCGGATCGAGATGGGTGAAGATGCGCAGACCCGCCGACTGCAGATCCTCCTGGCGATAATCCTGGGCCAACTGCTCCCTGACCAGTTGCAGGTAGTCGGGGTAGGGATTGGTGGCGGTGCCCGGTTGCGGAGCGATGTCCAGACCCCGCCCCTTGGCCGCCGCGGCGACGCCGGTGGTGATCAAACCCTCCCCGGCCATGACGTCGAGGACCAGGTTGCGGCGCGCGGTGGCGCGCTCCGGGTTGCGCCACGGATCGTAGTAGGAGGCGCCCTTGACCATGCCCACCATCAGCGCGATCTGGTGCAGTTCCAGCTCGCGCAACGGCTGGCGGAACAGGTGCTGGCTGGCCATGCCGAAACCGTGGATGGCGCGCTTGCCGGCCTGCCCCAGGTAGACCTCGTTGAGGTAGGCCTCGAGAATCTGCTCCTTGCTGTAATGGGCTTCCAGCAGCAGGGCCATCACCGCTTCGACGGCCTTGCGGGCAATGCTGCGCTCGTGGTTCAGGTAGAAATTCTTGACCAGTTGCTGGGTGATCGTGCTGCCGCCCTGCACGGTGGCGCCGGCGCGAATATTGGAGACCAGCGCCCGCAGGATACTCTTGGGAGACACCCCCAGATGCAGGTAGAAATCCTGATCCTCCACCGCCAGCAGGCCTTCGGTGAGGAGTGCCGGCACCTGGTCGAAGCGCACCAGCACCCGGTCTTCCAGATGGTCGGGGTAGATGCCTCCGATCAGCATCGGTTCGAGCCGTATCAGTGAACCCTGGCCGCCGCCGACCATCCCGCTGACCCGGCCGCCGCTGAAGGTGAGCGTCACCGCCCGGCCCGGCTCATCGCCGTCGGTGAAGCGGAACGGCCGCGTGTAGAGATCCATCCGCGCCCCGTTGACACTGTACTGTCCTGGCCCCGAGACCCTGCTGACAGCCCGGTAGCCGAGTTGGTCCAGCTCCCAGCGCAACTGCTCCGGACGCAAGGGCAACCCCTGGAAAAGCTCCAGCGAACGGCCATAGACGTGAGCGGGCAGCGCCCACTTGACGCCCTCGAACTTGCTGCGCACGAAGGTATCCAGCAACACCAGCCCGGCGCCCGCCACGATCAGCAGCAATATCAGGGTCATGGTGAGGAGCCGGAAGAAAAAAGGTTTGCGTTTCGGTTTGCGCCGGGATCTTTTCGCGGGCTTGCGGGTAGCCAAAGGAAGTCCTGTCAGTCTGGTGGTGAAATCGCGGCCATTGTCCCCCGCCGCGCAACGGCTGACAACTGCTGGCCGGTGGCCACCCACAGCCGCTCCCTTCCTCTTATCGGTCTATCCGGGGATAATGGACGTTTCGTTGCAATCGAGGAGACGGAATGACCCGGAAATATCACGTTGTTGGCATCGGCGCAGCTCTGGTGGATACCGAAATCGAAGTGAGCGATCAGGATCTCGCTGCCCTCAAAGTGGAAAAGGGCCTGATGACACTGGTGGACGAACAGCGCCAGGCCGAAATCGTGGAAGTCCTCAAGGGCCGCCTTACCGCATCCCGCCGCGCCAGTGGCGGCTCCGCCGCCAACACCACCATTGCCGTCAGCGCCTTCGGCGGGAAGAGCTTCTTCTGCGGGCGGGTGGCGGACGATGACAACGGCCATTTCTATCTTTCCGACCTCGACAGCGCGGGAGTCGGCCATCCGTCCCCCGACCAGTTGCCCGCGGGAACGACCGGCAAATGCCTGGTACTCATCACCCCCGATGCCGAGCGCTCGATGAACACCTTCCTCGGCGCCAGCGAAGCCCTGTCGGAGCAGAATCTCGACCTGGATGCCATCGCCGCCACCGAATACCTCTACATCGAGGGCTATCTGGCCACGTCGGACAGCGGCCGCGCCGCCGCCATCGCCGCCCGCAAGCACGCTCAAAAGGTGGGTACCAAGGTCGCCCTGAGCCTCTCCGATCCCGGCATCGTCGCTCATTTCCGCGAGCAACTGGCGGCCATCCTCGGCAATCGCGTTGACCTGCTGTTCTGCAATGAGGAAGAAGCCCTGGCCTGGACCGGGACAGATACCCTGGAAAGCGCTGGCGAGAAGCTGGCCGACTGGGCAGAGCAATATGCGATCACCCTCGGCGCGGAAGGCGCCGTGATCTTCGACGGCAATGAAATCCTGCGGGTTCCCGCCAGGGCCATCACCGCCATCGACACCAACGGGGCGGGCGACATGTTTGCCGGCGCCTTTCTCTTTGGCCTCTGCCACGGCTTCGACCACCTCAAAGCCGGGCGCCTCGCCTGCACCGCCTCTGCGGCAGTGGTCGGCCAATACGGCCCACGCCTGCCCCTGGCCCAGCACCAGGGACTGCTCAGCGCCTTTATCGATCAGGATTAGCGCTGGGGACGCCGAACCTTGGGCCCGTCAACCCTGAGATAGCAACTCGCGCAGGTCGATGATCGCGGCGTTGGCGCGGCTGATATAGGAGGCCATGGTCAGCGAGTGGTTGGCCACCACCCCGAAGCCGGTGCCGTTGAGAATGACCGGGCTGAACAGCGGTGTCTGGGTCGCTTCCAGTTCGCGGATGATCTGTTGCAGGCTGACCCGGGCGTTCTTGTTGTCGAGTACCGCGCCAAAATCCTGTTCCATGGCCCTGAGGAAATGCACCAGTGCCCAGGTGGTGCCGCGCGCCTCGTAGAAGACGTCATCGAGCTTGGTCCACGGGGTCTTGACCATCAGGTCGCCAGGGGACTCGGTGGACTGGCGAACATCGATCTCGCCGGCGAGATCGATGTTCAGGCGGCGCTGCCCGACACTGGCGGTCAGTCGCTGGGACAAGCTGCCGAGCCGGGATTCCACGGTCGACAGCCAGAACCGCAGGTTGTCGGCACGGGCGTAGAACTGGGCGTTGTAGCGGTCGTCATCGGTCAGCCGGAACAGATAGGATTCGACGTGCCGGATGGCATTGCGGTATTCCTTTTCCGTGGCCGGAAGCATCCAGCTGTCATTGTCAAAATTGAACAGCGGCTCGGCCAGCGACAGGTTGTCGTCCTCCTGGGACTGCGACTGGGAACGGCTGAAGCGGTCGCGCATCGCCTTGGATAGGTCGCGCACCTGGATCAGCACCCCGTATTCCCAGTTGGGAATATTGTCGAGCCACACCCCCGGCGGGAAGCGGTCGTTGGAAAGGTAGCCGCCGCGCTTGTCGAGCAGCGTTTCGGCAACGCCGATCAGCGCCGCAGTGGTGGCCGCGCCGGTAACCTTGCGTCCACCGGCGTGCTCGGTCACCAGGGCATCGATATCGAGATAGTCCGGCTCGCTGCTCCAGTACCAACCCACCAGTACCAGGATCGCGAGGACCACTGCCACCGCCGAGCCCACCAGTTTTGCCAGGCGTTTGTTCCGGCCGCTACCGGAGTCGGAGTGGGGGGTCATCGGTAATCTCCTGTTACTGTGTTGGCTGTTGCCGCGATTCCATCGTACCGGCCGCGACCAAGGGCCTGTCGCCCCGGCGCCCGGGAGGCAGCTACCGCCCCTCGAGGGCTCTGACGGCGAAATGTTCGACCTGGGCGCCGCAGGCGCCGAAATCCAAGGTCACCTCGACACTGTCACCGGCCTTGAGAGGCTCGGCGACCTCGAATCCCATCAGATGGTAACCACCGGGCTCCAACATGACCGTCTGCCCGGCGGGGACGGCCAGGAGATCTATCCGGCGCATGCGCATCACGCCATTATCATGGCTGTGTTCGTGGATTTCGAGCCGGCCGATGCCCTCGGCACTGGCGGCAGCCAGCGCACAATCCTCCGCGCCGGGATTGGTCAGAGTGAAAAAACCCGCAGTCCGGGATTGCCCCGGAATGCTTTCACGAAAATAGGGATCGCCAACGACAAGCCCTCCGGCCCCGACCTGGGCCGCAATCAAAGGGCTCATCGACAACAGAAAACAGGCTGTCAGTACTCGCATGGCAAGCTCCTCTACGGCGGTAACTATAGCATGGCCACCGCAGGTTTGGACTTCAATAGCACAGCTCGTACAATAGGCACGCCCCTATTCCCGGAGTTACGGCTTGAAGACCCTGTCGACCTGGTTCACCGCCTGCCTGTTGATCTTCACCCTGCACGCCGCCGCTCTCCCCGGCACGCCAGGTGATTTCGGCGCCCCCGCGACCCTGCCCGGCGCTGCGCCCCAGTTCCTCCCCGTCGAGCAGGCCTACCAGGTGGCGCCGCGGATCGACGACAACCGCTTGGTGCTGGACTGGCTGATCGCTCCCGGCTACTACCTCTACCAGGAGCGCTTTGCCGTCTCGCTGGCCGACGGCGCCGCCCTGCCCCTCGACTTCGAGCCCGGCCAGACCCAATACGACGACTACTATCAGCGCGAACTGGTGGTCTATTACGACGCCACCACGACGCGCTCCGCGCCACTCCCGGCGGCGGACAACCTGCAGATCCGGGTGCAATCCCAGGGCTGCGCCGATGCCGGCCTATGCTATCCACCGCGCGACCAGTATTTTGAAGCCGATCTCACGACCGGCTCGGTGACGGAGATCGCGCCGCCCGCCGTGCCGCCGACAGCCCCGGCGACCGCGCTGCCGCTTTACACGGCACTGCTGTTCGCCATGCTGGGCGGCGTTATTCTCAATCTGATGCCCTGCGTGTTCCCGGTGCTGTCGATCAAGGCTCTCAGCCTCACCAACAGCGGATTATCGACCCGCAAGCGCCACTACCATGGGCTGGCCTATACCGCCGGGGTCATCAGCACCTTCATTGCCATCGCCACGCTGCTGATCAGCCTGCGCGCCGGCGGCGAGGCGCTGGGCTGGGGCTTCCAACTCCAGTCTCCGCTCTTTATAACCGCGCTCATTTACCTGTTCTTTGTCATGGGCCTCGGCTTCTCAGGAATTCTGGAGGCCGGCGCCGGCCTCATGAACATCGGCCAATCCACCACTGAGGGGCAGGGATTGCGCCAGTCCTATGCCACCGGCATCCTCGCCGCCGTGGTGGCAAGTCCCTGCACCGCGCCGTTCATGGGCACCGCCCTGGGCGCCGCGCTGACCCAGCCGGCACCGGTGGCACTGACGATTTTCGCCGGCCTCGGCTTCGGCATGGCCTTTCCGTTTCTGCTGCTGTCCTGGCTGCCGGGCCTCGCCTCCCGGCTGCCGAGGCCCGGCGCCTGGATGGAGACCTTCAAACAGGCGCTCGCCTTTCCGCTCTATCTCACCAGCGTGTGGCTGCTGTGGGTGCTGGGCCGCCAAGCGGGCGCCGATGCCGTGGCCGCAGTGCTCGCCGGGCTGGTGTTCACCGCCCTGGCCATCTGGCTGCTGGCCAAACGTTCCGGTCTGCGCGCCGCCTCGGCCGCTGTCGCCCTGGTCATCGCCCTCGCTCTGCCCCTCTCCGCCACACGCCCGGCACAGCCCGCCCTGTGGGAACCCTACAGCGCTCAGCGCCTGGCGCAACTGCTGGCTGCCGAGCGCCCCGTTTTCGTCAATCTCACCGCCGACTGGTGCATCACCTGCCTCGCCAACGAACGGGTAGCGCTCAGTTCGGCGGACTTTGCCGCAACGCTACGGAGCGAAGGCATCGCCTATCTGAAGGGCGACTGGACCAACTACAATGCTGAAATCACCGCCCTGCTCAACGCCAACGGCCGCAATGGCGTGCCGCTCTATCTGTTCTATGCCGCAGGGCAAAAAACCCCCGCCATTCTCCCTCAGATCCTGACGCCGGGCCTGATCTCCGAGGCGTTAACCAACTAAGGACGGCTTTTTCGGAGATTTTAGTGGCAAGTTGTCGGAACTTTGCCAAAATTGGTTAATTTCGACCCCAACGCGCCGCCATCAGGCAGCCAACGGCCCGGAAAACGCCCTGCCCAAGCTCGCCAATGATTACAACTTGTGGTGATAATCGATTTAAAGATGGCGATCGTGACGCCATCGTCTGGAAAAACACAGATTTGTTGGACAACATCTTTTTTTTGCGGCAGACTCCCCCAACTCGGCCACTCGGGCAACGGCATCATGGCAACCATTCTTGTACTACACGGCCCCAATCTCAACCTCCTCGGTACCAGAGAGCCGGGTATCTACGGCAGCAGCGACCTCGACGCTATCAACCAGCGACTCACCGCCCAGTGCAAGGCCGCCGGCCACCACTGCCTGACCCTGCAGAGCAATGCCGAATACGAACTGATCGACCGCATTCACGATGCCCGCAATGAAGGCGTCAACTTCATCATTTTCAATCCCGCCGCCTTCACTCATACCAGCGTCGCGTTGCGCGACGCCCTGCTGGCCACCGGCATTCCCTTTATCGAAGTGCATCTGTCCAATGTCCACGCCCGCGAACCGTTCCGCCGCACTTCCTATTTCTCCGATATCGCCCGGGGCGTGATCTGCGGCCTCGGCCCCGTCGGCTACGAGCTGGCGCTCAGCGCCGCCCTGGCGCAGCTTGGCGAGCACGCGTCCCGCAGCTAAACAATCAACATCTACTCAGGAATCAATCATGGATATCCGCAAGATAAAAAAGCTCATCGAACTGCTTGAAGAGTCCAATATCGGTGAACTCGAGATCAAAGAAGGCGAAGAGTCCGTGCGCATCAGCCGCGCCGGCTTCTCCAACCAGCAGCCCATCATGATGGCGCAAATGCCGCAACAGGGCTTCGCTCCACAGGCTCCCGCGCCTGTCGCAGCGCCGGCGGCGGTCGAAGCCGCCCCCGTCACGCCTGCTGGCCATCAAGTGAAATCCCCCATGGTGGGCACCTTCTACCGCGCCTCCGCGCCCGGCGCCGCACCCTTCGTCGACGTCGGCCAGCAGGTGAAGGCCGGTGATGTGCTGTGCATCGTCGAGGCCATGAAGATGATGAACCAGATCGAGGCGGACAAAGCCGGCACCGTCGGCGCCATCCTGGTGGAGGACGGCGAGGCCGTCGAATTCGATCAGCCCATGATCACCATCATCTAGGCCACCGGGGACCTGTCATGTTCGAGAAAGTCCTGATCGCCAACCGCGGTGAAATCGCCCTGCGTATCCTCCGCGCCTGCAAGGAGCTCGGCATCCGCACCGTGGCCGTGCACTCCAAGGCCGACGTCGACCTCAAACACGTCCGCCTGGCGGACGAAACCCTCTGTATCGGCCCCAACCCATCGTCCCAGAGCTACCTCAACATCCCCGCCATCATCAGCGCCATGGAAGTCACCGACGCCATGGCGGTGCATCCCGGCTACGGCTTCCTGGCGGAAAACGCCGACTTCGCCGAGCAGGTGGAACAGAGCGGGTTCGTCTTCATCGGCCCCACGCCCGACGTCATCCGCCTGATGGGCGACAAGGTATCCGCCATCGAGGCGATGCGCGGCGCCGGCGTACCCACCGTGCCCGGCTCCAACGGCCCGCTCAACGACGATCACGAACGCACCCAGCAACTGGCCCGCCAGATTGGCTATCCGGTTATCATCAAGGCGTCCGCCGGTGGCGGCGGGCGCGGCATGAGAGTGGTGCACAGCGAGGCGCACCTGCTCAAGGCGGTGAGCATCACCCAGAGCGAAGCCAAGGCCGCCTTTGGCGACGCCACGGTGTACATGGAAAAATTCCTTGAGAATCCCCGCCATATAGAAGTGCAGGTACTGGCCGACGGCCAGGGCAGCGCCATTCACCTGGGGGATCGCGACTGCTCCCTGCAGCGCCGCCATCAGAAAGTGCTGGAAGAAGCCCCCGCTCCCGGGATTCCCGATGATGCCCGCCGGGAAGTCTTCGCCGCCTGCGTCAAGGCCTGTATCGATATCGGCTACCGGGGCGCCGGCACCTTCGAATTCCTCTACGAGGACGGGCGCTTCTACTTCATCGAAATGAACACCCGGGTTCAGGTGGAACACCCCGTCACCGAAATGATCACCGGCATCGATATCGTCAAGGAGCAACTGCTGATCGCCAGCGGCCAGCCGCTGCGCTACAAACAGAGTGACGTTCAGTTCCGCGGCCACGCCTTCGAGTGCCGCATCAATGCCGAGGACTCGCGCACCTTCATGCCCAGCCCGGGGCTCGTCACCAACTACCACCCGCCGGGCGGCAACGGCATCAGGGTGGACTCGCACCTGTACTCCGGCTATAGCGTGCCTCCCTACTACGACTCCCTGATCGCCAAGATCATCACTCACGGCAACAATCGCAGCGATGCCCTTGCGCGAATGCGCAACGCCCTCGATGAACTGATCATCGAAGGTATCAAGACCAACACCGCATTGCAGCAGGACCTGGTGACCGACACCGGCTTTATGCAAGGCGGCGTCAATATCCACTATCTGGAGAAAAAGCTGGGCCTCTGAGACCCGGCAACAACCCATGCCCTGGCTACAGGTTCATCTGCTCGCCGATCGCTCCGACACCGGGCAGGTCGAAGACGCCCTGCTCGACTGCGGCGCGGTGTCCGTCACTCTGGCCGACAGCGCCGACGATCCGATCCTCGAACCCGGCGTCGGCGAAACCCCGCTGTGGGAGGTGGTCAGGGTCACCGGCCTGTTCGAGCTGCCCGCCGATCAGCGGGCCATCAGCGCCCACTTTTCCAGTCTCCTGCCCCGCTATCAGGCGGCCGACCTCAGTTGGGAAACCGTGGCCGACCAGCCCTGGGAACGGGCCTGGATGGACCATTTCGAACCTATCCAGTGCGGCCGACGGCTGTGGATCTGCCCCAGTTGGCAGGACCCGCCGGACCCGAATGCCGTCAACCTGCGTCTCGACCCCGGGCTCGCTTTCGGTTCCGGCACCCACCCCACCACCTTTCTCTGCCTGCAATGGCTCGACGGCATCGACCTGGCGGGCAAAACAGTGATCGACTACGGCTGCGGCTCGGGTATCCTCGGTATCGCCGCCCTGCTGCTCGGCGCGGCAAAAGTCATCGCCGTCGACAATGATTCCCAGGCCCTGACCGCCACCCGCGACAACCTGGAACGCAACGGCCTTGCCGCCGATCGGCTGGCCGCCTGGCTGCCGGAGGAGATGCCTGCGGCCACGGCAGACATCCTGGTGGCCAACATCCTCGCCGGGCCGCTGATCAACCTCGGCGATCGCCTCGCCGGTCTCACTGCCGGCGGCGGCCGGCTTTGCCTGTCCGGCATCACCCGCCAGCAGGCTGGCGAGGTCATGACGGCCTATCCGGATTTTCGCTTCGATCCCGTTGTGGAGCGCGACGACTGGGTACGCTTGAGCGCCGCGAAAGGCAACGCCAACCGCGCTGACTGAGCGGAGGAGACCGGCAGCCGCGCCTGATGACAGCGCCCGGCTGCCTGATCCACTGTTCCGACCATGGATAGCGCTGCGATACTGCTTGCGGCCTTTTTCCCCGTCCCCTCAACAGGTATCATAGCGCCCTCCCCTGGCACCGCGCGGCAACGAGGCAGCACCTTGTTTCGGATAGGCAATTTCATCATCGACAACCACACCATCCTGGCGCCCATGGCCGGGGTGACCGATCTGCCCTTCCGCCAACTCTGCCGCCGATTTGGCGCCGGCCTTGCCGTATCGGAGATGGTCACCGCCGATACCCGCCTGTGGGCCAGCCGCAAGTCGCGCACCCGGCTGCCCCACGCCGGCGAGAGCGAACCGCGCATGGTGCAGATCGCCGGCGGCGAACCGGCGATGCTCGCCAATGCCGCCCGTGAGAACGCCGCCCTCGGCGCCCAGATCATCGATATCAACATGGGTTGCCCCGCCAAGAAAGTGTGCAAGAAAGCCGCCGGCTCCGCCCTGCTGCAGGACGAACGGCTGGTGGCGGACATTCTCGACGCCGTGGTGGCGGCGGTGGACGTGCCGGTCACCCTGAAGATCCGCACCGGCTGGAGCCCGGACAACCGCAATGCCGTGACCATCGCCCGCATCGCCGAAGATGCCGGCATCCAGGCGCTGGCGGTCCACGGTCGCACTCGCGCCTGCAAGTTCGCCGGCCAGGCCGAATACGACACCATCGCCGCGGTGGTCGCCGGGGTCGCGATCCCGGTGTTCGCCAACGGCGACGTCACCACCCCCCGGCAGGCCCGTGCAGTGCTCGACCACACCGGCGCGGCGGCGGTGATGATCGGCCGCGCCGCCCAGGGCAACCCGTGGATATTCCGCGAGATCAATCATTTCCTTGCCACCGGCAGGGAACTCGCCCCGCCGTCAGCGGACGAGGTGCGCGCCATCCTGCTGGAGCATGTCGCCAACCTGCACGGCATCTACGGCGCGGTGGCCGGGCCGCGTATCGCCCGCAAACACACCGGCTGGTATCTCGACACGGTGCCGGCGGCCCGGAGCTTCGTGCGCCATTTCAACACCCTGGCAGACGCCGACGCACAACTCACCGCCCTCCGGCACTTTTTCGACAGCGCCGCCCACCTCGATGCGGCTTTCGATCGATCAACCTCCAACCCCTTTGACAACAACACCGGACAACACCAGGACAGAGCAGCATGAATGCCGCCAACCGATTTACCCTTCACAGCGAGAACGACCTTGCCAGCGAGCCGCCCAAGGAAAGCCGCCAGCAGTCCCTGCGGGACCATGTGCAGACCGCCATGGCCCAGTACTTCGACCAGCTCGACGGCCAGCCAGCCACCGATCTTTACCAACTGGTCCTCGAGCAGGTGGAATCCCCCCTGCTCGAGGCGGTAATGGCCTACACTCAGAAAAACCAGAGCCGGGCCGCCGAGATGCTCGGCCTCAACCGCGGCACGCTGCGCAAGAAACTCAAACAGTACAATCTGCTTTAACGCCATCGCAACCGAGAGATCCCCATGACCGACCAGCTCAGCCCTATCCGCCGTGCCCTGATCAGCGTTTCCGACAAGACCGGTATCGTCGATTTTGCCCGCGCCCTGACCCAGCAGGGTGTCGAAATCCTCTCCACCGGCGGCACCTTTCGTCTTCTGCGGGACAACGGCATCGCGGCAGTGGAGGTCTCCGACTACACCGGCTTCCCGGAAATGATGGACGGCCGGGTCAAGACGCTGCACCCTAAAGTCCACGGCGGCATCCTCGGCCGGCGCGGTACCGACGACGCGGTGATGGCCGAGCACGGAATCGAGCCCATCGACATGGTGGTGGTCAACCTCTATCCCTTTCAAGCCACGGTGGCCGATCCCAACTGCGATCTGGCCACCGCCATCGAGAACATCGACATCGGCGGCCCGACCATGGTGCGGTCCGCGGCCAAGAATCACAAGGATGTGGCCGTCGTGGTGAATGCCGGCGATTATGGGCCGATCCTCGACGAACTTGCCGCCAATGGCGGCAAGCTGGCCTATCGCACCCGCTATGCGCTGATGGTCAAGGCCTTCGAGCACAGCGCCCGCTACGACGGCATGATCGCCAACCACTTCGGCGCCCGCCCCTTCGATTTCCAGCCCGGGGCAAACGAGAAGCGCGACTTCCCCGACACCTTCAACCTGCAGTTCCTCAAAAAGCAGGACATGCGCTACGGCGAGAACCCTCACCAGAAGGCCGCCTTCTACGTCGAAGCCGAACCACAGGATGCCAGCGTCGCCACCGCCCGCCAGCTGCAGGGCAAGGCGTTGTCCTACAACAACGTGGCGGACACCGATGCCGCGCTGGAGTGCGTCAAGTCCTTCACCAAGCCTGCCTGCGTCATCGTCAAGCACGCCAACCCCTGCGGCGTGGCGGTTAGCCTCGACGGTATCGGCGCCGCGTATGAACTGGCCTACCAGACCGACCCGGAATCCGCCTTTGGCGGTATCATCGCCTTCAACCGCGAACTGGACGCCGCCACCGCCAAGGCCATCGTCGACCGCCAGTTCGTCGAAGTGATCATCGCGCCGTCCATATCTCCCGAAGCCCTGGCCATCACCGCCGCCAAGCAGAACGTGCGGGTGCTGGCCTGCGGCGACTGGGCTGACGGGCGCCCGGCGGCGCTCGACTTCAAACGGGTCAATGGCGGCCTGCTGGTACAGAGCGCCGACCTCGGCATGGTCGCGGAGGGCGACCTCCGGGTGGTGACCAAGCGCGCGCCCACCGAGACGGAGATCCACGACCTGATCTTCGCCTGGAAAGTGGCCAAGTTCGTCAAATCCAACGCCATTGTCTACGCCAGGAACCGCCAGACCATCGGTGTCGGCGCCGGCCAGATGAGCCGCGTCAACTCCGCTCGTATCGCCGCCATCAAGGCCGAGCACGCCGGCCTCGAAGTGGCGGGCGCGGTGATGGCCTCCGACGCCTTCTTCCCCTTTCGCGACGGCATCGACAACGCCGCGAGCGCCGGTATCAGCTGTGTGATCCAGCCGGGTGGCTCGATGCGCGACAACGAGGTCATCGCCGCCGCCGATGAACACGGCATTGCCATGGTGTTTACCGGGATGCGGCACTTTCGTCATTAGAGAGTCGACTATAAACGGGGCACAATCCAAACGCATGACCGAAAGGCTTACAGAATGAATATTCTCATCATCGGCTCCGGCGGCCGCGAACACGCCCTCGCCTGGAAGGCGGCGCAAAGCCCACTGGCGAACACCGTGTTCGTCGCCCCCGGCAATGGCGGCACCGCCCGCGAGCCCGGAGTCGAAAATGTCCAGGTTGACATCGCCGACTTCAAGGCCCTGGCCGACTTCGCCAAACTCAACAATGTCGGCCTGACCATCGTCGGCCCCGAGCAGCCGCTGGTCGATGGTGTGGTCGATTATTTCGAGGCCCAAGGCTTGCCCATCTTCGGCCCGCGCCAGGGCGCGGCCCAGTTGGAGGGTTCGAAAGCATTCACAAAAGACTTTCTCGCCCGCCACGACATCCCCACCGCCGAGTACCGGAACTTCACCGAGATCGAGCCGGCCCTTGCCTACCTGCGCGAGAAGGGCGCACCCATCGTGGTCAAGGCCGACGGCCTGGCGGCAGGCAAAGGCGTGATCGTCGCCCAAACCCTGGAGGAGGCGGAAGCCGCCGTGGAGGACATGCTTGCGGGCAACGCCTTTGGCGAGGCCGGCAGCCGGGTGGTGATCGAGGAGTTCCTCGACGGCGAGGAAGCCAGCTTTATCGTCATGGTGGACGGCGAACATGTGCTGCCCATGGCCTCCAGTCAGGATCACAAACGGGCCGGTGACGGCGACACCGGCCCCAACACCGGCGGCATGGGCGCCTACTCCCCCGCGCCGGTGGTGACTACCGGCATCCACCTGCGGGTGATGAACGAGGTGATCCTGCCCACCGTTCGGGGCATGGCCGCCGAGGGCAACAGCTACACCGGCTTTCTCTACGCCGGACTGATGATCATGGCCGATGGCACCCCCAAGGTGATCGAGTACAACTGCCGTTTTGGCGACCCGGAAACCCAGCCCATCCTGATGCGCCTGCGATCCGACCTGGTGGCCCTGTGCCTGGCGGCCCTGGATCGGACTCTCGACACCGCCACCACGGTGTGGGATGACCGCGCCGCCGTGGGGGTAGTGCTGGCCGCCGGCGGCTACCCCGGCGACTACCGCAAGGGCGATGTCATTTCGGGTCTCCCCGAGAACGCCATCGAAGGCGAAAAAATCTTCCACGCCGGCACCCGTATCGCCGATGGCCAGACCTTCACCAATGGTGGCCGGGTGTTGTGCGTGGTGGGCCTTGGCGACAGCGTCAGCGATGCCCAGCAGCGCGCCTATCATCTGGCGAGTCAGGTCAGCTGGAAGGACATGTACCTGCGCCGCGACATCGGCTACCGCGCCGTGGCCCGGGAACAAACCCCGCAGGACGAATAGCCATCGCCGGGAGGAATGGGGGCGGGTGGCCATCCACTACTGGAAGCGGCCACCCACGATGCGCCCGGACTCGTCCAGCTCGGGAAAATAGCGGCTGTTGTTGTCGCGCAGCTCGAGTGTGGTGATATCCCCCGGCAGCACCAGCAACACATCCGGATAGGCCTGACGGAACTGTTCCGGGGTCGGCCGGCCGGCGATAAAACTGTCAAAACGCGGCATATCGGTCACGTAACCGGCGCTGGGCGTATCGATCGCGGTGTCGTTCACCGACGATTGCTGGCAGGCGGCGAGCATCAGAGCCAGGCTCACCACCAGCGCGGCAATGTGGACAGATGGTTTTCCCATGGAATCTCCTCGATCCCGGATGCTGGAGGGCGGGGGCCCTGCGCCACCCGCCAGGGCCCCATGTTCTCCGGCCTCAGCCTCGCTGATAAGTTCCCACCAGGCGGTTCATCCCCAGGGTGTGGGGTTCGACTTTGGCCAGCAGCTCCCCCAGGGTG
>JBAZCN010000073.1:0-16432 GCA_041655035.1 Porticoccaceae bacterium | reverse complement strand
GCCGTCGAGGCGGCCGAATTCAGCCATCACGGCGTCGGCGATACCTTGGTAGTCGGCCTCTGTGGCTCCGGCAAGGTCGATGGGCTGGATCACGGCCTCGGGCAATCCTGCGGCGCGGATACCGTCGTAGACCGCTTCCAGCTTGGCGGTGGTGCGGCCGGCCAATATTACTGTAGCGCCGTGACGGGCAAAGGCGGTGCTGGCAGCGCGACCGATGCCATCGCCGGCCCCGGTCACCAGGATCACCCGGTCGGCAAGCAGGTTGGGGCCTGCCTGGTAGTTGCCACAGAAGAGAGTTTCCACGATAGCGATTCCTAGATACTGATTCCTAAAAAAGTATATCGAGCAACTGGGCGGCGTGGTGGACGATATAGTCCGCCCCCCAGGCTTCGGGATTTTCGTCGGCGTCGAGATAGCCATAGGCGCTGGCCACGGTAGTGGCGCCGGCGTTGCGGCCGGCCTCGATGTCGCGCAGATGGTCGCCGATGTAGATGGCCTGTTCCGGGTCGACCTGCAGCTGGCGACAGGCCAGCAGGATCGGCTCCGGGTCGGGCTTGGTGCGACTGACATGATCGGGGCAGACCACCGACCCCGGTGCCGAGGGCCAGCTCAGCCGGGCGACGATGGCGGCGGTGTATTCTTCGGGCTTGTTGGTGACGATTCCCCAGGGGATGCCTTCGCGACTCAGGGCCTCGAGCACCTGTTCCATGCCGGCGAAGGGGCGGGTTCTGTCGGCCAGGCAGGTCCTGTAGTGGCTGAGCAGCGACTGGCGCAGGGCTTCGAAGTCCGGGTGATCGGCCTCGATGTCGAAGGTGCTGGCGATCAGTCCGGCCGAGCCGTGGCTGACGGCAGCCCTGACCCGGGCCTCATCGTGGAGCATCCGGCCCTGTTCTGCCAGAACGCGATTGATGGCAGTGACAAAATCGGGGGCGGTATCGAGCAGGGTGCCGTCCAGGTCGAACAGCACCGCCTGGTAACGGTGTCGGGACATCGCTGTGCCTTTAGTTGGGAACCGGGTGACCGGACGTCGGGGCAATGCCATCAGAGGCAGTGCCGTCAGTGGGGCGGGAAGCGTACACCATGTAGTTGACGTCCACGTCGCGGTCGTTGAGCCGGTAGCTGCGGGTGAGTGGGTTGTAGACCAGCCCGGTCATGGCGTGCAGGTCGAGTCCCGCTTCCCTGATCCAGCCCGCCAGTTCCGAGGGGCGGATGAACTTGTCGTAGTCGTGGGTGCCCCGCGGCAGCAGTTTCAGCAGGTATTCGGCGCCGACGATGGCAAAGGCATAGGCCTTGGGGTTGCGGTTGATGGTGGAGAAAAACAGGTGGCCACCGGGTTTCACCAGTCGCGCGCAGGCGGTGATGACCGAGCCGGGGTCGGGCACATGTTCGAGCATTTCGAGGCAGGTGATGACATCGAACCGGCCGGGGTGCTGCGCCGCCATGTCTTCGGCGGTACTGCGCTGGTAGGTGACGTCGATGCCGCTTTCCAGCTTGTGCAGCTCGGCGACGGCGAGCGGCGCCTCGCCCATGTCGATGCCGGTGACCTTCGCGCCCCGCTGGGCCAGCGCCTCGGAGAGAATGCCGCCGCCGCAGCCGACGTCGAGCACCGTCTTGCCGGCGACATTGGCGTGGCGGTCGATCCAGTTGGCGCGCAGCGGGTTGATGTCGTGGAGTGGCTTGAATTCACTTTCCCGGTCCCACCAGCGGCTGGCCAGCGCCTCGAATTTGGCGATCTCCCGGATATCGATGTTGGCGGTGTCGAGCTTGTCCGAAGTCATTGGGGAATTCCGTCAAGTGTCGGGGTCATTGCAGTTGCCGGCTCAGGCGCGAATGCGGTCGCGCCACTGGCGGGCTTTGGCGGCCAGCTCCGGCTCGCTGAATGATTGCAGGCGGCCGTCGAGCACCTTGGCCGCGCCATTGATCCAGACATGGCTGACCCGGTGGCCCACCGGCGTGTGCACCAGTTGCGACAGGGGATTATACATGGGTTCCCGGGTGATGCCGCTCAGATCCACCGCCACCAGGTCGGCCGCCTTGCCGGGCTCGATGCTGCCGGTGAGATGGTCGATGCCGAGGGCCCGGGCACCGTTCAGCGTCGCCATGCGCAGGCTGGCATGGTTGTCGAGGGCGGCGGCATCACCGCCGACCCCCTTGGCCAGCAGCGAGGCGACCTGCATTTCACTGAACAGATCGAGGCTGTTGTTGCTGGCCGCGCCATCGCTGCCGAGGGCGACGTTGATGCCGGCCTCCTGGAGCCTGTGCACCGGACAGAAGCCGCTGGCCAACTTGAGGTTGGATTTCGGACAGTGGATGACGTGGGCGCCACTGTCGGCGAGCAGCTGGATATCGCTGTCGTCGAGGGCTGTCATGTGGACGCACTGGGTGTTGGCGGTCAGCACGCCAAGGCGCTGGAGCCGGGCGATGGGGCGTTCGCCGCGCCGTGCCAGGGCATCGTCCACCTCGCCCCGGGTTTCGTGAAGGTGGATCTGGATGCCGGCATCGAGTTCATTGGCGTAGGTGGCGACCCGTTCGAAATGGCGGTCATCGACGGAGTAGGGCGCATGGGGGCCGAAGGCGACATTGATCAGCTCGTCGGCCTTGTAGGCATCGCTCAGTTCGAGACCCTTGCTGATGTAGTCGTCACCACTGCGCGCCCAGGCCGAGGGGAAGTCGAGGATCGGGAAGGCCAGCTGACAACGCAGGCCGTGCTGGCGGGCGACGAGAGCGACCTGTTCGGGGAAGAAGTACATGTCGGAAAAGCAGGTGGTGCCTGTCTTGAGCATTTCCGCCATGGCAAGTTCCGCGCCATCCCGAACGAATTCCTCGCTTACCCAGCGGCCTTCGGCGGGCCAGATATGTTCCTTGAGCCAGGTATCCAGGGGGTGGTCATCGGCATAGCCGCGCAGCAGCGACATGGCCAGGTGGCCGTGGGCATTGACCAGCCCCGGGATCAGGGCATGATTGTCGAGATCCAGCCGCTGCCGGGCACTGTACAGGCGCTCGGCTTCCTGCCGGGGGTATATTCCTTTGATTCTCGATGAATCCACCACCACGGCACAGTCGCTATAGACACTGTTTTCCGGAACCACCGGGATAACCCAGCGGGCATTGATCAAGAGGTCGACGGTTTCCTGGGGCATAATGGCTCCTATGGCGAGGGGGCGAGTATAACGGAGTTTTTGCGGCGATCGTCTGAGAGTGGCCCGCCCGGTGGCGCCAGCCAGGCGCGAGGCGGGGAAACGGGTCGCCGGAGCGGTTATCGCGCCGCCAGGCGGCGCCCGGGAACGGGGCGCGGTGGTGGCCATTTGCACCCGGCGCCGGTGGTCCGCCGTCGGGTCCCAAACCTATGCTACAATCCCGCGCTTGATAACGGGTGCGGTCCCGCCAGAAAACTGGGCGAGGCGTCATCGGCCCGGGAGGAAGAACCCTGACAGATCAGGCTCTATAATGGGGAAGAAGTGCTTTTATGGGTGAGCTCGCCAAAGAGATTCAGCCCGTCAATATCGAAGACGAACTGAAGCAATCCTATCTTGACTATGCCATGAGTGTGATCGTCGGGCGCGCCTTGCCCGACGTCCGCGATGGCCTCAAGCCCGTTCACCGCCGTGTGCTGTTCGCCATGAGCGAACTGAAAAACGACTGGAACAAATCCTACAAGAAGTCCGCCCGGGTGGTGGGGGATGTCATCGGTAAATACCACCCCCACGGCGATTCCGCGGTGTACGACACCATCGTGCGCATGGCCCAGCCGTTTTCCCTGCGTTATATGCTGGTCGACGGCCAGGGCAACTTCGGCTCGATCGATGGCGATTCGGCGGCGGCCATGCGTTACACCGAAATCCGCATGTCCAAGATTGCCCACGCGCTGCTGGAGGATCTCGACAAGGAGACGGTCGACTGGGTCGACAACTACGATGGCCAGGAAAAGATTCCCGACGTCCTGCCGACCCGGGTGCCGAACCTGCTGGTCAATGGCTCGTCGGGGATCGCGGTGGGCATGGCCACCAATATTCCGCCCCATAACCTCAGTGAGGTGATCTCGGCCTGTCTGGCACTGATCGACAACGAGGCGATCACCATCGACGAACTGATGGAGCATGTTCCTGGTCCCGATTTCCCCACCGCGGCCATCATCAACGGCCGCGCCGGTATCATCGAGGCCTACCGCACCGGTCGCGGCCGCATCTATGTGCGCGCCCGCGCCGAGATCGAGCGGGATGAGAAAAATGGCCGTGACGTCATTATCATCAGTGAGCTCCCCTACCAGTTGAACAAGGCGCGGCTGATCGAGCGCATTGCCGAACTTGTGAAAGAAAAGAAAATCGAGGGGATTTCCGAACTGCGCGATGAGTCCGACAAAGATGGCCTGCGGGTGGTCATCGAGCTCAAGCGCGGCGAGCTGGGCGACGTGGTGCTCAACAACCTCTACGCCCAGACCCAGTTGCAGAGCGTGTTCGGCATCAATATCGTCGCCCTGGTGGATGACCAGCCGCGGATCCTCAATCTCAAGGAGTTGCTGGAGGCCTTCCTGCGCCACCGCCGCGAGGTGGTGACCCGGCGCACCATCTACCTGCTGCGCAAGGCCCGCGAGCGGGGGCATATTCTCGAAGGCCTGGCGGTGGCGATTTCCAGCATCGACCAGGTGATCGAGCTGATCAAGAATTCCTCCACGCCGGCGGAAGCGCGCGACCGGCTGATGGCCGCCGGCTGGCCGCCCGGAGCGGTGATGCAGTTCCTGGAAAAGGCCGGCAGCGATGCCTGTCGCCCGGAGGACCTGGAAGCCGGCTTTGGGCTTCGGGATGACCGCTACTACCTGTCCCTGGCACAGGCCCAGGCGATTCTCGACCTGCGCCTGCACCGCCTGACCGGCATGGAGCACGAAAAACTGCTCGATGAATACCAGGAGAAAGTGGCGGAGATCGCCGAATACCTCGGCATTCTCGCCGACCCCGAGCGCTTGATGACGGTGATCCGCGAGGAGCTCGAGGCCGTTCGCAAGGAGTTCGGCGACGCTCGCCGCACCGAAATCGTCGAGTCCCAGCACGACCTCACCGTCGAGGATCTGATCCCGGTGGAAGACCGGGTGGTCACCGTGTCCCACGGTGGCTATGCCAAGACCCAGCCCCTGGATGCCTACCAGGCGCAACGCCGCGGCGGCACCGGCAAGTCGGCCACCGCGGTCAAGGATGAGGATTTCGTCGAGCACCTGTTGATCGCCAGTACCCACGACACCATCCTGTGCTTTACCAATGCCGGCAAGGTATTCTGGCTCAAGGTCTATCAGATCCCGGTGGCCGGGCGCAACTCACGCGGCCGGCCGATGGTCAACCTGCTGCCTCTCGATGAAGGCGAGCGGGTCACCTCCATCCTGCCGGTGCGGGAATACGGTGAAGACCAGTTCATTTTCATGGCCACTGCCAATGGCACGGTCAAAAAGACACCGCTGGAGGCTTTTTCCAGGCCCCGCAGCGTCGGCCTGCGCGCGGTGGAGCTCGACGACGGCGATCATCTGGTGGGCACTGCCATTACCGACGGCAACTGCGATGTGATGTTGTTTACCAGCGCCGGCAAGGTCGCGCGCTTCAGCGAGAGCGATGTCCGCGCCATGGGGCGCACCGCGCGCGGCGTGAGGGGCATTCGCCTCGGCGACGGGCAGGAGGTGATTTCCCTGATCATTCCAGCCATCGCTCAACAGGTGCTCACAGTCAGTGAGAACGGTTTTGGGAAGCGCACGCAACTTGATGATTTCCCTGTAAAAGGGCGTGGAGGTCAAGGAGTGATTGCGATGCAGGCCAGCGATCGCAACGGCGCCCTGGTGGGCGCATTGCTGGTCGCCGAGACGGATGAGATCATGCTGATTTCCGACCAGGGCACCCTGGTGCGCACCCGGGTGGCGGAGGTGCCGAGTCTCGGCCGCAATACCCAGGGGGTGCGGCTGATCCGGGTTCGCCAGGAAGAGAAGCTGGTAGGGGTGGCCCGCATCGACGAAAGCGAAGAAGACGGCAGTACCGAAGACAAAGGTGAGAGCTGACCGATGGCCGAGATCACGCTGAGCGAATTGCGCGACAAAATCGATGCGGTTGACCGCGAACTGCTGGAGCTTATCAACACCCGGGCTCGTTACGCGCAGCAGGTCGGTGAGATCAAAACCCGGGATGGCGCGGCGGATTTTTACCGCCCCGAGCGGGAGGCTCAGGTATTGCGCGGGGTGATGGAGCGCAATCACGGCCCCCTCGGTGGCGAGGAAGTGGCACGCCTGTTCCGCGAGATCATGTCCGCCTGCCTGGCGCTGGAAAAACCGGTGTCGGTGGCCTATCTCGGCCCCGAGGGCACCTTCACCCAGGCGGCGGCCCTCAAGCATTTCGGCCATTCCGCGACCACCGAGCCGATGGCGGCGATTGACGAGGTGTTTCGCGAGGTCACCGCCGGCGCCGTCAACTACGGTGTGGTGCCGGTCGAAAACTCCACCGAAGGCGTGGTCAATCACACCCTCGACAGCTTTATCGATTCATCGCTGAAGATTTGCGGCGAGGTCGAACTGCGTATTCATCACAACTTCCTCATTGGCCCCAATACCCGCGAGGACAAGATTACCCGGGTCTATTCGCACCCCCAGTCTCTGGCGCAATGCCGCAAATGGCTGGATGCCCACTACCCGAAGATCGAGAGAGTGCCGGTGAGCAGCAATGCCGAGGCGGCGAAGATGGTGCGCGGCGAGTGGAGCTCGGCGGCCATCGCCGGGGACATGGCGGTGACCCTCTATGGGCTCACCAAACTGCGGGAGAAGATCGAGGACCGCCCCGACAATTCCACGCGCTTCCTGATCATCGGCCGCGATCTGGTGCCCGCCAGCGGCGACGACAAGACCTCGATCATCGTCGCGGTCAGGAACGAACCCGGCGCCCTCTACAACCTGCTGGAACCGCTGCGCGCCCACAATGTCGATATGACCCGCCTCGAGACCCGGCCTTCCATGTCCGGCAAATGGACCTACTTGTTCTTTATCGATTTCAAGGGGCATTACCTCGACAGCAACATCGTTGCGGCTCTCGACGCTCTGAGGTCGCGCGTGTCCGACCTCAAGTTGCTGGGCTCCTATCCGCGCGCCGTTCTCTGAGTCGGGGATTCGAGCCTTGAGCACACTCGCCCCGAACCCTACGCCGACTCTCGGCCGGTTGCTGGTCTACGGACTTGGCCTTATCGGCGGCAGCCTGGCCAAAGGCGCGCGGGAGCGCGGCCTGTGCCGGGAGGTGATCGGTGTCTCGCGGCGCCAGGAGACCCTCGATAAAGCCCTGGCGACGGGAGTCGTCGATCGGGTGTTCAGCGATATCCGCAGCGGGCTTGCCGGGCTCGGGCCGGGCGACATGGTGGTGGTCTGTGTGCCCACTCTGAGCGTCAAGGCCGCCCTTGCCGAGTTGCGCGATTGCCTGCACCCGGAGGTCACCATCACCGATGCCGCCAGCGTAAAGGGCAGTGTGGTCGCCGCGGCGGTGGAGGTGTACGGCCGTTTCCCGCCCCAGTTCGTGCCCGGCCACCCCATCGCCGGATCGGAAAAAAGCGGTGTCGATGCCGCCAACCCGGACCTGTACATGGATCACCGGGTCATCCTCACTCCGGCGCCGCAGACCGCGCCCCACCATGTGGCGGCGGTTCGCCATCTGTGGGAGGGGGTGGGCGCCACCGTGTCGACGATGCCCTGGGATGAGCACGACGAGGTTCTCGCCGCCACCAGCCATGTGCCCCATATGCTTGCCTATGCGCTGGTGGACAGCCTTGCCAGGATGGAAGAGAACCGCGAAATCTTTCGCTATGCCGCTGGCGGTTTTCGAGACTTCACTCGCATCGCCGGGAGCGACCCGGTGATGTGGCATGACATCTGTCTGTCCAACAGTGCTGCTATCCTCGGTGTCCTGGATCGCTTGACCACCAGCTTCAGCGCCCTGTACCAGGCCATTGAAAACAGTGACAGCGATTACATCATGGGGGTGTTCACCCGCGCCAAGGAGGCGCGCACCCACTTTACAAAAATGCTGGAAAAAAAGGCTTATCTTGAACCCATGACAGCAAATTCCCTGACTTATCGCACCCAGCCGGGCGCGGCTCCCCTTGGCGGTCGTGTCCGGGTTCCCGGCGACAAATCCATTTCTCACCGCGCCATCATGCTGGGTTCCCTGGCCAGGGGCGTCACCCGGGTCACCGGGTTCCTCGAAGGGGAGGACAGCCTCGCCACCCTCCAGTCGTTCCGTGACATGGGGGTGGTGATCGAAGGTCCCGACCGGGGTGAAGTCACCATCCACGGCGTCGGTCTGCACGGACTCAAGCCGCCGCCCGGGCCTTTGTATCTTGGCAATTCGGGCACTTCGATACGCCTTCTTACCGGGCTTCTCGCCGGCCAGTCCTTCGATGTGGTGATGACCGGCGACGAATCCCTGTCGCTGCGTCCGATGAAGCGGGTGGCGGAGCCGCTGGCGCGGATGGGGGCGCTGATCGAGACGGCAGAGGGCGGGTGCCCGCCGGTGACGGTGCGTGGCGGCCAAGTCCTGCGCGGTATCGACTATGTGCTGCCGATGGCCAGTGCCCAGGTCAAGTCGGCGCTCTTGCTCGCCGGCATGTATGCCGAGGGCGAGACCGTGGTGACCGAGCCGGCGCCCACCCGCGATCACACCGAGCGCATGCTCAGCGGCTTTGGTTACCCCGTCGAGCGGCGCGGCGCGGCGGCCCGGATTCGCGGTGGTGGCGAACTGGTCGCCTGCAATATCGATGTGCCCGCCGATATCTCTTCGGCGACGTTCTTCATGGTGGCGGCAGCGATTGTGCCGGGTTCCGACCTGCTGCTGGAGCATGTCGGCATCAACCCGACCCGGGTCGGCATCATCAATATCCTGCGCCAGATGGGTGCGGACCTGACCCTCAGCAACGAGCGCACCGCCGGTGGCGAGCCGGTGGCGGATATTCGCGTGCGCCACGCACCGCTGAAAGGCATTGCCATCCCGGAAGACCAGGTGCCGCTGGCTATCGATGAATTTCCAGCGCTGTTCATCGCCGCCGCCTGCGCCGAGGGCAAGACGGTATTGACCGGCGCCGGGGAGCTGCGGGTCAAGGAGAGCGACCGCATCCAGGCGATGGCCGACGGCCTGAAGACACTGGGGGTGCACGCCGAGCCCCGCGCTGACGGTATCGAGATCATCGGCGGTCCGATGGGCGGCGGGGTGATCGACAGCCACCACGACCACCGCATCGCGATGTCCTTTGCCGTCGCCGGGCTGGTCGCCCAGGGTGAAATCACCATCAACGATTGCCAGTATGTGGCCACTTCGTTTCCCGGGTTTGTGACTCTTGCCAACCGCGCCGGCTTCCGGCTGCAGGAATTCAAAGGATGACAGCGACGTCCGGCAACATCATCACCATCGACGGCCCGAGCGGTTCCGGCAAAGGGACGGTCTGCCAGCTGCTCGCCGCCCGCCTCGGTTATCACTACCTCGACAGCGGCGCTTTGTACCGGGTCCTGGCGCTGGCGGCGAAACGCCACAAGGTGGCTCTCGACAACGTCGAGGAGTTGACAGTGCTGGCGGCGCACATGGACGTCAGTTTTCTCATGAACCGAGCGGGCGGCCATCCGGAAGTGGTGCTCGAAGGGGAAGATGTCACCGAGCATATCCGGTCCGAGGAGATCAGCAGCGGAGCGTCGCTGGTGGCGGCCATCCCCGCGGTGCGCACCGCTCTTCTCGAACGCCAGCGGGCCTTTGCCCGGGAACCGGGGCTGGTTGCCGATGGGCGGGATATGGGCACTGTGGTTTTCCCCGGGGCGAAGGTCAAGATCTTCCTCACGGCGAGCGCCGAGGAGCGCGCCAGGCGCCGCTATAACCAGTTGATAGGTAAGGGGGAAAGTGTTAGCCTTGCCAGCCTTGTCGAGAAGGTTCGCGCCCGTGACGAGCGGGACACCAACCGCCAGGTATCTCCGCTGATTGCGGCGGCCGACGCCGTGGAGGTCGATACCACGGGCAAAGACATTCAGGAAGTCCTCGAAATGGTGCTGAAAATCGTTCGGAGGTGATGATCTTCGGCAAAAATTGTTAGTCCCGGACGGTCGCGTGCGACAGCCAGAACGGCGCGCCACTGTCCTTTTTTAATAGGCCCATGCAATCTGGCTGCGTGGTAGGAGCGGCACGCTCCACCTTATCATCCATAGGTATCCATTAATGAGCGAAAGCTTTGCAGAACTCTTTGAACAAAGCCTGAAAACTGTCGAAATGGCACCAGGCTCCATTGTCACCGGCGTCGTGATCGACATCGACAAGGACTGGGTCACCGTGCACGCGGGTCTCAAGTCCGAGGGTGTAATCCCGGTCAGCCAGTTTCTCGATGACAATGGCGAGTGCGAACTACAGATTGGTGACGAAGTTCAGGTGGCTCTCGAAACCGTCGAAGACGGCTTTGGCGCAACCCGTCTGTCCCGTGAAAAAGCCCGTCGCGCCGAGTCCTGGACCGAACTCGAGAAAGCCTACAGCGCCGACGAGGTTGTCACCGGGATCATCAGCGGCAAGGTCAAGGGCGGTTTCACCGTCGACATCGCCGGCCTGCGGGCATTCCTTCCCGGTTCCCTGGTGGATGTGCGCCCGATGCGCGAAACCACCCACCTGGAAGACAAGCCGCTCGAGTTCAAGGTCATCAAGCTCGACCAGAAGCGCAACAACGTGGTGGTCTCCCGCCGCGCAGTAATGGAAGCCGTCAACTCCGCCGAACGCGAAGAACTGCTGGCCAACCTGGAAGAGGGCGCGGTACTCAAGGGTATCGTCAAGAACCTCACCGATTACGGTGCTTTCGTCGATCTGGGCGGCATCGATGGCCTGCTGCATATCACCGACATGTCCTGGAAGCGCATCAAGCATCCCAGCGAGATCGTCAATGTCGGTGACGAGATCGAAGTCAAGGTTCTCAAGTTCGATCGCGAACGCAACCGCGTGTCCCTCGGCCTGAAACAAATGGGTGAAGATCCCTGGTCGGATATCAAAGGCCGTTATCCGGAAGGCGTCAAAGTGCGCGCCCGGATCACCAACCTTACCGACTACGGTTGTTTTGCCGAGTTGGAAGACGGTGTCGAGGGCCTGGTACACGTTTCCGAGATGGACTGGACCAACAAGAACATCCATCCCTCGAAAGTGGTTCAGCTCGGTGATGAAGTGGATGTGATGATCCTCGATATCGACGAGGAGCGCCGCCGTATTTCCCTCGGTATCAAGCAGTGCCACCCCAACCCGTGGGATGAGTTCGCCACCAAATACAGCAAGGGCGACAAGATCTCAGGCAACATCAAGTCGATCACCGACTTCGGTATCTTCATCGGTCTTGAAGGCGGTATCGATGGCCTTGTCCATCTGTCCGATCTGTCCTGGAACGAGAACGGCGAAGAAGTGGTGCGCAACTTCAAGAAAGGCGATGAGCTCGAGACCGTTATCCTGGCCATCGACCCCGAGCGCGAGCGTATTTCCCTGGGCGTCAAGCAACTGGCGGACGATCCGTTCTCGGCCTACGTGGCCCAGAACGACAAAGGTGGCATTGTCACCGGTGTGGTCAAGGAAGTTGACGCCAAGGGCGCGGTGGTAACGCTCGAGGGCGACCTGGAAGGCTATCTCAAGGCGTCCGAGCTGTCCCGTGATCGCGTCGAAGATGCCCGCAACGTGATCAACGTCGGCGACACCATCGAAGTCAAGATCATCAATGTGGACCGCAAGAGTCGCCAGATCGGCCTGTCGGTGAAAGCCAAGGATATGGAAGACGAAAAAGCCGCCGTGCGTGACCTGCGCAAACAGGAAGCCGAGAGCGTGGTGCCCACCACCATCGGCGATCTGATCAAGGCGCAAATGGAAAACCGCGACAAGTAAACAGGCAAAGCACCGCCGGGCAGCCAGCGCTGCCCGGCCCTTTGGGGGCGGATATCTATGACCAAGTCGGAACTGATAGAAAAAATTGCGGCCCAGCAGGAGCAGCTCCCGCCCAAAGATGTCGAATTGGCGGTGAAGATGATTCTCGAGAAAATGACCCAGGCGCTGGTGCATAACCAGCGCATCGAGGTCAGGGGCTTTGGCAGTTTTTGTCTGCATTTCAGAGCGCCAAGGGTTGGCCGCAACCCCAAGACGGGGGATACCGTCGAACTTTCCGGCAAGTATGTACCCTATTTCAAGCCTGGCAAGGATCTCCGCGAGCGGGTAAACGAATCCATGCACCGGTGACTTGTGCAGGTAGTGACGAATGCTGACGGCAAGGCTTTGGCCTTGCCGTTTTTTTATGTCGGGGTTGGCCGCCCGCCAAAAAACGCGAAAATACCTCGGAATGGCTGGATGGGGCCGCTAAACTAGGCAGTGCCATGCACCGGCTGGCGGCCGATGAGGGGACAAGCCGCGCACAGGAGAAATAGCTGATGAAAACACTGTTGTACGGAATACTGGCGCTGTTTTGCCTGTTTGTCGGGCTGTGGATCGCCCAGGATAACAGCCAGCAGGTCGGAGTCACCTTGCTCGGTTTTTCTCTTGCCGATTTATCCCTCGGTCTGTGGTTGTTGTTCGCTTTTGTCACCGGGGTGATTTTCGGCTTGCTGGTGACCCTGCCGCTGTTGTGGCGGCAGGCGCGCGACAATCGCAAACTGCGTCGGCAGACTGTTTCGCCGGCGACCCGCTAGGGTCTGTTGACGTTCCACCGGCCACGCAAGAGCAGGGGTGGGCCGCCTGGGCAAACATCGCCGGTGTGCCTCCTGCGCGCGGCCTATGCAAGAATCCCGATGAAAGGCATAGGGTGCGCTGAGGAACGAAGCGCGCCGCAGGAACCACAGACATGGAAAAGTGATTTTGTCTTTTGGAAATAATGTTTTTATGAATGCCCCCGAATCCCGAATCATCGTCGCCCTCGATTTTGCCACCGGCGATGCCGCTCGCCGGCTGATCGCCGCTCTCGATCCGTCGCTGTGCAAGCTCAAGGTCGGCAAGGAGCTATTTACCCGTGAGGGGCCGGCCCTGGTGCGCGAACTGGTTGGTCACGGCTACGATGTATTTCTCGATCTGAAGTTTCACGATATCCCCAATACCACCGCCCAGGCAGTCGCTGCCGCCGCTGACCTCGGGGTATGGATGGTCAACGTCCATGCCGCCGGCGGCCGGCGGATGATGGTGGCGGCGGCGGAGCAGTTGCGCTCCATGGGCAGTGAGACACTGCTGACGGCTGTCACCGTGCTGACCAGTATGGCGGGGGACGAGCTGGCCGAAATCGGTATCGCCGGTGGTGCCGAGGAGCAGGTCCACCGCCTTGCCGGGCTGGCGCGTGACAGCGGGCTCGACGGCGTCGTCTGCTCGGCGCGGGAAGCCGCGGCGCTGGCCACCCGGCTGGGCCCGGATTTTCTGCGGGTGACGCCGGGCATCCGCCCGCCCGGGGCTGTGGCTGACGACCAGCGGCGGACCATGGCTCCCGGCGAGGCCCTTGCCGCGGGCAGCTCCTATCTGGTCATCGGGCGCCCGGTGACCCGTGCCGCTGACCCGGCTCAGTCCCTGCTTGCGATTATCGAGGAAATCAAGGATTATTGAGGCGTGGGTCGGACACCCACGCAAACCTCAAACACAGTGCACATGCACAAGGAGATCTGTGATGAAAACCATCCATTCGCTGCTCAAGTCTCTTGTCCTGTTCTGGGCGATATCGCTGTTGGCCGGCTGGCAAGCCCCGGCAGTGGCCGAGGAGCCGTCTCAAAATAGCGGCAAGGCAGTTGCCGAGCAGTCGGCGACAGTGAATATCAACAGCGCGTCCGCCGAGGAAATCGCCTCCGGACTGGTGGGCATAGGACTCGTCAAAGCGCAGGCCATCGTCGCCTGGCGGGAGGCGAACGGTTCCTTCACCAGCAAGGAGCAGTTGCTCGAGATAAAAGGTATCGGGGAGGCCACACTGGAGAAGAACATCCAGCGCATAGGCCTTTAGCCTGGCCTTTGCCAGATGCTGTAGTATGGGCTGTGCCTGGAATGCTTCTGTTCCAAGGACTCAGCGCTTCAAGCCCGACCCCTGGTCGGGCTTTTTTGCGTCCCCCATGGTTGCAGAAAGGCGGCCGGGAGCGCTGCGGGATGTGAATCTCCAGTGCCGTGACAAAAGTGCCGTGACAAACCCGGCCTGGCTCCGCAGATACTTTCTGCCGCCGTCGGGCGTGAGGTGGGGCGGTATTGTTGAAAGCCGATATTTCCGGGGGCGTCCAGCTTCCATGCGATTGTAAATCCTAAGCTTTGGACTGATAATCCTGAACTTTCCAAAGCAACTTTGATTCTCTCTGAGAAATTGTTGCCTAGCAAACCTGTGTTCATGGAGAGTTATGTCAGAACAATTCCTGTCGGCAGAGAATGTGAATGGAAAGGGTGGTGCTGGGGAGCTGGGTGACCTGCTGGTCCGTTACCTCGAGCGCCTTGAAGTTGACTATGTTTTCGGCGTGCCCGGGGGGGCCATCGAGCCGCTGTTGAATGCCTTGGCGCGCAGTGAGCAGCGGGGCGGGCCCAGGTGTGTGATCAGTCGCCACGAGACCGGTGCCGCTTTTATGGCCGATGGCTACCACAGCGCCACCGGAAAGCTGGGTGTGTGCTTTGCCACCACGGGCCCGGGCGTCACCAACCTGATAACGGGTGTGGCCTCGGCCTATGCCAATCATGTTCCTTTGTTGGCAATCACCGCCCAGACAGCGCTCACGACCTTCGGCCGCGGTGCCCTCCAGGAGTCGTCCTGTACCGGTATCAACGCGCTCTCCTTTTTCGAGAGCATCACCCTGTACAACTCCCTGGTGTCACACCCTGACCAGTTGGAGCACAAGCTGGCGGCGGCCATCATCACCGCCCACCGCTATCCTCAGGGACCGGTCCATCTGAGCATACCCATAGACATCCTGAAAACGGCGGCCAACCGCCAGCCGCAATTCGCCAATCTGCCGAGGCTTGTTGCCAGCGGCCAGATTTACGACCCGCTGGCGTTCGAGGAATTTTTCCGACTGCTGACCACCAGCCGTAAGACTGTGTTCGTGCTGGGGGATGAAGCCGCCGAGGCGGTGGAGGCGATGCTCGAGGTGGCTTCCTGGCTGGATATCCCTCTTATCGTCACGCCTCATGGCAAGGGGTTGGTGGATCCCTGCCATCCGTTGTTTCGCGGGGTTGTCGGCTTTGCCGGACATGGCACCGCGATCGAGACCCTGTGCGATCCGGATGTGGACCTGGTTGTCGCCTTTGGCTCGAGGCTTGGCGAGTGGGCCAGCAATGCCTGGGATCGGGTCGCGCTGCTCAATTCGCGGCTGGTCCATGTTGCGACATCCGCGGATTTTTTTATCGGCTCGCCAATGGCCAGGTTGCATCTGCAAGGGAGCACCGGGCTTATCCTCCAGAAAGTTCTCGGCCGTCTGGACGCGGAAGCCCGGCCGCGCCGGTGGTTGCCGGAGCGGGTCGCCGAATTGACGGCGCGGCGGGAATACGGGTTCAAGCTCGATGATCCTCTCGCGTGCAGCGACGATCGCTCACCGATTCTTCCGCAAAGACTGATGACGGAGTTGCCGCGACTCTTTCCACCCAGTACCCGTTACGTGGCTGACTCAGGCAACAGTTTTGCCTGGGCAGTACATTATTTACATCCTCACGACTATCAGAGCCAGGCAAGGTCGGGGCGGAACAACCGGGTGTTCAAGGCCACTTTTGATTTTGCCTCCATGGGGTGGGCTATCGGTAGCGCCGTGGGTATTGCCCTGGGGGTTCAGGGCACGCCCGTGGTCTGCATCACTGGCGACGGCAGTTACCTCATGGCCAGCCAGGAGATAACCGTCGCCATCCAGGAAAAGCTGCCGGTGATTTACCTGATCCTAAACGATGCCGCCTATGGTATGGTCAAGCACGGTCAGCGCCTTACCGAGGCCGAGCGGACGGGTTTCGATCTCCCCAGGATCGATTTCGCCGCCATGGCTCGTTCAATGGGCGTCGATGGCTATGTCATCGAGTCGGTCGACGATCTGCTGGCGCTGGACATGCACCATATCTGTCACCGGGCGGGCCCGAGTCTGTTGGATGTGCGTATCGATGGGGAAGCGAAGCCCCCCATCGATTTGAGAACACGGGTATTGAGTAAAGGCAGATGACACAGAATAAAGAGACCATCAAAACCAAAATCTGGTACGAAGAGTCTGAGGCCGATAATCCTTATGCGGCCAAGGCCTGTTACTGCTCGGGTTATGACGTGTACGGCGATCTGCTGGGAAAAGTTTCCTGGGTGCAGTATCTCTACCTGCTGTTCAGGCTGGAGCTGCCCGGTCGACAACAGGCCAGGCTGCTGGAGACCGTGGCCGTGGCCCTGGCCAA
This sequence comes from Porticoccaceae bacterium, assembly GCA_041655035.1. GTDB lineage: Bacteria > Pseudomonadota > Gammaproteobacteria > Pseudomonadales > Porticoccaceae > NAT127. The sequence continues at coordinate 80 of JBAZCN010000073.1, read as the reverse complement.
TCCGGGTATCAGGGACCTCAGCGTGCGGACGGCGATGAATGCCGGTGTGGGTGGCTCCACCAGGGCTTCAGCCCTGATGG
>JBAZCN010000072.1:0-16446 GCA_041655035.1 Porticoccaceae bacterium | reverse complement strand
CTAAAACCAGACTGATGGCATCCAGTTTGAACTCCTTGGAATACTGTTTTCTCGTGGTCATGTAATTTCCTCCAGTTAAGGGCATTTTCTCTTAACTGGGGTGTGCAGATCCATTGGACCACGTCACTCTGCTCGACAGCGTCAAGGCCCTGTTCAAGCGCCACACCGATAAATCCAAGGGCGACTTCTCCGCCTTCCGGGCCGATCTGGAAAAGACCCTCGGCCTGTTCGTCGAAAAGCACAGCGCCCTCGAAACCGCCCTCGACGAGAGCACCGCTGCCTTCAACGACTTGAAGGATCAGCACCAAGCCCTGCTCGAACGCTTCGAGGCTCTCTACACCCGGCTCGACAACGACCCCGACACCCCGCCCCGCGCCAGCGCCACCGGCAGCGACGGCGCCCCCGTACTCACCGACTGCTAAGGACTGCCACCCATGCGCAACGACACCCGCATCGCCTTCAACAACTTCACCCAGCGCCTCGCGCAACTCTCGGGCGTTCCCAGCGCCACGGAGAGCTTCACCGTCGAGCCCAGCGTCCAACAAACCCTGGAAAGCAAAATCCAGGAGAGCTCCGAATTTCTCGGCCGCATCAACATCATCGGCGTCGACGAACTCAAGGGCGAAAAACTCGGCCTCGGTCTCAGCGGCCCCATCGCCGGCCGCACCGACGTCAGCGCCAACGACCGCGCCCCCCGCGACCTCACCGGGCTCGAAGACAACGGCTACGAATGCGTCAGCACCGAGTTCGACACCTTCCTGCCCTGGAGCAAGCTCGACGCCTGGGCCAAATTCCCCGACTTCCAGGCCCGGGTGCGCAACGCCATCGTCCGCCAGCAAGCCCTCGACCGCATCATGATCGGCTTCAACGGCACCAGCGCCGCCACCGCCACCAATCGCGCCACCAACCCGCTGCTGCAGGACGTGAACATCGGCTGGCTCGAAAAGTACCGCACCCACGCCCCGGCCCGGGTCATGACCGAGGTCGTCGCCGAATCCGATGCCATCACCATCGGCGAGGGCGGCGACTACGCCAACCTCGACGCCCTGGTGTTCGACGCGGTGAACAACCTCGTCGACCCCTGGTTCCGCGAATCCACCGACCTGGTGGCCATCATGGGCCGCGAAATGCTGGCCGACAAATACTTCCCCATGATCAGCGCCCACGCCCAAACGCCGACGGAAAACCAGGCACTCGACCTCATCATCAGCCAGAAACGTGTCGGCGGCCTGCAGGCCGTGCGCGCACCCTTCGTGCCCGCCGGCACAGTCTTCATCACCAGCCTGGAGAACCTCTCCCTCTACTGGCAAACCGGCAGCCGGCGCCGGCACATCATCGACAACCCCAAGCGCAAGCGGGTGGAGAACTACGAATCCAGCAACGACGCCTACGTGGTCGAGGACTACGGCTTCGGCTGCCTGATCGAAAACGTCACCTTCGACGTCCCCGCGGGCCCCTGATACCACCCTGAGAGCGAGCAGTACCCCGGGGTAACCAGCACCATGGCTGGCGCTGCCCCGGGCTTTTAAGGAGACACCGATGGCAACACCCGCCCAACGACACTTCCAGCGCGCCATGGCGGCCACCGCCGCCGGCGCAGCCCCCGCCGGAGCACCCCAAACCGGCGACCAGTACGAACTCATGGCCGCCGCCCTGTGGGAGGCGCGCCGCACCCTCAAGGCCATCAAATCCGTCGAGGCCAAGGTCGAGAAAAAGCGCCAGCTCCTGCCCCAGTTCGCCCCCTACACCCAGGGCGTTCTGGCAAAGGGCAACGGCGCCCAGGACGACGTGCTCATGACCTGCATGGTCTGGCACTTCGACATCGGCGACCTCGACAGCGGGCTGGAAATCGCCGAATACGCCCTCCGCCACGGCCTCAACACACCCGACCACTACGAGCGCGACACCGCCTCCCTGGTGGCCGAGCAGGTCGCCGACGAAGCTCTCAAACTCATCGATGTCGACGGCACCAATCTCGAATCCCTGCTCGGCACCCTTCACCGCGCCTACGCCCTCACCGAAGGCGCCGACATGCACGACCAGATCCGCGCCAAGCTCCACAAAGCCATGGGCTACGCCTGGCGCGCCGTTGGCGAGCCCCAGGCCGCCCTCGATAACCTCAACCGCGCCCTCGTGCTCAACGACCGCGTCGGCGTCAAGAAGGACATCGAAAAACTGGAGCGGGAACTCAAAAACGCCGGGGGCCAGGACAACAACTAGCCACCCCAACCAGGTCGCACGCCGACGCCGGGAGGGCGCCGGGCCAAGGTGACGTTCTCCCACCGACAGCCCGGCCCACCCTTCCACCACCCCGGCTCGCCCTGCCAGCAACGAGGTCACCATGTCACTGATTGCCTACGGCACAGCACCGACCCAAGACGCGCCCGAGGCCATCGACAACAACGGCTTCTGGCCCGCTGTGGATCCTGCCGACTTCAGGCAAACCCATCGCATCGACACCAGCATCGCCCCCCCCAGGGTCAGCCACGCCCTCGCCCTTGCCATCGCCGACATCAACCGTCAACTGGCCGACTGGCAAACAGCACAACAAGCCGCGGGCGCGTCGACAGCTGACGACATCCCCTCCCTCTACTGGGCAAACCCAGGCTACTACCTCCTGCTCTACCGCCAGGCCGTCTACGCCACCGCCCACGCACTATTGATGGAACGCTACCGCGACCACAGCGCCACCGGCGTCGGGGACGAACGGGGCCAAGCCAAGGACTTCGCCGCCGACGACTACCGCCGCGACGCTCGCTGGGCTGTGGCCGAAATCACCGGCCGCACCCACACCACCGTGGAGCTCATCTAATGCGCAGCGCCAGAGCCCGCCAGGGCGAAACCCTCGACGCCCTCTGCCACCGCATCCTCGGCGTCACAGCCGGCGTCACCGAACACACCCTCCGGCTCAACCCAGGCCTCGCCAGCCACGGCCCCATCCTCCCCGAAGGCACCCAGGTCGCCCTGCCGGAAGCCACCACCGCGCCCCACCGCATCGACACCCTGCAGCTATGGACATAGGGGGCAAGGCAATGAACATGATGATCAGAAGGACCGTACACCCCATGCTCGACGACCAAAGCTTCAGCCTGCGCGAACTCATCCCCTTCATCGGCGCCATCGTCAACGGCGCGGTTGGTGGCTGCGTCGCCAGCATCCAGCACAACCGCACCCGGCGCGAAACCATCACCGCCTACGCCATCGCCTACGCCGTCACCGGTGCCTTCGGCGCGGTACTCGCCCTGGCCGGCGCCACCCTCTTCTTCCCCGGCAGCATCATTGGCTGGAGCCAGCTCATCCTCCTCACCGGCGCCGCCAGCATCATCACCGCCCTGGCCCTCGCCGCCGGCAACCTCTCCATGCGCCTCGTCCTGCGCAAAATCGGCCTCGAGGTCACCATCAACGTACAAAAGGCCAACACCCATGAAAGCCACTGACACCGACATCCTCGTCGGCGCCCTCACCATCCACGGCGAAGCCCGCGGCTGCACCCAGGAAGGCCGCCTCGCCATCGCCCACACCCTCCTCAACCGCGCCAAGGCAAGGCGCTGGTGGGGCACCGGCGTCCCCGGCCACCCCGATCACTCCATCGCCGCCGTCTGCCTCAAACCCTGGCAATACAGCGTCTGGAACGCCAACGACCCCAACTACACCCTACTGGTGCGCCTGCGCCAGGAATACCGTCAGGCCATCCAAAAAAAACCTGCCGCGCCGCCCTCAAGGCCCTCATTGATGCCCTCGACGGCCACGCACCCGACCCCACCGGGGGCGCCACCCACTACCTCACCATCCGGCTCCACAACAGCCCCCGCGCCCCCGCCTGGTCACAGCGCGACAACTACCTCGAAATCGGCGCCCACCGGTTTTTCACCGGCATCGACTGAAAACCCCGCCCATAAGGAACCGCCCATGAAAGCCCTCAAAACTCCCCTGGCCACAGCCCTGCTCCCCGCCCTGGCCCTCATCCTCACGGCAATCCTCAGCGGCTGCGCAACACCCGGCGCCCCTCAATTGCCCGTCCAGTTCGCCACCCTCAAACTCATCGAAAACAACAACGTCAGCGCCACCGAGGTCATCCAGCGGGTTGCACTGGTGCGCACAGTACTGGACGACACACAAACCCTCGCCCTCGGCGAGCTGGGCAACCACGTGCGCCACCTGGTGGGCTACCACACCCTATCCCCCGCCGACCGCCTGCTGGTGGATGCCCTCCTCGGCGACGTCCACCACCGCCTCGCCATAGGCCTCGACGTCCCACTCAGCGCCCAACACCGCGCCCTCATCCTCACCGTGCTGGACTGGATAGAACAAGCCGCGATCGCCAGTGGCGGCCACCGCGAGCCCAGCCCCGGATGAAGGCCCACCTCATCCACGGCTTCAACGTCAGCGACGGCGGCAGCGACAGCATCGGCAAGCTCGCCCCCTTCTTTGCCCTTGAGGGCATCGACGTCATCGACCACAACTACGGCTGGGTCGGCCTGCTGCGCCTGCGCTGGCGCAACCGCAAGGCCACCCGCCGCATCCTCCCCCACATAGCCCCCGGCGACATCCTCGTCGGCCACAGCAACGGCTGCCTCGTGTGCTGGGAACTGCTCGAAGCAGGCGCCCCCGCCGGCGCCGTCATCTGCATCCAGCCCGCCCTGCGCCGCGACTGCCCCTGGCCCACCCACGTGCCCGTGCTGTGCCTCTACAACCCCGCCGACTGGATCGTCAGCCTGGGGCGCCTATGGGGGCGATTTATCAGCGTCGCCAACCCTATATCGCGTCGCCACGGCTGGGGCGCCGCAGGGCGCCACGGCTTCGACCCCGCCCCCAACATCACCAACTGGAACACCGACACCCCGCCCGTGCCCGCCCGCGGCCACGCCGGGCTGTTCCACACCCGGCCCCTGCTGCACTGGGGTCCGCGTATCCACCACTGGGCCATAACCACCACCGGCACCCGCACATGAAAAAACTGCAATCCCTGCGCGCGCACCTCATCAACGCCATCCCGGGCCTGGCCGCCAACCCGGACAAGCTCCTCACCTTCATAGAAGACGGCACCATCGAATTCCACCGCGGCCAAACCCTGTCCCACCAATACAGCGTCCCCGTCAAAATCCTCCTGATGGACCACAGCGGCGACCTCGACACCGTCATCATCCCCCTGTTGCAATGGCTCTCCCACTACCAGCCCAACCTGCAACCCAGCGAAGCCGTGCGCTTCCAGGCCGAACTGCTCACCAACCAAAGCTGGGACCTCGCCATCGACGTCACCCTCACCGAGCGCGTCGTCGCCCTGGTGGACTGCGCCGCCGGCCGCATTGATGCCGAACACCGCATGCCCGAATTCCCCATCGACGCCTGCCCCGCCACCCACTGGCAGCTTTACCTGCGCAACGCCGACGTAGATCCCGGCTACACCCTCATCGCCGAATGGGGCGACACCCCAGAGGAACCACCCGGTGACTGACCTCGACGCCCTCGAAAGCTGGGTCGCCCCCCTGCTGGACAAATTGCAGCCCGCCCAGCGCCGCAAGCTCGCCGCTGCCATCGCCCGGGAACTGCGCCGCAGCCAAAGCGCCCGCATTCGCGCCCAGCAAGACCCCGACGGCAGCCCCTTCCAACCCCGCAAACCCCAGCACCGCCAGCACCGCCAGCGCCAGGGCGCCATCCGTCGCGGCCCGATGTTCGCCAAAATCCGCCAGGCCAAACACCTGCGCATCACCAGCAGTCCCAGCGCCGCCGGCGTCGGCTTCACCGGCCGGGTTGCCCGCATCGCCCGCGTCCACCACTACGGCCTGCGCGACCGCGTAACCCCCGGCGGGCCCCACTACCCATACCCCGCCCGCCCCCTGATCGGCATCAGCGAGGCCGACCGCAACCTGGTGCGCGACATGCTCATCGACCACCTCACCTGAGCCCGCCCCTGTAACCCCGCCATTTACACCCACACCGCGTGGCGCCACGCGCCCGCGCGGGCAAGCATACCGGCATGAACAACACCGCCGAACTGCTGCGCCTGATACACAACCTGATCCGCCTGGGCACCATCGCCCAGGTGGACCACAGCGCCGCCCGTGTCCGTGTCGCCAGCGGCCAACTGCTCACCGGCTGGCTCCCCTGGGTCAGTGCCCGCGCCGGCACCACCACCGACTGGGATCCCCCCATAGAGGGCGAACAAGTCCTCGTGTTCTCCCCCGGTGGCGACCCCGCCGCCGGCGTCGTCCTGCCCGCCCTCTACCAACAGCAACACCCCGCCCCGTCGGACAACCCACACCTGTGGCACCGCACCTTCCCCGACGGCGCCGTCATCCAATACAACCACCAGCAGCAAGCCGCCCACATCACCCTGCCGCCAGGGGCCACCCTCCACCTGGTGAGTGACGGCGGCATCACCGTCGTCGGCGACGTCACCATCACCGGCAACCTCGCCGCCAGCGGCCACGTCAGCGACGGCGTGCGCACCATGGCCGCCGACCGCGCCATCTACAACGGCCACAATCACCCCGGTGACAGCGGTGGCACCACCGGCGCCCCCAACCCGCAGCAATGAGCGCCATGAACGCAACCACAGGGCGCCGGATCGACGGCCTCGACCACCTCCGCCAAAGCGTGCGCGACATCCTCACCACGCCCGTGGGCACCCGCGTCATGCGCCGCGACTACGGCTCACTGTTGCCCGACCTCATCGACCAACCCCTCAACGACGCCACCCTGCTGCGCGCTTACGCCGCCACCGTCATGGCCCTGCTGCGCTGGGAACCGCGCCTGCGCATCACCGCCGTTCGCCGCCGCATCAATACCAGTCACCCCGGCGGCGCCATCCTCGAAATTGACGGCCAAACCCGTGACGGCCAGCCCGTATTCCTGGAGACAGCCATCACATGAGTATTGATCTATCCCTGCTGCCCCCTCCCAGCATTATCGACTCGCTCGATTTCGAGACCCTGTTCGCAGAGCGAAAGGCACGTCTGCTAGAGCTCACACCGGAGGGTGATCGCCCCACCCTGTCTGAAGCCCTCGCCCTCGAAAGCGAACCCCTCGTTAAACTGCTGCAAGAGAACGCCTACCGTGAGTTGCTGCTGCGCCAGCTACTCAACGAACGCGCCCAAGCCCTCCTGGTGGCCTATGCCACCGGTGCCGAGCTAGACCACATCGGCGTCAGTTACTACGCCACCGCACGGCTGCAAATCAACCCCGGCGACCCAGACGCCATCCCCCCGGTTGCCCCCCTGTATGAAAGCGACACTGACTACCGCCGCCGCCTATTGCTGGCCCCCGATGGCTGGAGCACGGCAGGGCCTCGCGACGGCTACATCTACCACGCCCTCTCTGCCGATGGCGACGTTAAAGACGCCAGCGCCATCACCCTCGCGCCGGGGCAGGTCACCATTACCGTGCTTTCCAATACCGGCAACGGCATTGCCGATGCCGGCCTGCAGGCCACCGTATTGGCCGCCTTGAATGACGACACCGTGCGTCCTCTCACCGATAGCGTCAGCGTGCAAAGCGCCACGGTGATCGAATACAACATCGCCGCCACCATCACCGTTGCCCCCGGTCCCGATGCCAGCGTGGTGCGCGATGCCGCCGAGGCCAAAATCCAGGCCTTTGTAGATGCTCACCACAAACTGGGGGCAGGCGTGGTGCGCGACGCCGCCCTGGCGGTGCTCTACGTCGAAGGTGTCAGCCGGGTTGAACTCAACCTCGAGCAAGACATCACCTGCGACAACACCCAGGCCGCCTACTGCACGGCAGTAACGGTGACCTTGGCATGACACTGTTACCCCCCAACAAAACAGCGCTCGAAGCCCGCCTGGCCGAAACCCTGGCCGACGCCACAGCTCTCCCCGTTAACCACCACAGCCTGTGGAACCCCGCCACCTGCCCACTCAATATCCTCCCCTGGCTCGCCTGGGCGGTGGGCGTCGTCGAGTGGTCGGCCGAGTGGCCAGAACAACAGCAGCGCGCCGTGGTTGCCGCCGCGCTTGAACGGCGCCGTCGGCTGGGTAATGTCACCAGCACCCAAGAGGCTATCGAAAACCTGGGGCTACCCGGGCTGCTGTTCAGCGAGTGGTTCAGCTACGGCGGCAATCCTGCCACCTACCGGATTATCAACACCGTTCCGGGGCGGGAAATGGACCAATCTCAATACGACCAAATCATCAACACTCTGCATCGCAACAGTCGGTTATCCGCCTGGCCCCACCTGGTGGGCTGGTCGCCAATCTCCAGGGGCATCCTGTCTTCAGCCCAGGCAACGACACACCTCAACACGGTAACGCTCTATCCAGAGGACTCCCCATGACACAGTTTTACACCCTGCGCACTGCCGTGGGCTTGCAAAAATACGCAGCGGCTGAAATCAGTGGCAACCCCGTCCAGCTAGCCACCATTCACATCGGCACCGGCGGTGGCGAGGGGTTCTACAACAGCTACGACTCCGCAGCCCTGGTCGCGCGCACAGAGCTGGTCGATGAGCGCTGGTCCGCGCCCATCAGCTTTATGGCGGTGGATCCAGACAACCCCTCGCGAATCATTGTCGAAGGCGTGATCCCACAAGACGAAGGCGGCTACTCCATTCGCGAAGTGGGCATCAAGGATGCGGAGGATGACCTGATCGCCATCGGCCGTTTTCCGCCCACCTACAAAATGTCCCTCGCCGACGGCTCCGCGCAGGAAATTCTTATCCGCGTACTGGTGGAGTGGGCCAACGCCAGCCTGGTGACACTGGTGGTGGATCCGTCACAAGCGCTGGCCACCCATAGGTTTATTTACGATTACGCCCCCCGCGTTCGTCGCCCACTCAATATCGCGCCAGTCGGTGGTATTGAAGCCCTTTTTACGCCAACCCTTGAGGGTGGGCCTTACTACCCACTGCACGGCATTCCCCAGCTACAGCGTCATTTTTATGTGTACGACAATGCCGATGGTGCGGGCAACCCCCTTTACACAGGAGTAGCAATCGCGCCAGATACCATTACGCCTGCGTTATCACACACCGTAGAGACAAACTTGCCGCAACAGTCAACCTTCTGGTGGTGCTATCAAGATGAAACCGTGCTCGACGATATTAGCGACAAATCCCCACTGACCAGCTTTACCACACCGGCGATATTTGTTGAGGCGCCCACCATCACCAGCCCTGCCGATGAGGCAGTAGACGTGCCAGAAATGCCCGTCATTGAAACCAGTGCCTTTTCCGTGGCTGGCGGTACAGACACCCACATCGCCACGCAAATCCGCATACGCCTGGCATCGAATGGAACGGTCATTCACGACAGTGGGGATATCACCGCAAACATGACAGCCTATGCCATCCCGGAAGGGGTCTTACAAGACGGTGAAACCGGCTACCTGGTCGAGGCCCGGCATCAAGGTGAAACGTACGGCTGGTCGGAGTGGTCTGCTCAAACTGGGTTTACAACTGAAGTGGAATTTTTCGACCCCACCAATATCGGCGCGCCCTATGGTGGTGGGTATATTGCAGGCACTATCGTCTCGGATTATGACGGGCTCACCTATTTGCTTATCCTCTCCCCCGGCGACGGCGACAGCGGCAGCTCTACCAGAAATTGGCGTACCACCTCAACGATTGTCAACAACACCGGCGGCGTGCCCCCCAACACCGCCGCCGACGGAAAAGCCAATTACGACGCCATCATCGCCGCTGCGGCAGGCGACTTGACATTGTTCCCTGCCGTTAAATGGTGTGAGGACAACTGTAATGCTGGCTCAGGGCTTAATGGCTATACCGACTGGTATTTGCCCTCACGGGACGAACTTGAGCTGTGCTACCGGCACTTCAAACCGAAAAATGCCGATAACGAAAATACGTTGAGAGATGCCAGCACCTGGTATGGGGCTGCGGCGGTCTATGGCACCAATCAAAACTCGGATCCGCCGGGATCAGGCTATTCCGACGACGACCCTCCTCAAACCTCACTGGTGCCATTTCAGGAGGGCCAGGCCGAGGCCTTTGCAACGGGCTTTTACTGGAGTTCCACCGAAGACAATGGGCCTGACGCATGGATCCAAAATTTTTGGCACGGCCGTCAATTACGCAGCGGGTTTACCGCGCTGCAAAGAGTCCGCGCAGTCCGCCGAATTCTGTTGAGCTAGCGGTAATTATCAGGAGCCACCATGCAGCACCTCACCGCCCACTACATCGACGCCAAAGACGGCCGCCCCGCCAATCTATTCCCATTGCGCCACGGCCCGGCACTACCGCACCCCGCGCTCATCGTCGATGCTGTCGACCGGCGCGCCAAGCCGGCCATTATCATCGGCCGCCTGCCCGACACGGTGCCCTTGCCGCCAGCGGCAACGGCAATTACAGAGCAACAGCATGCCGACCTGCTCACCGACTACAACACCTGGCGCGCCCAGATCCATCTCGACAACATCGAACAACTACGCGCCGTAAAATCCCAACAGATCGACGGCAACTTTACCGCCGTGGTCGACCAAATTCGCGCCGGCTACCCCGATTACGAAATCGAATCCTGGCCACAACAACAAGCCCAAGCTGAACGCTACGCGGCCGACAATACCGCACCGGTGCCCCTCCTCGAACACATCGCCGCGGCCAAAGGCCTTGCCGTTGCCGACGTGGTGGCACGCATCCTCGCCAATGCCACCGCCTACAGCCAAGCCTACGGGCAGGCCCTGGGTACCAAACAACGGCGCCAGGAAGTCCTCGCCGCTATCGACGCCAATGCCCCAGACGCCGCCGCACAGATTGACGCCGTTTAACTCGATCGCCACGGCCGCCTGTAAAACCTGCGCATACAGCCCCCCTCGCTGGCAGCCCGCGCCCGCGCGGGCAACCATGGTGACGTATCGCTTACCACGGTAACCGGGGGGCGAATCTACCCTCAGCCACCTGCGCAGGAGCACAACACATGCCCGAGACCTATCACCACGGCGTCCGTGTCGTCGAAATCAACGAAGGCACCCGCCCCATTCGCACCGTCTCCACCGCCGTCATCGGCCTGGTGGCCATCGCCAGCGACGCCAGCGCCGAGCGCTTCCCCCTCAACACCCCGGTGCTAATCACCGACCTGTACGCAGCCATCGCCGATGCCGGTGTCGAGGGCACCCTCTCCCGCGCCCTGCGCGCCATCGTGGCGGAAACCCGCGCCCTCGTCGTTGTGGTACGGGTGGAGGAAGGCATCGACGACGCCGCCACCACAGCCAATATCATCGGCGATGTGGATGCCCAAACCGGGCAGAAAACCGGCCTGCAAGCCCTCCTGGTGGCGGAACAGCACCTGGGCGTAAAACCCCGCATCCTTGGCGTGCCCGAGCTCGACACCGCCGACGTCGCCACCGCCCTTGTCGCCATTGCCCAGGCCCTGCGCGGGTTCGCCTACCTCAGCGCCCACGGCTGCGCCACCGTCACCGAAGCCGTCACCTACCGCGACAGCATCGGCGCCCGCGAAGCCATGGTCATCTGGCCCGACTTCACCGCCTTCGACGTGGTCGCCGAGGCCACCGCCACCCTGCCCGCCGTCGCCAAGGCCCTGGGCCACCGCGCCCGCCTCGACAACGAGATCGGCTGGCATAAAACCCTCTCCAACATGCCCGTCAACGGCGTCACCGGCATCAGCGCCGACGTCAGCTGGGACCTGCAAGACCCCGCCACCGACGCAGGCCTGCTCAACGCCGCCGACATCACCACCCTGGTGCAAAAATCCGGATTCCGCTTCTGGGGCAGCCGCACCTGCAGCGAGGATCCGCTGTTCGCCTTCGAAAACTACACCCGCACCGCCCAGGTCGTGGCCGACACCATCGCCGAGGCGCACCTGTGGGCCATCGACAAACCCATGCACCCCAGCCTGGTGCGCGACATCATCGAAGGCATCAACGCCAAGTTCCGCGAGCTCACCCGCCGCGGCTACATCCTCGGTGGCTCCGCCTGGATGGACGACACCCTCAACACACCCGACGTCCTCAAAAGCGGCAAGCTCTACATCGACTACGACTACACCCCGGTGCCACCCCTGGAAAACCTCATGTTCCAGCAGCGCATCACCGACCAATACCTGGTGGACTTCGCCGACCGCGTCGCCTGATCGGCACCGACCACCGCCCCTGAAAGGAGATACCCATGGCACTCCCCAAAAAACTGAAAGACTTCAACCTCTTCGGCGACGGCAACAACTGGCAGGGGCAAATCCCCAGCCTCACCCTGCCGGAACTGGCCCGCAGCATGGAGGAATACCGCGGCGGCGGCATGGACGGCACCGTGGAAATCGACATGGGGCAAGAAGTCATCGAGTTTGAATGGACCGCCGCCGGCATCATCGCCGACATCTTCAACGACTACGGCACACCCATTCACGACGCCTCCCTGCTGCGCTTCACCGGCAGCTACGAAAGCGACGAAACCGGCGAAATCACCCCGGTCGAGGTGGTGGTGCGCGGCCGCCACAAAACCATCGCCATGGGCGAGGCCGAAAGCGGTGGCGACAACCAGATCGAAACCACCACCAGCTGCACCTACTACAAGCTCACCGTGGCGGGTGAAGACATCATCGAAATCGACATCCCCGGCATGGTGTTTATCGTCCGCGGGGTCGATCGCCTGGCCCAGCGCCGCGCCGCGCTGGGGCTGTAAACGCCGGGGCCGTTCCACACCCTCTCGCACCGCCCGGCACGGTGCAGCACAGCGCGCGATGTCACCCCTGATCCGCCCCAAGGTACAAACGGATCAGGTGCGATCAAGGCCGGGAACGGGGCAACCATAAGCGGCCAAATCGCGCGAAGCCGGGACACCCAACTCTCTCGCAGCCACACCCCTCGAGGACAACACCATGAGCGGAAAAACCGAACACACACAACCCCCTACAGCGGTCGCCACAGCCACCACCGAGCACATCGAACTGGAGTCCCCCATCGAGCGGGCGGGTAAAACCATCACCCAGGTGGCGATTCGCAAGCCCATGGCGGGCGCGTTCCGCGGGGTGGCGCTGATGGATGTCATGCAAATGGATGTCGCCGCCCTCACCAAGTTACTGCCCCGCATCACCGAGCCGGCCCTCACCGAGGCCGAAATCCGCACCATGGACCCGGCGGATATCGTCCAGATGGGCATCGCGGTGACCGGTTTTTTGTTGACGAGGTCGGCCAAGGCGGAGTAATCCCTCGCCAAGTCGAAGACGCCATGGCCGATATCGCCGTGATTTTTCACTGGGGCCCAGAGCAGATGGACCCCCTCAACCTTTCCGAACTCATGGCCTGGCGAGAGCGGGCGCGCCAGCGCAGCGGGGCAAAACCCCCGCGTAGCGGCGCCAAAAAGTAGAGGCTATACTGTGATCCATGGCACTCATCCTCAATATCCTGCTGTTCATCAGCCTGGCTCTCGGCGCCGTGTTTATGTTCGCCCTGGGGCTGTGGGCCATCGTGCTGCCCTTCTGGGCGCTGAGCCAGGCCTTCGGCACGTCGGACGCTGCGCTCAAAGAGCAGCTTGCCGAGAGCCAGGCGCTACTGGCCAGCAGCGAAGAACCCCGCCAGCAAGCGCCCGGCTAACCCGTGTAAGCGGAGGCTGATATGGCCTCCGATCTCAAACTCCAGGTCATCCTTGGCGCGGTCGATAAAGCCACCCGGCCTATTCAGCACATCACCAAACAGATCAAGTCGCTCAATCAGGCCTACGGCGACAACAAATCAGAGCTCAAAGCCCTGCAGGCACAGCAGCGGGATGTCACCGGCTATCGCAAAGCCAATATCGAGCTGCGCAACCAAACCCGCGCCATACGCGACCTGCAAGGCAAAAGCCAGGGGTTAACAGCAGCGCTCGACAAGCAGCGCGAAGCCAACGTCAACATCAAAAGCAATCTCAAAGACGCCCGCAGTCAGTACAACAAGCTGGCCAAGGCCATGCTCGACGGCAAGGCCAGCGGCGCAGAATTCCACCGCGAGCTGGAAAAGGCCCAAATCAGGCTCCTGTCAGCGCAACAGGCATCCGACAGATCCAGCCGCGCCATCAAAAAGTACCAACAGGAAATCAAAAGCACCGAAACCCGGCTCAAGGCGCTGGGCAGCAGCCACGACATCACTCAAGAAAAGCTCGGCCGCTACAAACAGCAGCTAAGCGATGCCGGTATCAGCACCGACAAACTGGGGCATAAATCCAAAGCCCTGCGCAGCGACGAGCAGCGCCTCACCGATGCCCTCGACCGCCAAAAAGCCCAACTCAACCAGCTCATCGGCAAGCAGGACAAACTCAACAAGGTCCGGCAGCAAGGTAAAGACCTTCACCGCGCGGGCATGGGCGTCATGGCCCATGGCGTGGGCGCCGCGTATATGGGGCAAGCGGCGGGCAGGCAACTGCTCAAGCCTGTGTCGGCGTTTTCGTCGATGGAAACCGCACGCACCGACTTGCGTGTAGAGCTGATGGATCAATCGGGCAAGGTTGGCCCGGAGTTTCAAAAAATCATCGATCTATCCACCAACCTGGGTAACAAGCTCCCCGGCAATACCGCCGATTTCATCAACATGATGACCATGCTCAAATCCCAAGGGATGTCCACCCAGGGCATCCTTGGTGGGCTGGGTGAATCTGCGGCCTACCTGGCCGTGCGCATGAAACTGCCCGCCGACGAAGCCGCCAGGTTTGTCTCCGTTTTACAGGAAAACACCGGCACATCCGAAAAAGACATGTTTGGCCTGGTCGATGTTATCCAGCGCCTCAGGGGTGTCGGCCTCGAGGCAGACAACCTGCTCGGCGTATACAAAAATCTCGGGCCGGTCATGCAAACCATCAATCGCCAGGGGCTTGATGGCGCCACCGCACTGGCCCCCTTCGTGGCGATGCTCGATCAAGCCGGTATGCGCGGCGACTCAGCGGGTAATGCGATTCGCAAAGTCGTCAACGCCTCGCTCAATATGGACAAGGTCGCCAAAGCCAACAAGCTGATGCAAAAAAATGGCCTGGCGCTGCTCGACTTCACCGACGGCAAGGGTGAGTTCGGCGGTATCGACCAATTCATGGCCGAGCTGAACAAGCTCAAAAATCTCGACACTGTCGCCCGTGGCGACGTTATCAGGGAACTCTTCGGCGACGACGCAGAGACCGGCATCGCTCTTGGCAAAATCATCGAACAGGGCGCTGAGGGCTATCAAGATATTGTCCGCAAGCTGCAATCCCAGGCTGATCTGCGCAAGCGTGTCGAGGAGCAACTCGGCACCCTCGCCAATCTATGGGACGCCGCCACCGGCACCTTTACCAATACTCTGGCCGTCGTGGGCGAAGCTTTAGCGCCGGAACTGAAAGCCCTGTCCCGCTGGTTTGGCGACCTCTCCGAAAAAATCGGCACCCTCGCCAAAGAAAACCCCACCCTCACCCGAGTTCTGGCACTGCTGGCCGCTGGCATCAGCGCCGTGCTGGTTATCGGCGGTGGCCTGGCCGCCACAGTGGGCCTGTTGATGATGACGGCAGGGGCAATCAAAATGTCCGCCGCCGCGGGCCTATTGCTTAAACCCGTGGTGTGGGTGCTTAGCGGATTGGCAAAAGGAGGGCTTCTGCTGGCCAAAACCGCCTTGCCTGCCCTGCTGGTAGGGTTCAAAGCATTGGGTGCTGTGATACTGGCCAACCCTGTGGGCTGGCTCCTCGGCGCCATTGCCGCCATTGTTCTGGCGGCAGGCCTTATTTACAAATACTGGGCACCCATCAAAGGCTTTTTCCTGGGGTTCTGGCAGGGGCTTGCCAGTGCTGTCGGCCCCGCCATAGTCGCCTTTGGCAAAGCCTTGGCGGTTTTGTTGCAGTTTTTCCCCATACGCCATGTGTTCGAGGGCATCGCAGGTGTAGTGGGCTGGTTATGGCGTGGATTCAAGTCGCTATTTTCCCCAGTGGCGACTGTCGGCGGCGAGTTTGAAAAAGCCACCAGTATCGGTCGAGCATTTGGCCAGATGCTAGGGAATTTGGTGATGTTCTTCCCAAACCTCATCAGCGGCTTCGTCGGCCTGGGTGTGA
Organism: Porticoccaceae bacterium; assembly: GCA_041655035.1. Taxonomy (GTDB): domain Bacteria; phylum Pseudomonadota; class Gammaproteobacteria; order Pseudomonadales; family Porticoccaceae; genus NAT127. Next base: position 482 of record JBAZCN010000072.1, on the reverse strand, counting down.
GCCTTGTCGACGGCCTTATCGGCGGCATCACCACCAGGCTCGGCGCCCTCAAGGAAGCGATCGTCGGCGTCGGAGGCAAAGCCGCCAACTGGTTCAGGGCAAAGCTCGGTATCAACTCCCCCAGCCGCGTGTTTGCGGAATTTGGCGTCAACACCGTACAGGGCTACCAACAGGGTCTACAGCGCAAAGAATCCGCACCCATGAAGCAAATGGAAGGTATGGTCAAACGCCTCAAGCAGGCCGGCGCCGGGCTGGCCATGGCCGCCTCGGCCCATGCCATGCCCGTACCGACGCTGCCCAATATCGGCATCGATGCACCCACCCTACCCCGCAGCATCGGCATCGATAAACCCCAATCCGCCACCCTGGGCCTGCCGGACCTGCCTCGCATGGGCGTGGATCTGCCGCCCCTGCCGCGCCTGGGTATCGATACGCCCGCCCTGCCCCGCAGCATCGGCATCGACAAACCCCAATCCGCCACC
>JBAZCN010000071.1:0-16513 GCA_041655035.1 Porticoccaceae bacterium | reverse complement strand
GCGCTACCAGGGCATCGTGCCCCTCGAGAAAGAGACGCTGAACGCCTGCCTCGAGGATTATTTCAACCTGTCCGAACAGCTCCCCACCCGCCTCTGGCTGTTCGCCGACGGCCAGCGCGCCGGCGGCCTGCTGCTCCAGGCACTGCCGCTCAAGACCCAGAGCCGGGAGGAACGCGACAGCTATTTCGAGCACCTGTCGATCCTCGCCGACACCCTGACCAGCGACGAAATCCTCAGCCTCGACAACACCGAGGTGCTCAGCCGGCTGTTCCACCAGGAGAGCGTGCGCCTGTTCGAACCGCGCTCGCTGCATTTCGCCTGCGGCTGCTCGGAAAGCCGCACCGCCGACATGCTGCTCACCCTCGGCCGCGAGGAGGTGCTCGAGATCGTCGAGGAGCGCGGCAGTGTCGAGGTGCAGTGCCAGTTCTGCCACCGGCTCTACCACTTCGATCGCAACCAGATCGACGCCTTGTTCTCGCCCGCAAAAACCCTGCACTGATCCCCGTTGGCCGGCCCCTTCCTCCCGCGCGCCTTTTTGGCATAATCGGAAGCCGGTGCCGGCCACCTCACAGGACATTCATTCATGACCCAGCAGGACGACTACCCGACCAGGCGCTTCACCGATCTGCAGCCCGCCGAACTGGTCGAGCAGGCGATACTCCGCCGCGAAGGCATCCTCGCCGGCAATGGCGCCCTGGTCACCTTCACCGGCCAGCGCACCGACCACTCCCCGGACGATCGCTTTATCGTCGACGAGCCGAGCACCACCGACACCATCGACTGGGGCCCGACCAACCGTCCCTTCGCACCGGATCGCTTCACCGCCCTGTGGGACAAGGTGCAAGCTCACCTCCGCCAGGGCGATCGCTTCAGCACCCATCTCCATGTCGGCCAGGACCCGGAGCACTACATTCCCGTCAAGGTCACCAGCCAGACCGCCTGGCACGCCCTCTTCGCCCGCAATATCTTCATCACGCCGACGCGCTACAACCCGTCGGCCAAGGAGCAGTGGAAAATCCTCCACGCCGCCGACTTCGTCTGCGACCCGCTCGAGGATGGCACCCACAGCGACGCCGCGGTGATCATCAACTTTGCCCGCCGCAAGGTACTGATCGCCGGCCTGCGCTACGCCGGTGAGATCAAGACAGCGATGTTCGCCGTGCATAATTTCCTGCTGCCGGAAAAAGATGTGTTGCCCATGCACTGCGCCGCCAATGTCGGCGCGGACGGCGATGTGGCGCTGTTCTTCGGCCTCTCCGGCAGCGGCAAGACCACGCTGTCCGCCACTCCCGACCGGCCGCTGATCGGTGATGATGAGCACGCCTGGAGCCGGGGCGCGGTATTCAACCTGGAGGGCGGCTGCTACGCCAAGACCATCGGCCTCACCCGCGACGACGAGCCGCTGATCTGGGACGCCGTCCGCTTCGGCGCCATTGTCGAAAACGTCACCTTGGGGCAGGGCCGGCAGATCGACTACCGCGACAGCCAGCTCACCGCCAACGGCCGCTGCAGCTTCCCGCTGAGCCATCTGGCTTCGCGCCACCCGGAGAACCGTGCGGGCGAGCCGCGCCATATCCTGTTTCTCAGCTGCGACGTCAGCGGGGTCCTGCCTCCGGTGGCGGTGCTCGACCGCGGCGCCGCGGCCTACCATTTCCTCAGTGGCTACAGCGCCCGCGTCGGCGCCGCCGGGAGCGCCGCAGAAACCGCCATCGCCCCGGAGTTCGCCGCCTGCTTCGGCGCGTCCTTCATGTCACTGTCGCCCGCTGTTTACGCAGAGTTGCTGCTCAAGCGCATCGAGGAATCCGGCAGCCGGGTGTACCTGGTCAACACCGGCTGGAGCGGCGGCCCACAAGGCGAGGGGGCGCGCTTTCCGCTGTCGGTGACCCGCGCCATCGTTGCCGCCATCACCCGCGGCGACCTCGAGGATGCCGTCACCGAGCGCCTGCCGGTACTCAACCTCCAGATTCCACTCCAGGTTCCCGGCGTCGACAGCCGCTATCTGAATCCGCGCAACAGCTGGGGCGACGCTGCGGCCTACGATGCGGCGGCAGCAGTGCTCGCCCGGCTGTTCATGGCGAATATCGCCCGTTTCGACGTGTCGCGACAGATTGCCGAGTCCGGGCCGCAATGCCCGCCACTGGCGACAGGGTGATCACGGCGCCCGGTCAGTGCCGGGCCGATCTTGCCTTCAGGGCGGCATCGAGCCCCTGGCGATAGCTCTGCAGGGCACCCGGCGCGTCGTCGAGCCGAACGAGCAGGTGACCCAGCTCGGCAAAGGTCTCCGGGGCGGCGCTCAATGTCAGGGATTTTTCGAGATAGTCGCGCGCCTTGCCCCAGAGCTCCGCGCGGGCGCTCAGGCGGCCGAGCGAGCGCAGCAGCACTGCGTCATCCCCGTGCTCGCGAAGCCAGGCCTCCGCCACGACCAGTTGCTTCGCAATGTCGCCCGGCACCGTGCCGTAAAGATCCGCCAGCAGCGGCTCCCAGTGTTTGGCAAGAAACCGGCCGAGCACGGTTTCCGCCTTGCCAGCCCGTCCCTGGGCGACCAGCTGGCGGCTGTACGCCGCGATCAGCAGGGGATTGCTGTGCAGGTGGCGCGGCAGGTCGTGCCACAGTCGATCGAGCGCCTTGTGGCGCTCCGCGGCGTCGGGGTGGTCCGGCCGGCCGGCCGTGAAGGCGGCGAGGATCTCGCCGTGGACCTCCACCTCCAGCGCCGCCAGTTCCTGTGGCGACAGCGCCTGGTACTTGTGCAGATCCTCGAGCAGCGCCTCGACACCGCGCCAGTTGCGCATCCCTTTGCGGGTGCTGGCCAACAGCCGCAGCGCGGCGGGATGCCCGGGGTCGCGACGCCGCAGCTCTTCGGCCAGCGGCAGGGCGCGGTTGAAATCCCGATCGTGGAGGAGAAACTTCACCCGCAGCAGGCCGGCGCCATAGCTGTCGATCACGCCGGCGGCTTCCGCTTCCGCCAGCAGGCGCTCCGCGGCTTCGCGATCCCCCATCTGGTAACTGGCCGCGGCGGCTCCCAGATAGTTGACCGCCGGCAGCTCCGAGCGGGCGGAGGATTTTTCCAGCTTGTCGGCGGCACCCGGCCAGTTGCCCTCGATGAAATCCCTCATGCCCTGGAAAGTGCGGTTGCGAAACGTTCCCTGGCGCCACGCGCTGCGCTTCGCCAGCCAGCGCCCGGGCAGGAACAACAGCCGCCACAGCCGGTAAAACAGCCACAACAGCAGGATGGCGGCCAGCACCAGCAGAGCCGCCGTCCACAGGCTGGTCTCGAGCACGTAGTGGCCGGCCGAGATCAGCACGAAGCCCTGCTGGCTGGCCAGCAGTTGGTAGAGCACGCCGCCGCCCAGCAGGGCGAGGGTGGCAATGATCAGGAGTCTTCTCACGGCTGCCCACCCTCGCCACCGGCGCTGGAGGCAAGTGGCTCAGCGGCGGCGGGGCTGTCGGCGCCCTCCCCGGGGCCGTCGTCGTAACGGTTGTGCCACAGCCGGATATATTCCTGCAGAGCGCGCAGCGAAGCGGTCGGCGAGGGCAGCTCCGACACCACCGGCTGCTCGCGCAGTTCCGCCAGGTCGGCGCGGAATAGCTGGGCCACATGGTCCTGCTCGAAGTTTCCGGCAACCCAGTATTCGGCCCGGGCGAGGCTGGCCCGGTAGATCCCGGGCTCTTCCCTCAGCAGGGCGAGACGCGCCTGCTCCAGGACGATCCGCAGGTTGTCGCGCAGCGCCTGTTCCTGCTCCAGGGTCAGCATCGGTTGCAACGGCAGGTCGCGGCGTTCGATGCGCACCAGGCCCACCAGCCTGGCCAGCGCCTGCCGGGCGTTGGCCAGCAGACGCCGCTGCCATGTCGCCGGCTCAGGTACCGCCTCGGCGTCGCTCAACGCCACTGCCTGCGGATCCGGCAGCAGACTGTGCAGGCGATCGACAGCGGTGACCAGCGCACCGAGACGCAGGTAGATCCCTTCGCGGTCGACCGCCTCGGCCATCCTCGCCCGGGTGATATCGTCAGCCAGCGCCTTGCGTACCGGGAACAGTTCGGTGTCGTTGAAATCCCGCAGGATGGCGTCGGCGGATGTCATCAGCGCAACGGCATTGGCGGTTTGGCGTTCACTCAGTATCCGCTGGCTGGCCAGGCGCAGCAGGTATTCGGCCTCCGCCAGCAACCAGTCTTCACGGCTGGTAGTTGACAGCCGGCGCAGTTGATCCTGCTGGCTGTTCAGTTGCAGGTGCAGGTCGGCGATCTGTCCCTGTAACTGCTCGACCTGCTGCCGGCGCTCCTCGGCCTCCGCGGCCAGTGCGCGCTCCAGGACGGCGTCCTCCGGCCCGGCAACGGACTGCGCGGTGTCGGGCGAGGCGGCATCGGGGCTATCGGGATAAGGGCTATCGGAGTAAGAAGTGGGGGCGGAGTGGCCATCGTCGCCGGGGGCCTGAGGGGTCTGGTCGGTGGTGACACCGCCGGCGGGGAAATACCCCTCCAGCCACTGGGCGCCGTAGCGCGGCCACAGGTAATAGCCGGCGGCCACCGCCGCGACGACGATCACCAGCAGGAGCAGTTTGCCCCATACCCGGCGCCGCGGCCGAACCGCCTTTTGCGGCGCGCCTGAGCGATTGCTGGCGGCGGTGCCGGCACCCGGGGTTGCTGCTGCCCCCGTCGCGCTCTCCGTGCGGGTCGCTGCCGGATCCGCGGTGCCCGCCGGCGGTTTGCCCTTGTCGTTATCGTCGTTGTTGCCACTTTCGGCGCTGGCCGGCACTGGGACCGGCGTTTTATCCTTCTCCACGGGCGCTTTCCTCAAGTTGCAGGCGGCAACACACCGGCCTGAAAATCACTTTCGATCCGAAGTGTACCAGCCCCTGGCGGCCTCGACCATGGCGTCGGGCAGAGCGCTGGCGGCAGCGACGACGGTGCCGAAGCCCGCCCGCCGGGCCAGCTCGGCGGCCTTGTCGCTCGGCACCAGCACCGCCAGGCCGCCCAGCGACACCCCGCTGCCGGCGAGCAGCGACAGCAGGTTGCCGAGCACGTCGACACTGTGCGCGACCACCAGATCGATCTCGCCCGCGCTCGCCAGGCGGCGGATTTCCGCGCTGTGGCCGGTGTCCAGCTCGCGCCGGTAGAGTTCACAGAAATCGACGCTGGCGCCGCGGGCGGTGAGTTCGGCGCGCAGTTTGTCGCGCCCGCCTTCGCCGCGAATGATCAGCACCTTCTCGGCGGCGACTTGCGCGAAGGCCGGCAGCGCCAGCAGCCCCTCGGAGGTGGCCTCCCGTTCCGGGCAGGTCACCGGGACGCCCATCGCCAGCAAGGGCGCGGCGCTGCCCTGGCCCACGGCAAACCAGGCGGGGCCCCCCTTCAATGCGGCGGCGTCGAGGTATTCGGCGGCGAGCCGCGCGGCATTGACGCTGACCACCACCACTTTGTCGAAGGCCGCGAGGCCGGCGAGCCTCTGGCGGCAGGTTTCGACAGCCAGAGGCGCGATGGTCATGACCGGCAGGGAGTGAACCCGGCAACCGAGTGCCCGAAGCCGGTTCGAAAAGACGTCCTCGGCCCGCTGGGGGCGCGCCACCAGGGCCCTGAGCCCCGCCAGGACGGGTCCGGCGGCGGGGCCCACCTCAGCGCCCGTAGACATCCGCAAGTATGCGGCCCGCGCCCTGGGCCAGCAGCTCTTTCGCCACGGCAATTCCCAGGGCCTCGGGCTGGTTGCGATCGCCACGGCCTTCGGCGCGCAGGATAAGGGAACCGTCCACCGCCCCCACCAGGCCGCGCAGGTGCAGGCTGTCGCCATCCACCAGTTCGGCATAACAGGCGATGGGCACCTGGCAGCCGCCTTCGAGGTGGCGGTTCAGCGCCCGCTCGGCGCCGACGCAGGCGGCGGTGGGCAGATGGTGGAGCGGCGCCAGCAGGCGGTGCAGTTCGCGATCGTCGCTGCGGCATTCGATGCCGATGGCGCCCTGCCCGCCGGCGGGCAGGCTGAGGGTATCGGCCATGCGCAGGCGGATGCGCTCCTCCATGCGGAGACGCACCAGGCCGGCGGTGGCAAGGATGATGGCATCGAATTCACCGCCGTCCAGCTTGGCCAGCCGGGTGTTGACGTTGCCCCGCAGGTCGCGGATCACCAGATGGGGATACTTTTCCCGCATCTGGCACTGGCGGCGCAGACTGGAGGTGCCGAGCACCGCGCCAGCGGGCAGTTGGTCGGGATGCGGGTAACGATTGGAGACGAAGGCATCCCGGGGATCTTCCCGCTCACAGATCACCGCGAGCTCGAGTCCCTCGGGAAACTCCATGGGCACGTCTTTCATCGAATGCACCGCGATATCGGCCTCACCGGCGAGCATCGCGGTCTCCAGCTCCTTGACGAACAGGCCCTTGCCGCCGATCTTGGCCAGCGGCGCGTCGAGGAACTTGTCGCCGCGGGTGGTGAAGCCCAGGATCTCCACCGCCAGCCCGGGATGGTGCGCCTGGAGACGGGACTTGACATGCTCCGCCTGCCACAGGGCGAGGGGGCTTTGACGGGAGGCGATGCGCAGGGTACGGGAAAAAGTCATGGGATCATCCGCAAAAATGTGCCCGGTATCTTAGCAGATGCTAGATCCGCCCCAGCAGCTTGCGCAGCGGACCGACATGCCGGCGGCTCACCTGGGGGCGAATGTCGATGCCATCGAGGCGAACGTAGTACTGGCCGTCCGGATGGCGATCCAGCCCTTCGATATGGCTGATGGCGGCGAGGGCGTTGCGGTGGATGCGGACGAAACGCCCGGCGAACTCCTCTTCCAGTTCCTTGAGGGTCTCGTCGAGCAACGACTCGCCCTCCCCGTAATAGGCGGTCACGTATTTGTGGTCCGCCTGGAACATGCGCACGTCGGCGACGGCCACCATGTCGATGCCGCGCCGGCTCCTGGAGGTAATGTGGGTCCGCCCTTCGCTGCCCGGCGGTGTCAACTGCTGCAGTTCGGCCAGTTGCACCTTGTTGACCCGCCGGGTCCGCTGCAGCGCCGCGATCAGATCCGCCTGCTTGATCGGCTTCAACAGATAACCGATGGCCTGGGAGGTAAACGCTTCCACTGCGTAGTCGTCGTAGGCGGTGCAGAAGATCACCGCCGGGGGCACGTCCAGCTCGGCGAGATGCTGGGCGACGGCGAGGCCGTCCATGCCCGGCATGCGCACATCCATGAGCACCACGTCGGGAGCGGTTTGTTCGGCGGCGACAAGGGCCTCCTGGCCGTTGCCGGCCTGCCCGACGACCTGGAAGCCGTCGACGGCCCTGACCATGCGGTCGAGCCGTTCCCGGGCCAGAGGTTCATCATCGACAATCAGAACTTTCATGGTTTCTCATCAGCCTGTGGCGGAACGGTATAGCGGATGCGGGTGATATAGCTGTCACTGGTCACTTCGGCCTCGACAGTGGCCGTAGCGCCGAAATGCGCCACCAGGCGGGTCTTGATATTATCCATCGCCATCCGATTCCCTTTGTTGTGCTGAATCCTGGGGTTGCGGGGATTACTGACTTCGATGTCAATATCGTCGCCAGTCCTGTTGAGCCTGATGGTCACCACCCCTCCCTCCGGTATCAGCTGTATACCATGATACACGGCGTTTTCAAGTACCGGCTGGATGGTCAGGCAGGGAATCTGCGCGCCGGCGCCATAATCGCCGATCTCCCACACCGTCTGCAGGCGCTCGCCGAGACGCAGTTTCTCCAGCGCGAGATAACGGCGACTCAGCGCCAGCTCTTCGCGCAACGGCACCAGGACGGAGCTGTCCCGCAGAATATGGCGGAACAGATCGGCGAGGTCTTCAACTACCCGCTCCGCCTTTTCGGGGTCGGAACCGATCAAACTGGCAATCATATTCATGCTGTTGAACAGAAAATGGGGGCGAATACGCGACTGCAGGGCCTGGATGCGGGATTCCAGCTCAGCCTGCTGCTGGAGGCGCTGCTGCTGGCGCAACAACAGGTAGCGCAGCACCACCGCCACGACGATCGCGGCGATTGCCACATTCTGGAGCAACAGCCAGCCACTGAACGGCATCGCCCGCCCCGCCGGTTGCCACCACCCCAGCAGCCACTGCCCGCCGAGACTGCACAGTGCCGCGGCCAGCAGGATCAAGCCATAACCGACCCACAGGATGCCAGAGGTGCCGAAGCGGCCGCCGACCCCGCGCAACAGCGACAGCACCAGCAGACCGGCCAGGGTGACGCAGCAGGCCAATGCCACGACCGCCGCGAAGCTTCGCCAGTCGAAGGGAGCGAGCCCAGCACTGGCGATGGCGATCGGCAGCACCAGCAGCGCCACGATCGCCAGGGCGTCGAGCAACCCCTCGCCGCGCAACAGGTCCGGCAGGGGGTAATCCCGCAGGCGTTCCTGGGAGGATCGATGTTGTGTGCGAAATTTTATTTCCAAGTCCGTTCGCCTTGCGGGTGGGGCAGCCGCTATAATACGCCACTTCGCGCAACGACACTTTTTCCCTTCATAAAACAAGCTATTGAGAACCTTCCATGAGCAAGCTCAAGGACACCAATCAATCCTGGGGCGGCCGCTTCAGCGAGGCCACCGACGCCTTTGTCGCCCGTTTCACCGCCTCGGTGAGCTTCGACCAGCGACTCTACCGGCAGGATATCCGCGGCTCCCTGGCCCATGCCCGCATGCTGGCCAAAGTGGGTGTCCTCAGCGATGACGAACTCGCCCGCATCGTCGCCGGCCTCGAGGAAATCCAGTCGGCGATCGAAGCCGGCGATTTCGACTGGTCGGAAGCCCTCGAAGATGTCCATATGAACATCGAGGCGCGACTCACCGACAAGATCGGCATCACCGGCAAGAAGCTGCATACCGGCCGCTCCCGCAACGACCAGGTCGCCACCGATATCCGCCTGTGGCTGCGCGACGAGATCGATTTGATCGGCGCCGAGCTGACCCGCTTGCAGCAGGGCATCCTCGGCCTGGCCGAGCAGCACAGCGACACCATCATGCCGGGTTTCACCCACTTGCAAACCGCCCAGCCGGTCACTTTTGGCCACCATCTGCTGGCCTGGTTCGAGATGCTCGACCGCGACTACGGGCGGCTGGCGGATTGCCGCAAGCGCCTCAATCGCTCGCCGCTCGGCGCGGCCGCGCTGGCCGGCACCACTTACCCCATCGACCGCGCCTACTCCGCCAGCCTGCTGGATTTCGACGGCCCCACGGACAACTCCCTGGATTCGGTCAGCGACCGCGACTTCGCCATCGAATTCTGCGCCTTCGCCAGCGTGCTGATGACCCACCTGTCGCGGGCCTCGGAAGAGCTGATCCTGTGGACCTCCGCCCAGTTCGGCTTTATCGATCTGCCGGATCGCTTCTGCACCGGTTCATCGATCATGCCGCAGAAGAAGAATCCGGATGTCCCCGAACTGGTGCGCGGCAAGACCGGGCGGGTCAACGGCCACCTGGTCAGCCTGCTGACGCTGATGAAGTCCCAGCCGCTGGCCTACAACAAGGACAACCAGGAAGACAAGGAACCGCTGTTCGACGCGGTGGATACCGTCAAGGACTGCCTGCGGGCCTTCGCCGACATGGTGCCGGCGATCAGGGTCAAGGCCGACAATATGCGTGAAGCGGCGCGGCGCGGGTTTTCCACCGCCACCGACCTCGCCGACTATCTGGTGCGCAAGGGCATTCCCTTTCGCGACGCCCATGAGATCGTCGGCAGCGCCGTGGCCCACGGCATCGCCACCGCCAAGGACCTGGCCGACATGTCACTGGCGGAACTACAGGGCTTTTGCGCCGACATCGGCCAGGACGTGTTTGCCGTGCTCACCCTAGAAGGCTCGGTGGCGGCCCGCGACCACTTCGGCGGCACCGCGCCGGCGCAAGTGCGGGCGGCGGTCGCCCGGGGCCGCGAGCGGATCGGCGTGCGCGACGCATCCCCCGCCTCCCGGCACCCCTAGCATATTTGCCCGGCACAACGAGGGTCCGGAGAGCCATCCAGCGCCGCGGCAATTGAGGGAAATCCGGCGGCACCGTATACTTCCGCCATTCACGTATCCGCGGCCCCGATAATGCCAGCTTCGAATTCAGACTCTGCCCTTGCGCGCCATCGCCACCCGCAGCAACTGTTGTGGGCGGCGCTGTTCGGCGCGCTGCTCGCGATCACCGGCTGCGGCAACAAGGGCCCGCTCTACCTGCCTTCGGCGCCGGAAGCCCACGACACGGCGCCCGAGGACGGCGCCGCGGAACAGGCCGGGCAACAGCCGGCACCCGCCGCCAATTCACAAGCCCGGTGATCACAACATGACCTTCGTATCCCAGCGCGATGGGCAGCTGTATGGCGAGGGCGTCGCCCTTGCCGACATCGCCGCCCACTACGGCACGCCCTGCTACCTGTACAGCCGGGCCGCCATCAGCGCCAGCTTCCTCGCCTACCGCGACGCCGACATTCCCCAGCCGCTGCTGGTGTGCTACGCCGTCAAGGCCAACTCCAACCTCGCCGTGCTGAACGTACTGGCGCGGCTCGGAGCCGGCTTCGACATCGTCTCCGGCGGCGAGCTCGAGCGGGTGCTGCGCGCCGGCGGCGATCCGGCGAAGGTGGTCTTTTCCGGAGTGGGCAAGCAGCCCGACGAAATGCGCCGGGCGCTCGAACTCGGCATCCACTGCTTCAACGTCGAGTCCGCTGCCGAACTGGAAACCCTCAACCGGATCGCCGGCGAGTGCGGTGTCATCGCACCGGTGTCGCTGCGCGTCAATCCCGACGTCGACGCCCAGACCCACCCGTACATTTCCACCGGTCTCAAGGACAACAAGTTCGGCATCGATATCCGCGAAGCGCCGGCGGTGTACCGCACAGCCCGGGGACTGGCCAATATCTCGGTGCGCGGCGTCGACTGCCATATCGGCTCCCAGCTCACCGAGACCTCGCCCTTTCTCGATGCCCTCGACCGGGTGCTGGCCCTCGTCGACCAGCTCGCCAGCGACGGTATCACCATCGAGCACCTCGATATCGGCGGCGGCCTCGGCGTGCGCTACCGGGACGAAAACCCGCCGCACCCCGGCAGCTACCTGCGCCAGATCGCCGACCGCCTCGGCGACCGCCAGCTGCAACTGATCGTCGAGCCCGGCCGCTCCATCGTCGCCAATGGCGGGGTGCTGCTGACCCGTGTGGAATATCTCAAGCCCGGCGAACACAAGAACTTCGCGATCGTCGACGCGGCGATGAACGACATGCTGCGCCCCGCACTGTACAGCGCCTGGATGGCCATCGAGGCGGTGCGCCCGCGCCGCGGTGAAGCGCGCCGCTACGACGTCGTCGGGCCGGTGTGCGAAACCGGCGATTTCCTCGCCAAGGACCGGGAGCTGAGCCTCGAACCCGGGGATCTGCTGTGCCTGCATTCCGCCGGCGCCTACGGTTTTGTCATGAGCTCCAACTACAATACCCGTGGCCGCGCCGCCGAGGTCATGGTCGACGGCAACACCCACTATCTCGTGCGTCGCCGCGAAACCATCGACGATATGGTGCGCGGCGAGCAACTGTTGCCGGAGTAACGCCGTGCTGCTGCGCTTCACCAAAATGCACGGCCTTGGCAACGATTTCGTGGTCATCGACGCCGTTACCCAGGAAGTCGACATGACGCCGGCGCTGGCCCGCCGCCTCGCCGACCGCCATTTCGGCATCGGCTGCGACCAGGTTCTGGTGGTCGAGCCGCCCTCCTCCCCGGATGTCGATTTCGACTATCGCATCTATAACAGCGATGGCGGCGAAGTGGCACAGTGCGGCAACGGCGCGCGCTGCTTTGCCAAGTTCGTGCGCGACCGCCGCCTCACCGGCAAGAACACCCTGAGAGTGCGCACCCGCTCCGGGGTCATCGTACTGACGGTCGATGGCAGCCAAGTGACGGTGGACATGGGCGCTCCGATCTTCGAGCCGCGGGATATTCCCTTCACCGCCGCTCGCCGTTCACTCACCTATTCATTGCCGGTGGACGGCCGCGAACTGGAAATCAGCGCGCTGTCGATGGGCAACCCCCACGCGGTGCTGGTGGTGGATGCTGTCGCCAGCGCGCCGGTGGCAAGCCTCGGCCCCGCCATCGAACACCACCCGATGTTCCCCCAGCGGGTCAACGTCGGCTTCATGGCCGTCGAGGCCCGGGATGCCGTGGCCCTCAGGGTCCACGAACGCGGCGCGGGGGAAACCCTGGCCTGCGGCACCGGGGCCTGTGCCGCGGTAGTGGCGGGCATCACCCGCGGCCTGCTCGATCAGCGGGTGGCGGTGCAACTGCCCGGCGGCACCCTGGCCATCGAATGGCGGGGCGACGGTGAACCGGTGATGATGACCGGACCCGCAACCACGGTTTTTCAAGGGCGAATCCGCGTATGAGCGACAGACACAAAGATCCACTGGAGTTGCAGGAAGAAGAGCGCATCAAGGCATTCCTGCTCGATCATCCCGATTTTTTCTCCCGTCATCCCGACATTCTCGAAAGCCTCTCCCTGCCCCACGACAGCGGCCGGGCCATCTCCCTGGTGGAGCGCCAGGTGTCGGTGCTGCGCCAGCGCAACGTCGAACTGCGCCATCGCCTCAACGAGCTGATCGCCCAGGCCCGGGCCAACGACCAGCTGTTCGAAAAAAGCAAACGGCTGGTGCTCGACCTGATCGACGCCGACCGCCTCGACACCCTGGTCGCGGCGCTGTACCGCAGCCTGCGGGACGATTTCGCGGTGCCCCATGTCAGCCTGCTGCTGTTCGCCGCCGACGGCACCGCGGCGCCGCCGGACCCCGCGCGGCTGGTGGATGAGGACCATGCCCGCGCCCGGGTCAGCGCCCTGCTTCACCACAGCCGCCCACTGTGCGGCGTGCTGCGCCCCGACGAGACCACCTTTCTGTTCGCCGACACCGCGGGGATCGGCTCGGTCGCGGCGGTGCGGATCGGTCGCGAGCGCCCGGTCGCCATCCTCGCCCTTGGCAACCCCGACCCCTACCATTACCAGAGCACCCATGGCACCCTGTTCCTCAGCCATATTGCCGATGTGCTCAACCGGGTACTGCCGCGTTTGTTGTAGCGCCCCGACGGGAGGAGCCCCATGACCATAGTGTCGTTCGAGGTGGCAATCGACCGCTTCCTGCACCATCTGGCCAACGAACGCAACCTCTCCGCCCACACCCTCGAACACTACGCCCGCGATTGTCGCCGCTTTGCCGAATGGTGCGCCGCCCAGGGCGTCAGCGACCTCGCCGGGCTCGACATTCACCATGTGCGCGGCGCCCTGTCACAGTTGCATCGCCAGGGCCTCGGCGGACGCAGCCTCCAGCGCTGGCTGTCGTCGTTGCGCACGTTTTTCCATTTCGTCATCCGCGAGAAATGGCTCACGCATAATCCCGCCATTGCCGTCCGCGCACCGAGAAGTCCCCGCAAGTTGCCCAAGACACTCGATGCCGATAACGCCGGCCGCTTCGTCGAGCTCGCCGGCGACCAGCCGCTGGCGATCCGCGACCGGGCCATCCTCGAATTGTTTTATTCCTCGGGATTGCGTCTCGCGGAACTGGTGGGCCTCGATCTCGCCAACCTCGATCTCGCCGCGGCAACGGTGCGGGTTCTCGGCAAGGGGCGCAAGGAGAGGGAGCTGCCGGTCGGCAGCCATGCCTGCGCCGCCCTCCACCACTGGCTGCAGTCCCGCCCATTGCTGGCCGATGCCGGTTGCCTCGCCCTGTTCGTCAGCCAGCGCGGGCAGCGCCTGTCGGCCCGGGGGATCCAGGATCGCTTCCACAAGCTGAGCATCACCCAGGGCATGGCGTCGCGGATTCACCCCCATATGCTGCGCCACTCCTTTGCCAGCCATCTGCTGGAGTCGAGCGGCGATCTGCGCGCGGTCCAGGAACTGCTCGGCCATGCCAACCTGTCCACCACCCAGATCTATACCCATCTGGATTTTCAGCATCTCGCCAAGGTCTACGATGCCGCTCACCCCCGGGCACGGAAAAAACCGGACAACAGTCCCAAGTGACGGCGAATTTACCGCCGCCGCCGCGGTCCAACGGCAACGTGGCAGCGCGCCGCACACCTCGTCAACCGACCCAAGGAATCACTATGAACCAACTGATCACCGGCCTGTTGCTGGCCACCCTCGCCTCCCTGAGCCTCGCCGCCTCCGCAGGGGATCGCCCGCGCACCCTGTCGACCACCGGGCTTGGCGAAGTAAGCGTCGCCGCCGACCAGGCGGTGGTCCACACCCAGGCGCAGACCACCCACCGCTCCGCCAGCGACGCCAAGCTTGAAGTCGACCGCCGGGTCAACACCCTGCTCGACAAACTTGCCGCACTCGGTATCGACAAGGAGGATATCGTCGCCTCGACCCTCAGGCTGCAACCGAATTTTGATTATGAGGATCGCAAGCCGATATTTACCGGCTACAACGCCACCCGCGACGTGGTCGTCACACTGCGCAAGCTCGACGGGCTCAACGCCGTGCTGGATGCCGCCGTGGATAGCGGCATCAACCAGATATCCCAGATAGCCCTCGAATCCTCCGAGGCCGACAAGCACCGCGATGCCGCGCGCCGGCAGGCCATCGACGACTCGAAAGCCAAGGCGCAGACTCTCGCCACAGCCTACGGGGCCGAACTCGGCCCGATCCATTCGATCAACTACCAGAGCAGCCAGCCCATGGCCCGGCCGAAAACGGAAATGGCGGTCATGCGCATGGCGGCGGACGGGTTTGCGGGCAGCGGCCAGTACCTCCATGACGAAATCACCTTCAATGATTCGGTACAGGTGGTTTTCGAACTGATCGTGCCCCATTGACACCCCGTCGCCCGAGGTCTGTCACCCAAAACCTTTTATCTGAAACAGAAAAGGGGCGCCCGAACGGGCGCCCCTGAAGCCGGCAACACCGCGCTTACTGCTGCTTTTTCTCGCGTTTTTCCCGGCGCTTTTCCTTCAGGCTCTTTTGCGGCTTTTTCTTTTCGTTGACGACCTTCTTGTCTTTGCTCATCTCGGTGACTCCCGTATCGACACAGTATCGCCACTTCCCGACCCTGCCGCGTGGTGCCGGTCATGGCGCTGCTTGCGGTTAGCCCTTTACCGCATAGCGCGGCGGGCGCGGCACACCATCATCTTCATGGCGGTCATTACCTCCTGTTGATCAATCAGCCTTTCAATGCTCCAGGCCCACCACCCGCAAGCGGGTCAGGCGATGGCCCACGAACATGTCGACGATCTCGCCGGATTTCGCGCCGAGCAAGGCCGATCCCAGCGGCGACAATACCGACAGCAGACCGTTGCCGGGATCGCTGTCGTCGGGCAGCGTCAGGGTGACATCGAGAACCGAGCTATCCCTGAGGTCGACCACCTCGACTCTCGAGCCCATCACAGCCGCACCCCGCCGCTGCCGGGAAGGACAGGGCGGATCGTACAGACCTTGCAGTTTTTCCAGTAAAGACGCCAATTCCACCGGCCGGATGGTCAGCGGACAAAATGTTCTTGCCCGTGCATCCGGATCCGATAGCTTGGTGAAGGACTGGCGGACAGCCGCCAATAATTTGCGAGGCACATGCATCTCCCGTAAAAACAAGCACCCCCCGAACAGCGGGCATTCTTGCGTAAAAGTCAGGAAAAGGCAGATGTCACCGGGTCGCGGCAAAAGGGCCGCGCCCGGCTTAGCGGAGAAAGGTGGTCAGCGGTCCTTGTACAGTCAGAATGGAATTATTCAATCTATAACACCATCATATTTGTCAAGACTTGAACTGCAGTGTACCCAACATTATTCGTTAAGGCCAGCCGCTAACGGCCAGCTCGCTGACCCGTCAGGGCAGGATCTGATCACACCGCGTTGGAGCCGGTTTCGCCGGTACGGATGCGGATCACCTCTTCGAGCGTGGAGATAAAAATCTTGCCGTCGCCGATTTTGCCGGTATTGGCGGATTTGGTGATGGCGTCCACCACGGCGTCGACCATGCTGTCGTCAATGGCGATTTCGAGCTTGACCTTGGGCAGAAAATCCACCACGTACTCGGCGCCACGATACAACTCTGTGTGGCCTTTCTGGCGACCGAAGCCCTTGACCTCGGTAACGGTAATGCCCTGAACCCCCACTTCGGCCAACGCCTCGCGGACATCATCGAGCTTGAAGGGTTTGATAATTGCCGTGATCAGTTTCATGTGTTCCTCGTTTGCGGTGAGACATATATCAGCGCTCGAAAGATACACCTGTTGTCGCACAAAAGCATCCTCCCGCGGAGCAATGCGCGGCATTATCTCGGCAAAAGCGCGCCTCGATCACAGTGCGAAAGAAAAAAACCGCCGCCGATCTGTCACTGCCCCGCAAACGGGAAAGGGCGGAGGCCAGGCCCCCGCCCCATTGCCCTTGGCGCACAGCGGCTATTTCTGTCCGGAGACGAACTCGGGATAGGCTTCCATGCCGCACTCGGAGAGGTCGACGCCGGCGTACTCTTCCTGCTCGCTGATGCGCAGCCCGAACACCGCCTTCAGAATCGCCCAGACGATCAGGCTGACCCCGAACACCCAGGCGAAGATGGTCAGCATACCCACCAACTG
>JBAZCN010000070.1:0-16807 GCA_041655035.1 Porticoccaceae bacterium | reverse complement strand
GTTTCTCCGACCAATTTCCCGCGTTGTTCCGTTTTTTCAGCCCAATCCCATCGCAAGCCAGCTTCGCCGGCTGTCGACAGCGGCTGGCCGTGATTTGCAATGCCCGAGCCATCGGTTACCCTGTACAGCCACGTCCCCCCTTTCCCGACAGGCCCTTTGGCCAGGTGCGGAGATAATGATGAATACGATGCAGCATCAAGCGGATATCGAGCGGCTTTTTGCCGATGTCATTGATCAGCGGGCGCTGACCTCGACCCGAATCCCGCCGGTCGCAAAATGGAATCCCCCATTGAGCGGCGACATCGATATCCGCATTGCTCGCTACGGCCAATGGTTCCACGAAGGCGAGCTGATCCGGCGGGAAGCGCTGGTGCGTGTGTTCTCTACGATCCTGAAGCGGGAAGGGGACGACTATTTCCTGGTGACACCCGCGGAAAAGTGGCGGATCAAGGTGGATGACGCACCATTCTCGATCATCGCCGTGGAGCGGATCTTCCGTGACGGCCGGCAAGCCCTGGCGTTTGAAAGCAGCACTGGCGACAAGCTGGTGGCCGGCGCGGACCATCCGCTTCGCCTGAGTGTCGATCTGCAAACCGGTGAACCTTCGCCCTATGTACTGGTGCGCGACCGGATGGAAGGGCTGATCGCGCGGACGGTGTTTTATGAACTCGCCCAATGGGCCGAGCCCGGGGCGGAAACGAAACAGGCTGTACACGGCGTGTACAGCCTGGGAGAGTTCTTCCCGCTGGAATGAACTACATGTTGGGATAATTCGGGCCGCCGCCGCCCTCCGGGGCTATCCACACGATGTTCTGGGTGGGGTCCTTGATATCGCAAGTCTTGCAGTGCACGCAGTTCTGGGCGTTGATCTGGAAGCGCTTGCTGCCGTCATTGTTGGTCACCACTTCGTACACCCCGGCAGGGCAGTAGCGCTGCGCAGGCTCATCGAACATCGGCAGGTTGTGGTTGATGGGGATATCCGGGTCCTTCAGCGTCAGGTGGCAGGGCTGGTCTTCCTCGTGGTTGGTATTCGATACGAATACCGACGAGAGTTTGTCGAAGGTCAGCTTGCCATCGGGCTTGGGGTAATCGATGGGTTTGCAGTCCTTGGCCGGCTTGAGGGTCGCGTGGTCAGCTACCGGATCGGAGAGAGTCCAGGGCAGCTTGCCGTTGAAGATGTTCAGATCGATGAAGCCATAGGCGGAACCGATGATGTTGCCCCATTTGTGCTGGGCGGGCCCGAAATTGCGCTGGGTGTAGAGCTCCTGCCAGGCCCAGGAGGCCTTGTAGGCATCGGCGAACCCGGTGAGATCGTCGCTGGCCCGGCCGCTGGTGATGGCTTCCGCCACCACTTCGGCGGCGACCATGCCCGATTTCATCGCGGTGTGGATGCCCTTGATCTTGGCAAAGTTCAGCGTGCCGGCGTTGTCGCCGATCAGCAAGCCGCCGGGAAAACTCATTTTTGGCAGTGACTGCAGGCCGCCTTTGACCAGGGCGCGGGCGCCATAGGATACCCGCTCGCCACCTTCGAGATACTTGCGAATGGACGGATGGGTCTTGAAGCGCTGAAACTCGTCGAATGGACTGACATGGGGATTGGAATAGGAGAGGTCGGTGATCAGGCCGACAGACACCTGATTGTCTTCCAGGTGGTAGAGGAACCCGCCGCCCGCGGAACCGCTTTCGGTGAGCGGCCAGCCAGCGGAGTGGATCACCAGCCCCTGCTTATATTTATCATCAGGAATCTTCCATAATTCCTTGATTCCTATACCATAATGCTGAGGCTGCTTGCCATCATCCAGGGCGAACTGCCTGATCAGCTGCTTGCCCAGCTGGCCGCGGCACCCTTCGGAAAACAGCGTGTACTTGGCGTGCAGCTCCATGCCGGGCATATAGCCGTCCTTGTGCTGACCTTCGCGCGACACACCCATATCGCCGGTGGCGATGCCTTTTACCGAGCCGTTGTCATTGTAGATCACTTCGTTGGCGGCAAAGCCGGGGAAGATCTCGACGCCGAGGGCTTCGGCCTGCTCGGCCAGCCAACGGCACAGATTGCCGAGGCTGATGATGTAGTTGCCATGATTGTGCATGGTTTTGGGCACGAACAGGGAAGGCACCTTGATGCCCCCTTTGGCGCCGGTGAAGACGTAGATATCGTCATTCTCCACCGGAGTTCGCAGCGGCGCATTGCGCTCCTTCCAGTCGGGGAAGAGTTCGTTGAGGGCGGTCGGTTCGAGAACGGCTCCGGAGAGGATGTGGGCGCCCACTTCCGAGCCCTTTTCCACCACGCACACGGACAGCTCGGGGTTGATCTGGCGGAGTCGACAGGCGGCGGACAGCCCGGATGGCCCCGCGCCAATAATGACAACATCGTACTCCATTGATTCGCGTTCCACAGCAACCTCCAGATTTGATACGGTAATAACCTAAGGTGCGGATTTTATACGCAATAGGACTATGATTCTACTTGTGAACGCCCGCGACGGCCTCTGCCGACGTCGCAGCCGCGGGCGGCGAAGAAGCGACACTATCGGCTCAGGTCGAATTCCACCCACACCGGGGCGTGGTCGGATGGCCGCTCCATCGCCCTGATGAGATGATCGACACCGGCTGCTTTCTGGCGCGCTATCAACGGCTTGCTGGCCAGGATCAGGTCGATCCGCAGCCCCCGCCTGGGGCTGCGTTCGAAGCCCTTGCTGCGATAGTCGAACCAACTGTAGCGGTGTTCTCCTTCAGCTGGCATCTGGTGGTCATAGGTATCGGTCAACCCCCAGTCATTGAGCTCTTGCAGCCACTCGCGCTCCTCGGGCAGGAAACAGCATTTGCCTTCGCGCAGCCAGCGTTTGCGATTGTCGTCGCCGATGCCGATGTCTCTGTCGTAGGGGGCGACGTTCATGTCGCCCATCACTACCACCGCCTCGTCCGGCGAGTGCTGGCTGCCGAGATGATCGCGCAGATTGCGATAAAACGCCGCCTTCGCCGGAAACTTCACCGGATGACTGCGATTCTCGCCTTGCGGGAAGTAGCCGTTGTAGATATGCAAGGGGCCAGCGCCGGTATCGAGGGTAACCCGTACTAGGCGCCGCTGAGCGTCCTCGCCATCCCCAACGAACCCGCACTGGCTGGAAGAGGGTGTTTGCCGGCAGAGGAGGGCGACGCCGTAATGCCCCTTCTGACCGTGATAGACAGCCTGATAGCCAAGGCTTGTGATATCGCCGAGAGGAAAGAGGCCGTCCTCGACCTTGGTTTCCTGAAGACCGATGACGTCGGGCTCATGCTGCTCGACGATGGCCCGCAGTTGGTCGAGCCGCGCGCGGATACCGTTGGCGTTAAAGGATAGCAGTTTCATCGGTGCGTCAATGCTCCACCATCTGGGCAGGCGTACTGGTGTCGAGGATGATACTGTCGACGAGAATCATGCCGGCTTCCTTGAGCAGTGGGTCGTCTTCCAAAGGCACCTCCGCAGCGGCACTGGCGGCGGTTGCTGCCGCGTCCTCGTCATCCTCCGGATGATCCTTTTTCCACTCCTCGACGGAGGCGTAGGGCTCCTGGTCCTTTGCGGCCCGGCGCTTGTTTTCGGCCTTCAGGATCGCCACCTCGTTACCCTTCAATTGCTGGCGACGCTGTTCCAGGTTGAGTGAAATTTCCCGGATATTCATCTGTTGCTCACGATAGGCCAGCTCATCCAGCAGGAAGTTGAAGTCGGGATCGGCGGCGACGCGCTGCTCGTGAAGAGTCTGGAGCCTGGGCACCCAAGGGGCCAGGTCGTGGTGGCGGTTGACGGGGATGCCGTGGATCTTGTCCCAGGGGAGGGCCAGCTTCTCGCTGCTTTCCCCGATTTCCTCGATGTTATACAACGAGGGAAAGGCAATATCGGGAACGATGCCCCGGTGCTGGGTGCTCTCGCCGGATACCCGGTAGAATTTCGATTCGGTCAGCTTGATCTGGCCTTCGGGGAGCGGCAGCAACGTCTGGACAGTACCCTTGCCAAAACTCTGGGTACCGACGACCAGGCCGCGGCCGTAGTCCTGTATGGCCCCGGCAAAGATTTCCGAAGCCGAGGCGCTCAACCTGTTGATCAAAACCACCAGCGGGCCGTCGTAGAGAGGCGGCTTGCGCGAGCGGTGCTGGCGGGAAATCATCTGGTTGGCGTAGCGAATCTGCACCACCGGGCCGGGATTGATGAACAGGTCGGTGAGGGTCGTCGCCTCGTGCAGCGAGCCGCCGCCATTGTTGCGCAAGTCGACGACGATGCCGTCGACGTTCTGCTTCTGGAATTCCTCGAGCAACAGCGCCACATCGCGCGTGGTGCTCTTGAAGTTAGGGTCACGTCTGTTGAACGCTTCAAAATCGATGTAGAACGCCGGGATATCGATGACGCCCACCCGGTATTGGCGGTCACCATTCTGGAGTTCGATCACCCGGCTTTTGGCCGCCTGTTCCTCGAGCTTGACCTCGTCGCGGACAATCGAAATAAAGTGGTGCTGGCCGGCCATTTCGCCCTTGGCCGGAATGATTTCGAGGCGGACGGTGGTGCCTTTCGGACCGCGGATCAGATCGACCACATCGTCGAGGCGCCAGCCTACGACATCCTGGATGTTGTCCTTGTCCTGACCGACCCCGACGATGACGTCCTGGGGGGACAGCCCGCCCTGCTTGTCGGCCGGACCACCGGGCACGACGCGGACCACCTTGGTGCTCTCATCATCGATCTGCAACACCGCCCCGATGCCCTCGAGGGACAGGGACATGCTGATATTGAAATTTTCCAGCTGGCGCGGCGAGAAGTAGGTGGTGTGGGGATCATAGAGGGTCGTCAGGGCATTCATGTACACCTGATAGACGTCCTCCGAATCCATCTCGTTCATACGCTTCATCTGGTTTTTATAGCGCTTGACCAGCAGGCTGCGGGCGTCATCCGCTTCCTTGTCGGCCAGCAACAGGCGGATGTAGCTGTCCTTGACCTTTTTCCGCCACAGCTCATCGAGCTCCTCTGCGGTGCCGATCCAGCGCTTGTCATCCGGGTCGATGGTCAGCGTTTCGTCGATGGTGAGATCAAAAGGCTCGGCGGCATCGAGCAGCGCGATATTCGACTGGAGACGCTGGATCACGCGATCCCGATAGACCGTGAAAATCGTGAGCCCCGGAGAGAGATCGCCCTGTTTGATCAGGTCGTCCAGGCTCGAAGCCCACTTG
Organism: Porticoccaceae bacterium; assembly: GCA_041655035.1. Taxonomy (GTDB): domain Bacteria; phylum Pseudomonadota; class Gammaproteobacteria; order Pseudomonadales; family Porticoccaceae; genus NAT127. The sequence goes on along the minus strand of JBAZCN010000070.1, from coordinate 11,611 downwards.
CCGCGAAACTGCGCGACATCGGTTTGCAGGAGATAACTGTGGGACGGGTCCAGCGATTCGAGATAGTTGTCGAGAAACTGCCGGGATAGCTCGTCGTCCAGCGGCTTGCTGTGATAATGCTTGGCACCGAGCTTCTCGAGCAGGTCCAGTGTGGTTTCCACCTGGTTCTGGGTAAAAGCCAGTGATTCCTTGGCGTCAACGCTCGCAAAGGGCAACAGTAACAGCAAGAGACAGGCACATAATTTCAACTTCATCGAATGGGGTCCCAATAGAGGCAGCGGTCAGTGTAGCAAAAATGTCCGGGTTTAGACCCCGGCGATAACCATATTGCTCAACGGCATCGCAGAGAGCGGCACACGTCTACCGGCCGAGGTTCGCCAGTGAATCGAGAATCGATATGGCAGGGGTTAGTACAGCTTCCCTGGGATTTCCTTGCAGAGGGTGGGCCTGCGATCTTGTAGCGCATCGATACATCGTCGCGGCCAGTCGGCAGGGTGCCGAATCAATCAGCCAGTGATGCGTGCAGTTAGATTTAACATAATATACATTATGCGCAGTACAATATTACAGCCCTCACTGCGCAGTGTAAGAATGCGTAATGATGATTGCTCACATCGTGAATTATGTTCAGAATCCGCCGCATCTTGGCCCAACCACTAAATCTGATAATGTCTACCAAGGATCGACGCCAACGGGCGCTTGCCGAGCGAGAAAAGCTTTTTCTCGACGCAGCCTGGCGGCTACTCAACAGCGATGGCCTGCTCAACGTGCAAATGAGCCGGGTGGCCCGGCTCTGCGATTACGCGGTGGGCACGCTGTACCATCATTTCACCAGCAAGGAAGACATGCTGCTGGCGCTGCTCACCGAGCGTGCCGGTGATCGCATCATGCTGTTCCAGCGGGTCGCCGCCTGGCCGGCCGGAACGCGCGAGCGGATACTCGGCTTTGTGCTGGCGGATGTGATCTTTGCCCTGCAGCAGCCGTTATCTTTTCATCTGTACCAGTACCTCTCGACCCAGGTCATCTCTGCCGCCTGCTCGCCGCAACGGCGTGAGGAGGCTCTGGCGGTGCATCAACCCCTGGCGGATATGTTCCAGGAAGTGATTGGCGAAGCCCTGGCCTGCGGCGACCTTCCGCCTTCGCGGATGACCGCTTTTCATATTGGCTCCGGACTCTGGGCGCTGAGCGAAGGCATTCACACCTTCGTCCACGCCGAGGGGCTGCTCGATGCCTATCGGATCGGCAGCCCCTACTCATTACTGTTCCACCACGTCCACGCCCTGCTCAACGGTCTCGACTGGCAACCTCTTTGCGACATCGAGGATGCGGCCGCCGTCCAGCAGATGATCCGGCGGATCGTCTCCGCCGTATTCAGCGACATCGATCCAGCGATAACGAATCCGCTTGCCGCGGCCACTGACCAGGATACCCAATGAACAAACGAATGATCGCGATACTTGTTGCCACTGTGCTGGTGTTCGGCGGCACCATGGCTGTCAAATGGGTCGGCAACAGAATGATGAACCAGTACCTGAACGCGATGCCGGAAATGGCGGTCACCGTCTCTTCCGCCGACGTCGCCGAGCGGGAATGGGTCACCCAGGTGTCGGCGGTGGGCACCCTCGCCGCATTCCAGGGCGCGGACCTGACGACTGAAGTGGGCGGCATCGTCGCCAAAATCCATTTCGACAGCGGCAGTGAGGTCAAGGCGGGAGACGTGATCATCAGCCTGGTGAGCGCCACCGACCAGGCGGAACTGGCCTCGCTCGAAGCCGCGGCGCGGCTGGCGGAGATCGAGAGAGACCGGGTGCAGGCCCTGTGGCAGCGCAAGAGCGTGTCGAAATCGGAACTCGATAAACGGGAGACGGAGCTCGCCCGGGCCGAGGCGGACGCCCTCGCCCGTAAAACCCGGCTCGAACAGAAAACCCTCCATGCGCCCTACGACGGGCGCCTCGGCATCCGCAAGGTGAGTATCGGCCAGTTCGTCGCCGCGGGTGACCCGATGATCGCTCTGCAATCCCTCGACCCCATTCATCTGGACTTCACCCTGCCCGAGCAGTGGTACCCGATGGTCGAGGTCGGCCAGCCGGTCAACATCGAGGTGGACGCACTCGCCAACCGCACCTTCCGCGGGGAAATTACCGCGATCGAACCGACGATCGACAAGGATACCCGCAACTTTGCCGTGCAGGCGACCGTCGCCAACCTCGAGAAGATTCTCCGCCCGGGCATGTTCGCCCGCCTCCAGCTCGATATCGGTGACGCCCGGACCGTGGTCACCATCCCTCGCTCCGCGATCAGCTTCAATCCCTATGGCAATTCGGTATTCATTCTCCAGAAAGACGCGGAGGGCAACCTTCGCGCCAAGCAGCGCTTCATCCAGACCGGTGAAATGCGCGGCGACGTGACGGTGGTGACGGAAGGGCTCGCGGTAGGAGAAACCATCGCCGGCAGTGGCCTGCTCAAGTTGCGCAACGACAGCCTGGTGATCATCAACAATGCCGTGGTGCCGGAAGCCAGCACCGATCCCACGCCGAGCAACGGCTGAACCGGACCTACGCGGAGACGCAGTGTGAAATTCACCGATCTGTTCATCAAGAAACCCGTTCTGGCCACCGTGATAAGTCTGTTTATCCTGGTCGTCGGCCTGCGCGCGGCGGTGGAACTGAAAGTGCGGGAATACCCCGAACTGAAAAATGCCGCCATCACGGTCTCGACCCCCTACCCCGGCGCCGACGCCCAGCTGGTCCAGGATTTCGTCACCACGCCGCTGGAGCGCGAAGTCGCCACGGCGGAAGGCATCGATTACATCACCTCGACCAGCGATGCCAACATGAGCCTGATCCAGGCTTACGTCCGGCTCGACAAGAATCCCGAGGACACCCTGACCCAGGTGATCGCCAACGTCAACAAGGTGCGCGGCGAACTGCCCGAGGCCTCCGAAAGCCCGGTGGTGGCGATGACCGTCGGCGGCACCTCCCCCGCCGGCTATATGGTGTTCTACAGCGATTTCCTGCGCATCAACCAGATTACCGATTACCTGGTGCGGGTGGTGGAACCCAAGCTCGCCACCATCCCCGGGGTCCAGAAGGTGAATATTTCCGGTGGCCAGCCCTTCGCCGCTCGGATCTGGCTGATCCCGGAACGCATGGCGGCATTCAACCTCACCGCTACCGACGTCACCACTGCCCTGCAGCGCAACAATGTGCTCACCTCGGTGGGCGCGACCCAGTCGGCGATGCTCACCATCAATCTCAAGGCGGATACCGACCTGCGCTCCATCGACCAGTTCCGGCAGATGATCGTCAGGGCCGAGGGCGGCTCGATCATCCGCCTCAGCGACGTCGCCGATGTCGAGCTCGGCTCGGAGACCTATTCGCCCACGGCCCGCTACATGGGCAATCCCGCGGTATTCATCGGCGTCGAGCTGTCACCGGATGCCAACTCGATCGACGTGATGGAGGATGTGCGCAAGATCTGGGACGAACAGATCAGCCCCCAGTTCCCGGAGGGGCTGGAAGGCCGCCTGCTGTACGACGCCACCGACTATATCCGCGACGCCATCGCCGATGTGCAGGCGACCATCGTCGAAGCGGTGATCATCGTGGTGGTGGTGATTTTCCTGTTCCTCGGCTCGCTGCGCTCGGTGATCATTCCGGCCATTGCCGTTCCCCTGTCACTGGTCGGCACCCTGGCGCTGATGCTGCTGATGGGCTACTCCCTCAACTTGCTGACCCTGCTGGCCATGGTGCTGGCCATCGGCATCGTGGTGGACGACGCCATCATCGTGCTCGAAAACATCCACCGTCACATCGAGGATGGCATGAAGCCCGTGGATGCCGCCCTGCAGGGCGCCCGGGAGCTGGCGTGGCCGGTGGTGGCAATGACCACGACCCTGGTCGCCGTCTACCTGCCCATCGGCTTCCTCGGCGGGATCACCGGCACCCTGTTCAGTGAGTTCGCGTTTACCCTCGCGGCCTCGGTGCTGCTGTCGGGGGTCGTCGCCCTGACCCTGTCGCCGATGATGTGCGCCTATATGCTCAAACCCCACGACAAGAGCCAGAACAGCAGCAGGCTCGAAAGTCGCCTCGACGCGATGTTCAATCGCCTCAAGGACAGCTACCAGCACGGCCTGCGCGGCATGATGGGCCAGAGAGTCGGGTTCAGCCTGTTCGGGTTGATCGTGATCTCGTCCTGTTTTGTCCTCTTCATCACCGCCCCCAGTGAACTGGCGCCCCAGGAAGACACCGGTTTCGCCTTTATGATCGCCGAGAGCGACCCCAGCGCGACCCGCGAATACATCGAGTTGTTCACCGCTGAACTGGAACGCATCGACCAGGCCAGTGACGATATCGTCGCCAATTTCCAGTTCAACGGTGTCGGCCTGGCCGCCCCGACGGCCACCAATGGCGCCTTTGGACCTTTTATCCTCGCGCCCTGGAGCGACCGCACCCGCAACACCGTCGATATCATTACCCAGGACATCGTTCCCGAGGTGGCCAAGATCGCCGGCCTGCAGATCGCCGTGGTGCCCCGCCCGCCTCTACCCTCGGGCGGCGCCGGCATGCCGGTGGAATTCGTCATCGGCGGCACCGCGCCACCGGTCATCCTCAAGGAGCTGGCGGACCAGATTCTCGCCAGAGCCCAGGAGAGCCAGCAGTTCATCTTTCTCAATACCAATATGAAGATCAACAAGCCGATCACCGAGATCCTCATCGACCGCGACAAGGCTTCGCAGCTGGGTATCGACATGGCGCAGTTGTCGGCCGACCTCTCCGGCCTGCTGGCCGGCGGCTACGTCAACCGTTTCTCTATCGACAACCGCTCCTACAAGGTGATCCCCCAGGTCCAGCGTGTCGATCGCCTCACTGCCGACCAGCTCAACAACTACTATACCCGCACCGTCAGTGGCGACCTGGTGCCGATCGGCACGGTGATCAGCCTCAAGGACTCGGTTCAACCTCAGCGACTCCAGCATTTCCAGCAACTCAACAGCGTGACCATCAGCGGCGTGCCCCGCCCGGGTGTCTCCCTCGGCGAAGTGCTGGCGGTGCTCGAGGAAGCCGCTGCCGATATCCTGCCCCCGGGATTCAGCGTCGACTATGGCGGCCAGTCGCGGCAGTTCAAGAGCGAGACCTCGGACCTCGTCGGCATATTCTTCTTCTCGCTGCTGGTGATCTATCTGGTGCTTGCCGCCCAGTTCGAATCCTGGCGCGACCCGCTGATCATGCTGGTAACCGTGCCCATGGCCATCAGCGGCGCCCTCCTCGGCCTCAATGTGCTGGCCCTGTTCCAGGTGCCCGGCGCCACCATCAACATCTATACCCAGGTCGGCCTGGTAACGCTGATCGGGGTGATCTCGAAACACGGCATCCTGATCGTCGAGTTCGCCAACCGCCTTCAGGAGCAAGGGCTCAGCCGCTGGGCGGCCATCGAGCACGCGGCGGCAATGCGGCTGCGCCCCGTATTGATGACCACCGCGGCACTGGTGGTGGCGATGGTGCCGCTGCTCGTCGCCACCGGCGCCGGCGCCGTGGCGCGTTTTTCACTGGGTTTCGTCATCGCCGTGGGGATGACCGTCGGCACCTTGTTCACGTTATATGTGCTGCCGGTGGCCTACCTCATGATCGCCCGCGATCACGGCGGTGCGCAAACCGCGGTCGAGCCGGGCGACCACGGCCTGTCGCCGGCGTGACCCGGGATTGGCGGTAACCGGAGTGGGGGGTTAGACTTCACGGTCTAACCCCCCAACCTGGTAGCGTTGATGTCCAAGCACGTTGCTTCACCCCATATCGTCATCGTCGGCGGCGGCGCCGGCGGACTGCCACTGGCCACCCGGCTCGGCAAGCGCCTCGGCAAGAGAGGACGCGCCCGGATCACCCTGGTCGACGGCAATACCATCCATGTGTGGAAACCGCGTTTCCACGAGGTGGCTACCGGCTCCATCGACTCCGATCTCGACGCCCTCGATTATCGCGGCCATGCCCGCGCCAATCATTACCATTTTGAGCCCGGCATTCTGTCCGGCGTCGACAGGGACAAGCGCCAGATCCTGCTTGCGCCGATGAGCGACCACGAGGGCCGGGAAATCCTGCCGGAGCGCAGCCTGCCCTACGACCAACTGGTGCTTGCCGTCGGCAGCCAGGGCAATGATTTCAATGTCCCCGGCGTTCGCCAGCACTGCCTGTTCCTCGACACCCGCGAGCAGGCCGACCGTTTTCACGAACGCTTTCTCAATGTCTGCCTGTCCGCCAATTACGCCGACCGCCCGGTGAGCATCGCCATCGTCGGCGCCGGCGCCACCGGCGTCGAGCTGGCAGCTGAACTGCACCACGCCGTTGCCCTGCTCCACCGCTATGGCCACCGCCAGCTCAGCAGGGAACGCCTCCATGTCCACCTGATCGAGGCCGGGCCGCGCATCCTGCCCGCGCTCAACGAGCGGGTATCGACGGCCGCCTGGGGCCGGCTCGAAGCGATGGGCGTCGACGTGTATACCGACACCCAGGTGACGCAAGCCAATGCCCATGCGTTCATCACCGGCGACGGCCGGGAAATCGCCGCCGACCTGCTGGTCTGGGCCGCCGGCATCAAGGCCCCCGCCCTGCTCGCCCAGCTGGGCCTCGAAACCAACCGGATCAACCAGCTGGTGGTGGAACCGACTCTCCAGGCCCGTGGCGACGACCGCATCTGGGGAATCGGCGACTGCGTAAGCTGTATTCTCAAGGACGGCGACAAGCCGGTGCCGCCGCGCGCCCAGTCGGCGCAACAGATGGCCGCCCAGACGGCGGACAATTTCGAGCGCCTGCTGGCCGGGAAACCCCTGCATCCGTTCGTCTACCGGGACCGGGGATCGCTGGTGTCGCTCTCCCAGTTCACCTCCATCGGCACCTTGATGGGCAATCTCCGCGGCGGCCAGTGGTTTATCGAGGGCTGGCTGGCCCGGAGCATGTACATCAGCCTCTACCGGCTTCACCAGGCCGCGCTCTACGGCTGGCCCCGCACCCTGCTGTTGCTGACTATCGGCCGCTTCAACCGCCTCGTGCGACCGAGGCTCAAGCTCCACTGAGCCACGTTTGGAAGCGCCATGCCGGGTATCGGCATCTGGCATGGCGCCCGGCGACTTTGCAAAATTTGTTATAACTTATCCATTTTTTTTTGGTTCTGGTTATAAGAATTTGCTCGTACATTGGCCTCTCACGAACAACGGAGAGGAAACTGTCGTGTCGCTCACACTTAAAACCAAGATAAAACCCACCGCCCTGGCCATTGGCCTGGCTGCCCTGCTGCCCCTGTCCGCCAGCGCCGCCGACGCCGATACCGAAGCGCGGATTCAGCAGCTTGAACAACAGGTCAGAACCCTGCTGGAGAAACTCGAGGCGCAGAACACGGCGCTCAGCCAGCAGCTCAATCAACAACAACAGCAAATCAACGAAAAGGTCGTGCCCGCCAAGGGCGCTGTCATCGCCACCACCAATGGCCGCAGCCTGAGTTTCAAATCGGTCGACGACGCCTACTCGTTCCAGGTTGGCGGCAGGCTCCAGGCCGATGCCGCCTTCTACGACGCGGACGACAACAATTTCGGTGACGGCACCGCCATCCGCCGCCTCTTCCTCGACGTGCGCGGCACCTTTGCCAAGGACTGGAATTACCGCTTCCAGTACGATTTTGCCCGTCCCGGCAGTTCCGACAGCTCCGCCCGCGGCATTCGCGACGCCTGGATCCAGTACACCGGCTTTGGCGCCAAGCGGATTACCGTCGGCAGTTTCAAGGAGCCCTTTGGTCTCGAACACCTGACCAGCGGCCTGTACACCACCTTCAACGAACGCGGTGTCACCGATTTGTTCAGCCCCGACCGGCATCTGGGTGTCGGTCTCAGCAGCGGCGGTGCGCACTGGTCTGCGGCGGTGGGCGTCTTCGGCGAGCGCCCCGAAGGCGACGTCGCCTCCGAAGGCGATGAAGGCTGGGATCTGACCGGTCGCTTCAGCTATGCACCCCTTGCCGAGCCGGGCAATGTCGTCCACCTCGGCGTCGCGGGTCGCTATCACAAGCCGGAAGATTCCACCAATGAGCTGAGTTTTTCGTCCCGCCCGGAATCCAACATCACCGGCGTGCGCCTGATCGACACCGGCGTGGTGCCCGGCGTCGACGATTTCCAGGCCCTGGGGCTGGAAGCCGCCGGTATTTTCGGGCCGTTCTCGGTACAGGCCGAATACGTCGCCACCCGGCTGAATCGCGGCGGCGCCCTGGATGATGTCGATCTCAGTGCCTGGTATGCCTACGCCAGCTTCTTCCTGACCGGCGAGAGTCGCGCCTACAAGGCCGACGAAGGCATTATCGACCGCACCAGGGTCGCCCGGCCCGTCGGTTCCGGTGGCATCGGCGCCTGGGAGGTGGCCTTGCGCTACAGCAATGCCGACCTTTCCGACGCCAACATCATCGGTGGCGAACTGGAAAACCTGACCCTTGGCCTAAACTGGTATGTGCTCGACAACCTGCGCTTCTCGGCGAACTACATCAAGGTTCTGGACGTCGATCGCCCCGGCAGCATCTACGACGGCCAGGATGTCGACACCTTGGCGCTGCGCGCACAGATCGACTTTTGACATAGACCGAATCCACCACTTTCATCTGGAGCTGACACATGAACATCAAAAAATCACTGGCCGGGCTGATCTCGGCCCTGGCCCTGGCGGGTTCGCTGCAAGCCGCGGAACTGCTCAATGTTTCCTATGATCCCACCCGGGAGCTGTACCAGGATTACAACGCCAAGTTCGCCGAATACTGGAAGGAGAAAACCGGCGAGAACGTCACCATCAAGCAATCCCACGGCGGTGCCGGCAAACAGGCGCGCGCGGTGATCGATGGCCTGGAGGCCGACGTGGTCACCCTTGCGCTGGCCTACGACATCGACGAGATCGCCAGCCTGACGGGAAAAATCCCCGAGGACTGGCAAAGCCGTCTCGACAACAACAGCTCACCCTACACCTCGACCATCGTGTTCCTGGTGCGCAAAGGCAACCCCAAGGGCATCGTCGATTGGGATGACTTGGTCAAGCCCGGTATCGAAGTCATCACGCCAAACCCCAAGACCTCCGGCGGCGCGCGCTGGAACTACCTGGCGGCCTGGGGCTACGCCCTCGAAAAAAGCGGTGGCGACGAAGCCGCAGCCAAGGAATTCGTCGGCAAGCTGTTCAAGAACGTATCCGTGCTCGACTCCGGCGCCAGGGGCTCCACCAACACCTTCGTGCAGCGCGGCATAGGCGATGTGTTCATCTCCTGGGAAAACGAAGCGTTCCTGGCGGTCAATGAACTCGGGCCGGAGAACTTTGAAATCATCGTGCCGTCGATTTCGATCCTCGCCGAACCGCCGGTTACCGTCGTCGACGGCGTGGCCAAGAAACACGGCACCGAAGCGCTCAGCAAAGCCTATCTGGAGTACCTGTACTCTCCGGTAGGGCAGAAAATCGCCGCGAAACATTTCTATCGCCCGACCAAGCCCGAACATGCTGACCCCGCCGATATCGCCCGCTTTCCCGATGTCAAGCTGCTGACCATCGACGACACCTTTGGCGGCTGGGCCAAGGCCCAGAAGACACATTTCAGCGACGGCGGCGTGTTCGACCAGATCTACGGTGTGCGATAGATAGCCGGCTCCGTGTCCGCGGTGAAGCGGACACGGAGCAAACCGCAATCCCGACAGCTAATTTCCAGGAGAACGTCATGACCATCAAAGCCATCAACGCCCGCAACCAGTTCGAGGGCCATGTCAAGCATATCAAGCGTGGGGATGTGGTTTCCGAAGTCGAAGTGGACACCGGCCACGGCATCATCACCTCCATCGTGACCACCAGTTCCGTAGACGCGCTGGAACTCAAGCCCGGCAGTCCGGTGGTTGCGTTATTCAAATCAACTGAAGTCGCCCTCGCGACGTTTTCACCACTGTAAACGAATTTCATCCAGATATCAGGCCGTCAAGAGTCATCGTCATGAACAGCACCGTATTGATCGTCCCCGGCTACCGCGGCAGTGGTGCCGCCCACTGGCAGTCCTGGCTGCAGGCGAAAATAGCAGGCAGCCAGCGGGTCACCGGCATCGACTGGAATGCCCCTGTGCTCTCCCGCTGGGCCGACCAGGTGGCCGCCGCCATCGACCGATCGACCAAACCGGTGTGGATCGTCGCCCATAGTTTCGGCTGCCTGGCCAGCGCCGTAGCCATCGCCAGGCAACCGGCCAAGGTTGCCGGTGCCGTTCTCGTCGCCCCGGCCGACCCGGAACGATTTTCCCGCGACGGCGTGCGCGACCGGACCCGGGACAGCCACAGTGAATCAGTGAAATCGCTGTTGCCGGTGGGAGCGCTGGCCGAGATGGGGCTGCTGATCGCCAGTGAAAACGATCCCTGGCTCGACTACAACGATGCCCGCGGCCTTGCGGAACGCTGGAAACTGCCATTGTTCAATGCCCGGCAAGCCGGACATATCAATGTTGAATCCGGATTTGGCCCATGGCCTTTATTGTACGATCTGCTGAAAGCCATGTGCCTCGATGGCGATGAACCGAAATACGCGCCCGCCAAACGGCCCGCAAGATATCCAGCGCCCGCCGCCCCAGCCGAACCTCGAGGCTGGCGCCAGCAGCTCGCGTATATCTAGATACCGTCCACTGCAATCGGTGACTGTAAAAACCGATTACTGACCAAGGAGATCATCGTGACCCTGAAACTCGGCGACATCGCACCAGATTTCGAACAGCAATCCACCGAAGGCCTGATCAGGTTCCACCAGTGGCTCGGCAACAGCTGGGCGGTCCTGTTTTCACACCCGGCAGACTTTACCCCGGTATGCACCACCGAACTCGGCCTCACTGCGAATCTGAAAGAAGAGTTCGCCAGGCGCGGCGTCAAGGTGGTGGCGCTGTCGGTCGATCCCGTTGACTCCCATCGGCGCTGGATCGAAGATATCAACGACACCCAGCATGCCCAGGTGGATTTCCCCATAATCGCGGATGACGATCGCAAGGTATCGCTGCTCTACGACATGATTCATCCCAATTCCAACCTGACGCAGACCGTCCGCTCCCTGTTCGTGATCGACCCGGCGAAGAAAATCCGCCTGACCATCACCTACCCTGCCAGTACCGGGCGCAATTTCAATGAAATCCTCCGCGTCATCGACTCCCTGCAGCTGACCGAAAACCACCTGGTGGCGACACCCGGCAACTGGCAGCCGGGGGATGATGTGGTCATCGTGCCCTCGTTGCAGGACGAAGATGAAATAAAGCGCCGTTTTCCATCCGGCTACCGGGCGGTGCGCCCCTACCTCAGACTGACAAAGTCCCCCCCGCTGAGCCAGTAATGGCCTTGTCCCTCGCCAGGCCTCTGTAAAGGAGGCTTTTTTTGGCGTTGCCGGTTCATCTCAGGGAGCCTGACAGCGATGTCCCACGACCATATTGAAATCATCTGCCACCTGCTCGCCGCCCTCCTGGCCGGCGCGGTTATCGGCCTGGAGCGCAGCTTCCACGGCCGGCCAGCGGGATTTCGCACCCACGCCCTGGTCTGCCTGGCATCGAGCCTGCTGATGTTGATAACCTTTTATCAATGGAAATGGCTGCCGGC
>JBAZCN010000069.1:0-16961 GCA_041655035.1 Porticoccaceae bacterium | reverse complement strand
TCCTCATCTCTCTGCCGTCGGTGGACGGTGCATTGTGCGTCCAGCCAACTCGCGGGCTGGAGCGCCGGGCTATTGATCACAGCATCGCCGGCAGCAGTGCCGCGAGCATCACCGCCGCGGCACAGACCAGCATCGGCGCCAGCACCCGGCGGCCGAGTTCGGGGCCGGCGATGATCCGGCAGTAAATTCCCTTCATCACGGTATTGGTCGCGGCGGCGATGGCGATGCACAGCACGACGGTTATCGCCCCCACCTCGCTTCCGGTTTTGGGGACGAGGGACAGCACGATGGCATCGACATCGGCGAGGCCGGTGAACAGCGACAGGGCGTAGAGCCCCGCCCGCCCGAACCACTCGCGCAGCATGTCCGTCGCCAGCATCACCACCGCCAGCAGGCCGGCGAATTTCAGGGCCGGAGCGAGTTGGAACGGATTGTGAACCTCGGGGCCCGAGCCGGGAGCGCTGCCGGCGCTGCGCCGCCACTGCCGCCACGCGGCCACCAGCAGGGTGAGCAGGCCGGCGCCGGCGGGAATCAGCAGCATCGGCAGCAGGTCGATACGCAGCACCGCAACCACCACCAGGATGCGGGCGAACATGGTGGCCGAGGCCAGCAGGATGCCGGCCGCGACCATGGCGGTGTCCCTGATCTCGCTGTGCAGCCGGGACAGGCTCAGGGTCACCGCCGTCGACGACACCAGCCCGCCGCCGAGGGAGGTTGCCAGCACGCCCTTGCGCGGGCCGGCCAGGCGCATGGAAAAATAGCCGACCATCGACAGCCCCGAGATCAGCACCACCATCCACCACAGCTGGTAGGGGTTGAGTGTCTGCCAGGGGCCAAAGCCGGTGTTGGGCAGCAGTGGCAGCAACACCACCGAGGCCAGCAGGAATTGCAGCGTGCCGAGCAGTTCGCTGCGGTCGAGAGTGCTGATCAAGCGATGGAGGGGCTCTTTCAGGTGCAGCAGCAGCGAGATCACCACCGCACTGGCGGCCGCGGGCAGAGGGAGGTCGAACCCCGGCAACACGCCGAGCCAGTAGGTCGCCATGGCGGCGGTTTCACTGGTAATGCTGACATTGCCGTCGTGCCGCACCGACTGAAAAAAACCGACAGTGAGCAGCAGCGCGAGGGGCAGGAACACCAGCGCGCAGACCAGCCAGCGCTCGAACGGCGCCAGGGCGCCGGTGCCCGCCGCCACCAGTGCGCCGAGCAGGGCAATCAGGGTGAAGGTGTGGATGCCCGCCACCCGCGAGCCTTCCGCCTGGGCGCGCTCGTGCCAGACCCGTTCACTGCCCACCAGGAAGCCCAGCGCGAGGGCGATACCGATATTGGTGACATGCTCCAGCAAGAGAGGGTATTCCGTATCCATGGCCTGTGCAGGGGATGACCGACAGTGTTGCATTATGCCCCAGGTTGCGCGTTGCATGGCACTGTTCCCGGCTTCGTCTGATGCCGGTGGCGGGTCGCGCGCGGGTCGCCAGCGCAGCCCCGGGCCGCTATGATGTCGGTAAATCCGGCTTGGCGGGAAACCGATGGACGCGACCACGAACAACACTCCCACAGATGACGGCGCCGTCGACCGCCATCTCAAGCTCAGGCACCTCGAGCCTGAGGATTTCGACGAGATCGAGGCGGTGATGAACAAGGTCTACACCCAGGTGGGGGGCGCGTGGAGCAGGAAGAAATACCTGGCCCAGCTGACGACGTTTCCCGATGGACAGATCTGCATCGAGGACAATGGCCGGGTGGTGGCCGCGGCCTTCGCGGTGATCGTCGACTACGGCCAGTTCGGCGACCAGCACACCTACGACGAGATCACCGGCAACGCCTATCTCAGTACCCATGACCCCAATGGGGATGTGCTCTATGGCGTCGATATCTTCGTCGATCCGGCGTATCACGGCCTGCGCCTCGGGCGCCGCCTGTACGAGGCGCGCAAGGAGCTGTGCCGCAACCTCAACCTGAAGTCGATCATCGCCGGCGGCCGCATTCCCAACTATCAGGAATACGCCGGGGAAATGACCCCTTACGAATATATCGAGAAAGTCAAAAACAAGGATATCTACGATCCGACGCTGACCTTCCAGCTATCCAACGACTTCGAAGTGAGGCGGGTGCTGCGCGCGTATCTGCCGGAGGACCAGGAGTCCAGGGGCTATGCCACCCTGTTGCAATGGCACAATATGTACTACAGCCCGACCGAACCCAAGCTGATCGGCGCGCGCAAAAGGACGGTGCGGGTGGGTTGCGTACAGTGGCAGATGCGCTATTTCCAGGATGTGGCGGAGCTGCTCCAGCAGGTCGAGTACTTCGTCAACGCGCTGTCGGACTACAAGTGTGACGTGGCGCTGTTCCCGGAGTTCTTCAATGCGCCATTGATGGGGCTCGAACAGCACGCCAGTTCGGTCGATGCGGTGTGGTTCCTGGCCACCTTCACCGAGCAGATCCTCGGGGAGATTTCCCGCCTGGCGGTGAGCTACAACATCAACATCATCGCCGGCTCGATGCCCATCGTCGAGAATGATGAACTGTACAACGTCAGCTATCTATGCCGGCGCGACGGCACTGTCGACCACCAGTTGAAGATCCATCCCACCCCCCACGAGAAAAAGGACTGGATCATGCAGGGGGGCAGCGAACTCCAGGCATTCGACACCGATTTCGGCCGGATCGGCATTCTGATCTGCTACGACGTCGAATTCCCCGAACTCGCCCGGCTGCTGTCCGAGGAGGATATGAAGATCCTCTTCGTGCCGTTCTGGACCGACACCAAGAATGGGTACCTGCGGGTGCGCCGCTGCGCCCAGGCGCGGGCCATCGAGAACGAGTGCTACGTGGTGATGACCGGCAGCACCGGCAACCTGCCGAAAGTGGACAATGTCGATATCCAGTATGCCCAGGGCGCGGTGTTCTCGCCGTCTGACTTTGCCTTTCCCCACGACGCCATCGTGGCGGAAACCACACCCAACACCGAGATGACCCTGATCGTCGATCTCGACCTGCACAAGCTCGATCAACTGCAGAACGAAGGTTCGGTACGCAACTACCTCGATCGCCGCCGCGACCTGTACCGGGTGACCTGGGTGGGCAGGAACCCGATGCGCGGCTAGCGGGCGGCCTTGCCCGGCGCTGTGGGAGAGATAGCGGGCACCGCGTCCCTGGATCAGCGCCCCGGGGGGTCGCTGTCCTCGCCGCTGATCGTCTTGTGCAGCGCCACCGGCTGGTGGAACTTCTTGCGAATCCGGATATTGAGCATCTCCACCGACACCGAGAAGGCCATGGCGAAATAGATGTAGCCTTTCGGCACATGGACCTCGAAGCCTTCGAGGATCAGCATCACCCCGACCATGATCAGGAATGACAGGGCCAGCATCTTGATGGTCGGATGGTTGTCGACAAATTCGCTGATCGACTTGGCCGCCACCAGCATGGTCAGTACCGCGAGCACGATGGCGATCGCCATCAGGCTCACCTGGCTCACCAGGCCCACCGCGGTGATCACCGAGTCGAGGGAGAACACGATATCGAGCAGGGCGATCTGCACCAGGACCAGGCCGAAGCTGGCGGTGCCCCCGCGATTGGCGGAGCCGCCTTCGTCTTCCAGGCTGTTGTGGATCTCATGGGTGGCCTTGGCCAGCAGGAACAGGCCGCCGCCGACCAGGATCAGGTCGCGGCCCGATACCTCATGGCCGAACACGGCGAACAGCGGCGCGGTCAGGCCCATCACCCAGGTGATGGCCAGCAGCAGGAGCAGCCGGGTGATCATCGCCAGGCCGAGCCCCAGATTGCGCGCCAGGGCCCGCTGCCGCAGCGGCACGCGGCTGACCAGGATCGAGATGAAGATGATGTTGTCGATGCCGAGGACTATTTCCAGGGCGGTGAGGGTCGCGAGGGCGATCCACGCTTCGGGGCTGGTGAGCCATTCGAACATACTGGGTTACCGGGCAAGGGGCAGGCGGGGGCAGGGATCGATCAGTCCGACAGGTAGTATTCCACCGTCGACACCACGCGGACGTTCTTGATGTGGGGATTATTGCTGTCGCGGTCGCTGATGGTGAACTGGCCCTGGGATGCCTTCTTGATCTTGCCGAGCCGGCTGTTGGAGTCGGCGGCGAATTTTTCCGCCACTTCCCGGGCCTTGGTGGTGGCTTCTTCGATCATTTCCGGCTTGATGTCGTTGAGGCGGCCGAAGATGTACTCGGTGCGCGCCTGATAGTCATTGCCGGTGAAGACGATGCCCTCCTTGCCCAGCGTGCCGAGTTCATTCATCAGGGTGCGCACGCTGTCGACCTGGTCGGAGTAGACCGTGACCGCCTGGGTGGCGGTGTAGCGGAAGTCGGCGTTGCCGCCGCTGCTGTAGGCCTGGGCCGATTTGTCGACGATGGCCGGGGGCGACACCGATATTTCCTCGCGTTTCACGCCGTGCTGGCGCAGGAAGTCGCGGATGCGCTGGGTGTTCTGGTCGAGGCGGGTATACAGTTCCTCGAGGTTGTTGCTCGCCTCGGTGAATTGCAGCGGCCAGATGACGATATCCGCCGGGTATTCCCGTTCGGCCAGGCCCTTGACCGTGACGCTGCGTTCATACTGGCGAAAATCGATGGCGGCCTTGCCGAGCAGATAGCCGAGGGCGGCGAGGCCGGCGAGGATAAACAGGCCCAGCACCAGGGCGCTGACGGTGCGCTGCTGTTCCATGGAGCTACTCCTTTTTCGTTTGTCGGTGAGTATACACCCTGTCCGGGGCGCCGATAAAAGAGACCGCGGCAGCGGGCGTCGGTTCCCCCGCCGGGTGGGACAGGCACCTGTTCGCCCGGGCCGCGCCGCTATTCGGCGATGGCCATCCGGGTACTCTGGGCGCTGAGCGAGGGTGTGCCGGCAAAACTCAGCACCAGCGACGCGAGGTCCTCCCAGGGGTCGCTTTTGCGCATGCCTTTGATGGCCCGGTCGAGGGCCGCGCCCTGGCGCAGCAACAGCCGCAGATGGCCGGGCTTGAGGCGGCGCAGGGCGCTTTTCACCAGCGGTTGGCGCTTGTCCCAGACGCCGTGCCGCTTCAGCGCCGCATCGCCGAGGCCGCTCTCCTGCACCGCGATCAAGGTGCGCAGTTCCCGCGCCAGGGCCCAGAGGATGACGATGGCGTCGGTGCCGTCCTCGCGCAGCCCGCGCAGGTTCCTGGCCGCTCCCTGGGGGTCTCCCTCGAGGATCTTGTCGACCAGGGTGAAGACGCTGTAGCGGGCGCTGTCGGCCACGACGGTGGACATGGTGGCGGCGTCGATCTCCCCTCCCTGCGGCGCGAGCAGCTTGAGTTTTTCGATCTCCTGCACGGCGGCGAGCAGGTTGCCCTCGACCCGGTCGGCGAGCACGTCGATGGCCGCCCGGTTGGCGCGGATGCCACTTTGGCGCAGGCGCTGGCCGATCCATCCGGCCATGGCCCGGGCCTCTACCGGCCACACCTGGATGATGGCGCCGCTGTCGTCCATGGCCTTGACCCATTTGCCCTTGAGGGTGCTGGCTTCGAGCTTGGGGGTGATGATCAGCAGCAGGGTGTCGGGGCGGGGGCCGGCGCAGTATTCCTGGATTGCGGCAGACCCCTTGTCACCGGGTTTGCCGCTGGCGATGCGCACTTCGAGGAGCTTGCGGTCGGCGAACAGCGACAGGGCGCTGGCCTCGGACAATACCCGCTGCCAGTCGAAGCCGGCGTCGGCATGGAACAGTTCGCGCTCGCCGAAGCCGTTGGCGCGGGCCGCGGCGCGGACGGCGTCGGCGGCTTCCTGGGCGAGCAGCGGCTCGTCGCCACAGATCAGGTAGCAGGGCGAGAGCGCGCCCTGCAGATGCTGGGCGAGCTGCTCAGGGCGCAGGCGCACCGTTCAAATCCTTCAGCTGGCGAAAGCGGTTGAGGATCTGGTTCACCAGGTCGCGGCGCATTTCGCTGCGGATCAGCTGCTCTTCGTCGCGGGTCGCGAGCACGTTGTTCTCGTCGTATTCGAACACCCGCTCGACCAGCACCGTGGAACGCGGCAGCAGGGTCTTGCCCTCGCGGTCGAGGATCATGAACTCCACTTCCTCGCGCAGTTCCTGTTCTGAGACCCGGGCATTGGCGTTGACCGTGGCGGTGCGCACGCCCCGGCGCTCGGTGATGATCACCAGGGAATAAGCCGCATCGGCCGCGCTCTCGGGGACCTGGACGTCGGCGGCCCGGAGGGTGCGGGTCAGTTCGGTGACCAGCGGGCTGTGGCGGTCGCGGGCGGTGATATGCAGGGTGTCGAGGCCGGTGGGGACGATTCCCGCCCCGCGCAACTGCCAGCCGCAGCCGCCGAGGGCGAGCGCGGCGGCGAGGACGAGGGCGACCTGGCGGCGTAGTTTCATGGTGTTAAGCCCCTTGCATCACATCAGTTGGCAACGATATTGACCAGTTTCCCGGGCACCACGATGACCTTGCGCACGGTGAGGCCCTCGGTAAAGCGTGCCACGTTTTCCTCGCCGAGGGCGAGCGCTTCGATATCCTCCCGGGCAATGTCCACCGCGACGTCGAGCTGGGCGCGGAGTTTGCCGTTGACCTGTACCACCATGGTGATCGAATCCCGGGCCAGGGCCGAGGGGTCGACCTGGGGCCAGACGGCATCGATCACCGGCTGCTGGTGGCCGAGCTCCCGCCACAGGCGGTGGCAGATATGGGGCACGATGGGGGACAGCAGCAGCACCGCCGCTTCCAGCGCCTCGCGTTCGACGGCGAGGGCCTGGGCGCAATCGTCCTGCAGGCGGCCGACCTCGTTGAGCAGCTCCATCACCGCGGCGATGGCGGTGTTGAAAGTCTGGCGCTGGCCGCAGTCGTTGCTGACCTTGGCGATGGTCTCGTGAGTCTTGCGGCGCAGGTTCCGGAGGGGGGCTGCGAGGGCCCTGGCGTCGATGGCGACGGCAGGTTGTCGGGCGCTCTTGTCGAGATGGCCGGCCACCGCCTTCCACAGCTTGCGCAGGAAGCGGTTGGCGCCGGCGACGCCCTCGTCGGACCATTCCAGTGACTGCTCCGGCGGCGCGGCGAACATGGTGAACAGGCGCACGGTGTCGGCGCCGTACTGATCGATCAGTGACTGCGGGTCGACGGTGTTGCCCTTGGACTTCGACATCTTGGTGCCGTCCTTGAGCACCATACCCTGGCACAGCAAGCGGGTGAAGGGCTCGTCGCTGTCCACCAGGCCCTCGTCCCGCATCAGCTTGTGGAAGAAACGGGCGTAGAGCAGGTGGAGAATGGCGTGCTCGATGCCGCCGACGTACTGGTCGACCGGCAGCCAGTAGTTGGCGGCATCGCGGTCGAGCATGCCCTCGTCGAAATCCGGGCAGGTGAAGCGGGCGTAGTACCAGGACGATTCCATGAAGGTGTCGAAGGTATCGGTCTCCCGCTCCAGGGCCTCGCCGTCAAGCTCGTCCTTGCGCCAGTTCGGATCCGCCTTGATGGGGGAGTGGACACCGTCCATCTGCACGTCTTCCGGCAGCAGCACCGGCAGCTTGTGGGCCGGCACCGGGATCTCGGTACCGTCCCCACGGTACAGGATGGGGATCGGTGCGCCCCAGTAGCGCTGGCGCGAGACGCCCCAGTCGCGGAGCCGGAAATTGGTGGTCACCCGGCCCTTGCCCTTCTCGGCCAGGGCGGTGGCGATGGCGTCGAAGGCGGCGTCGAAATCGAGGCCGTCGAACGCCCGGGAGTTGATCAGGATGCCTTTGTCGGTGAAGGCTTCCTCCTCCAGGTCGACGGCTCCCTGATGGCCGCTCGCTGGTCCGGGTGCGACCACCTGGCGAATGGCCAGGCCGTACTCGCGGGCGAACTCCCAGTCCCGCTGATCGTGGGCGGGCACCGCCATCACCGCGCCGGAGCCGTAATCCATCAGCACGTAGTTGCCGACCCAGACCGGTACTTTTTCACCGCTGAGGGGATGGATGGCGTCGATGCCGAGGGCCATGCCCTGCTTGGCCATGGTCGCCATGGTCGCCTCGTTGACCGTCTGCTTCTTGCAGTCGGCGATAAAGGCGGCCAGTTCGGGGTTGCCCGCCGCCACTGCTAGGCTGATGGGGTGTTCGGCGGCGACGGTGACGTAGGTGACGCCCATCACGGTGTCGGGACGGGTGGTGTAGACGTCGAAGCTATCGATGCCGGCCACCGGCGCGGCGAGGTCGAATGTCATCTCCACGCCCCGGCTCTTGCCGATCCAGTTGCGCTGCATGGTGCGCACCTGCTCGGGCCAGCCCGGCAGCTTGTCGAGATCCGCCAGCAGCTCCTCGGCATAGGCGGTGATCCGGATGAACCACTGGGGGATTTCCTTGCGCTCCACCGCTGTGTCGCAGCGCCAGCAGCAGCCGTTGATGACCTGTTCGTTGGCCAGCACCGTCTGGTCGTTGGGGCACCAGTTCACCGCGCTGGTCTTCTTGTAGACCAGGCCTTTTTCGTACAGGCGGGTAAAGAACCATTGCTCCCAGCGGTAATAGCCGGGCTGGCAGGTGGCCAGTTCGCGACTCCAGTCGTAGCCGAAGCCGAGGGCCCTGAGCTGGCCCTTCATGTAATCGATGTTGTGGTAGGTCCAGGGCGCCGGCGCGGTGTCGTTGTTGATCGCGGCGTTCTCGGCGGGCAGGCCGAAGGCGTCCCAGCCCATCGGCTGGAGGACATTCTTGCCCAGCATCCGCTGGTAGCGGCTGATCACATCGGCGATGGTGTAGTTGCGCACGTGTCCCATGTGCAGCTTGCCGCTGGGGTAGGGAAACATGGCCAGGCAGTAGTATTTTTCACGGCCCGGTTCGTGGCTGACCTTGAAGGACTGATTGTCATTCCAGAACTGCTGCACGTCCCGTTCGATGGCGGCGGGGTGGTAATGTTCTTCCATTGGCTCTTGTCGGGTGGATGGGCAGGCGGCAGATTATAGGGGAAAGCGGCATGCACTGCATGCGCAGCGTGGCCGGCCATCACTCCCCGGAGATCGCGCCCGGCAGGCGGACGGAACCCGGTTTGGGTGGTCGTGGACCCTGAAAACCTGTCAAAGAGAGGATAAACACCGAAAACATGCAAAAAGCTTGGTGTTGTTGATTGACTTTTGGTAGTGAACGATTATATTGAGAGCAGCTTGGAATACAGTGTGCTTCATGTAGATCGTCCGAAGTTCATTCTGCAGTACGTCGTCATAAGTAACCCCTGAATTTCCTGCTAGGCGTCCGCAAGGACAATCGTGTTGCCCCTTAGGGGTATTTTTAGTTCAAAAGGTTAAGTTATGTCTACAACTACAGGCACTGTAAAGTGGTTCAACTCCGACAAGGGCTTTGGTTTCATCCAGCAGGATAACGGTCCGGATGTCTTTGTTCACTTCCGCGCTATCATGGGTGACGGTTTCAGAAAGCTGGAAGAAGGTCAGCGCGTTGAGTTCAAAGTAACTCAAGGCCAGAAAGGCCCTCAGGCTGAAGAAGTCAGGGTGATCTAATAGCCGCCTGATGAATTTTCGAGAAGACCCCGGCCAGTGCCGGGGTTTTTTTTGCGCTCAAACAGCGGTCTGTCGGGCTCAATCAAACTCCGGTAGATCTGATCGATGTTCTTCGCCGGGTTCCCCGGGCTTTCGGGGCAGGGGGGTGCCATCGTTGGTGCGTTCGTTCTGGGGGGTCATCTCGATGGATTCTTCGGTGGCCTGAATGCCTATGTGGTAGACCGCGTAACCGGGCATCACCACCTGGTTGAGCGCCATGCCGATCACCCGCCCCTCGAAGGGCGAATGCATGGGGAATTCCAGATTGTTGATTGGATCGACCACCTTGCCCAGCAGGTCCCCGGGCTTGACCTTGTCGCCGATGGCTATCTGGCTGATCAGCAGCCCGCCGTGCTCGCTCCTCACCCAGCGTGAATTCAGGTAGACCGGCTGGGCATTGCTCCAGTAGTAGGAGCGTTTGTTGATACCCATATTGGTCATCAGGGTGAGGATGCGCTCGACGCCATCGGCGACGACATCCTCCTGAATCCGCATTGGCTCCCCCGCTTCGAGGGTTACCGCGGGTACCCCGCTATCCGCCGCCGCCCTTCTCAGGGTCCCCCGGGCGCCTACGCTGTGGAGGACGATCATGCCGCCAAAACCGTGGATCAACTGGCCGACCTTGGCATTGCCCATGTCGCCTCGCAGCTGGGGTACGTTGGTGCGGTGGAAGGAGCCGGTATGGATATCCACCAGGGCATCGCAATGGCGGATGATATCGTTGAAGAAGCTGTAGGCGATCCGCGAGGCGGAGCTGCCGGTGGGGTCGCCGGGGAAATACCGGTTGAGGTCGCGGCGGTCGGGCAGGTAGCGTGAGCTGAGGCGAAAACCCAGTTGGTTGACGATGGGTACGCCGATCACCACGCCGGCCAGTTCTTCCGCCTTGAGGCCGAAAAACACCTGGCGGATGATTTCGATACCATTGATTTCATCGCCGTGGACGGCGCCGGTCAGGCACAGGGTGGGGCCCGGTGCGGCGCCGTTGAGCACCAGTACCGGGGTCGGCGCCGCGATGCCTTCGAAGGTATCCTGGGGCTTCCAGGACAGGCGGGTGTAGGTGGCCGGGGGGATCATCTCGCCGAGCACGGTGATGCTGCCGTGGAGAACCATTGCCTGGGTTTCGTCCTTGCGCGGCTTGAACAGTGCGGGCAGCTCGAAGCGGGGTTTGGACAGGGCCGAGTGATCGCTTGCCGGGCGCTGTGGCAATTGGCTGTAATCCTTGTCAGCGGCGAAGCTGCCCTGGCCGACGAGGCTGGCGAGCGCCGCGATCAGCAGTGCTCGGGCTATTGGCCGGGCGGCGGAGGGGGTTTCAACGGACATGGGTAACGTTTTCGGGACCTCTCAGTGTTGCCTCGGCCATTGTACGCACAATTTTCGCGCGCTGTATCGTTTGGCCGTCGCGGGATGATGCCGGGCTGGCAGGGGCGCCCGGCGGCTTTTCCTCGCCCGGTGGCACGGCGCCCTGGTTGCATAGCCGCCGAGTGCATATCAAATACCACGATGATACGAAAAAGTTCTATAAAGCCGTGCTTGCTCCCCGGGATTGCCTGTCCTGTTGGCTATGCTTAGTACTGATGTTCACTTGTGCAGGTGTTTCCAATGAAGCGGCAGTATTTTGTCAGCGATAGTCTGAACGAACTGGAACAAGTAGTCGGCGAGCTCGAGGAGCGGGGATTCATCCGCCCACAAATCCATGTGCTCAGCGACAGCGAAGCGGATATCGCCGCCCATCAGCTTTATCCGGTCACCGATTTCATGAAAACCAACGTCATCAACAGCGGTTTGTGGGGGCTGGGCATCGGCTCGCTGGGCGCGGCGCTGGTGGTGGCCGCCTCGGCCTGGATGGGCTGGGCCGCTGCCATTGGCTGGGCGCCGTTTCTGTTCCTCGCCATCGTGGTGCTGGGGTTCTGCACCTGGGAAGGGGGATTTCTCGGGTTCCAGGAGAAAAACCGCCGCTTCCGCCGCTTTGACGAGGTGATCCGCAGCAATCACCATGTGTTGTTCGTGGATGTCCATACCCGCCAGGAGCAAATACTCCGCAGCATCGCCGGCCGTCACCCGCGACTGATACCGGCGGGGGACGGCGAGTCGTCTCCCGGCTGGGTCATCAATGGCGAACAGCAGCTCCGCGACTTCATGCGCTGGGCGCCTTGAGAACTCGCCGTCGGGCTGACGCCGTGTCAACCCGATGAGCTGATCATTCAAACTGGCCGGTGCGCAGCAGTACCAGGGTGCAGGCCTCTTCGGTGGCGATGCCGGCCTCTTCCAGCCGGGCGGCGATGTCGGGTGATTCCGTGCCGGGATTGAAGATTACCCGCCGAGGCCTGGCGGCAATGATGTCGTCGACCACCCCCGGCAGGCGGGCCGGGCCGATGTAGACGGTCACCACGTCGAGCGCCTCGGGGATGTCGGCAAGGCTCTTGAAAGCGGGCAGGCCGCCGACTTCATCCTGGTTTGGCGACACCGGGAAAACCCGATGCTGATGTTGTGCCAGCAGTTGTTGTGCCTGCTGGGCGGTGCGTTCAGGGGAGTTGGAGGCGCCGAGGATTGCAACATTCAACATGGCAGCGTGGGAACCTGTGTCATCAGTGGGAGCGACGATCATGGCCACCGGACGTTTTTGCTGTCAAGCAGTGGTTGCCTTTCTTTGTCCGTTTCTATCTGCCGGCCGGTCCGCTGCGCTGCGCGTTCTCGCCTCGATCCCAACTGATGCTACGATGGGCCGATGGATGACGGCAGGAGACGGGGTAGCGATGACAGCATCCGTGGTGAACAGGCGGCGCTTGGCGCTGCTGGTATTTCTGCCGGCGCTGGCCGCCGGCTGCGGGACAGGCGGTCCTCGTGATCCGGGCGGGATCGAGCAGGTGACACTGTTCGAAAAGGATGCGGCGGATGTCGCCATTCCCTCTGGGTTCGGATCATCGCGGGTCAAGAATTGGCGAGTGGTGGATGACAGCACCATGGTGATCGACACCGTCGGCCACGGTGAGCTTGTGGCGACGTTCATGACGCCATGCCGGGGGATTCGCTACGCTGAAGCCCTGGGTTTTGCCACCATGGGGCCGTTCGAGATCGACAAGACCACCAAGGTGGTGCTGCCCGATGGCAGGCGCTGCCATTTCAAGGAACTGAAGCCATTGATCAAGCTGGAAGAGCCGGGCGAGGGCGACCGCTGAGCGAGCGCTGCCTCACAGGCCTCGGTGCTTGCGGATCAGGTCGTAGGCGGTCTGGATTTCCTGGGATCTTTCGGTCGCCAGTTGGATCATGTCCTGGGGGACGCCCTGGCCCATCAGCTTGTCGGGATGATTTTCACTCATCAGCTTGCGATAGGCTTTCTTGATCTCGGCATCGCTGGCGTTGCTGGCGATACCGAGGGCGTCGTAGGCGGTCGCCAGTTCCGATTCCTGGCGCCGGCCGCTCCCCTGGCCACCGGCCTGACCGTAATCCTTGAAATGGGCCTGGGCGCGGATCATGCGGATCAACTGGTCGAACAGCGCCGAGGGCAGGCCCAGGCCGGCCGCCACCTGGCGCAGTAACGCTTCCTCCTGGGGATTGAGCGCGCCATCGGCGAGAGCCAGCGATAACAGGTAATTGAGCAGCTGGCGGGAGAGGCCCGGAAAGCGTCCGCAATGATTGCGGAAGCTTTGCAGTTGCCGCTGAAGGTCGAAATCGGGGCGCGCGCCCTCCTTGAACAGGGCGATGGCATCGCGACGATGATCCGATTGCAGGCTCATATGGGCCATCAGCCGCTCGGTGTGGGCGACTTCGAGCTCGGAAATCCGCCCGTCGGACTTGGCCAGATTGCCCATCAACAGGAAAACCGTGCGGAAGAATTCCGTTTCGACTTCATTGCGCTGCCGCGCCGACAGCGGGCGGAAGAAGCCTGCCAGACCGCGGTCGAAATAGTGGCCGATGATCACGCCGATGATGAGGCCGATCGGGCCTCCGATAGCCAGGCCGATCAGGCCGGCGATAACTTTGCCAAACCACATGAGGGTGGGAAACTCCGTTGTGTGAATGAGGCCGCTGCGCGGCTGAGGCTTTCGCCGTGGGCTGCTGGGCATTACCGCCGGCGAGTCGCATGGTTTCGCCGGACGCTGCCGCCAGCGTCCCGATCCTGGGTTAATGGGCTGGTGCGTGTCCCTTGGCGCCGTCGCGGCATTATAGAGCCAATGGGTGGTATCGATAAAAGGGCCGAGGTGCGAAACCGCCTGGCCGGGCGCGACGGGCGGCAGCGTAATCGGGCATAATGGCACCCTATGATAACCCTTGACCAGATCGATCTGCAGCGCGGCGCCAAGCGTCTGCTCAGCGGCGCCAGCGGCGTGATCCACCCCGGCCAGAAGGTCGCCCTGATCGGCGCCAACGGTGCCGGTAAATCCAGTCTCTTCCAGGCTTTCCTGGGCGAATTGACCGTCGACGCCGGCACCCTGGCGATCCCGTCGGGGTGGCGTACTGCCCACATGGCGCAGGAAGTCAGCGCCACGGCGAGGAGCGTGCTCGACTATGTGCTCGACGGCGACAAGGCCCTGCGCCAGGTGGAAGAGGCGCTGGCCGAGGCCGATTCCCGCGGCGATAACCAGCGCCTGGCGGTGCTCCACCAGCGCCTCGACGAGATGGATGGCTACACGGCGCGGGTGCGCGCCGAGAAACTGCTCCACGGCCTGGGTTTCGTTGCCGCCGATACCGAGCGGCCGGTGAACAGCTTCTCGGGCGGCTGGCGGATCCGCCTCAACCTCGCCCAGGCGCTGATGTGCCCCTCGGACCTGTTGCTGCTCGACGAGCCCACCAACCACCTGGATATGGACGCCAGCCTATGGCTGGAAGATTGGCTGAAGAGCTACCCAGGCACCCTGGTGCTGATCTCCCATGACCGGGATTTCATCGACAGCGTGTCGGACATCATCATTCATATCGACCAGCAAAAGCTCGTCACTTACCGGGGCAACTATTCGGCATTCGAGCGCCAGCGTGCGGAACGTTTATCCCAGGCCCAGGCCAGTTACGAGAAACAGCAGCAGCGTATCGCCGACATCGAACGCTTCGTCAGCCGGTTTCGCGCCAAGGCCTCCAAGGCGCGCCAGGCGCAGAGCCGGCTCAAGGAACTGGAGCGGATGGCGCTGTTGGAGCCCGCGCACCTGGACTCCCCTTTCGACTTCCGTTTTCCCGAACCGGAGCGATTCTCCGACCCGTTGCTGGCGATCGACGAAGGTATGCTCGGCCATTCCGGCAAGGCGGTGCTGTCGAAGCTGGCGATCAGTTTTCACCCCGGTTCCCGGGTCGCCCTGCTCGGCGCCAATGGCGCCGGTAAATCCACGCTGATCAAGACCCTGGCCGGCGAGCTGGCCATGCTCGACGGTGAGCGCACCTCCGGCGAGCATCTCCGGATCGGCTATTTCAGCCAGCACCAGCTGGAATCACTGGATCTCGATGCCAGCCCGGTGCTCCACCTCCAGCGCCTCAGCCCGGCGGCCAGCGAACAGCAGATACGCGACTTTCTCGGCGGTTTCAACGTCCGCGGCGATATGGCGCTGGCGCGGGTCGGGTTGTTCTCCGGCGGTGAAAAGGCGCGTCTCGCCCTGGCCATCGTCGTCTGGCAGAAACCCAACCTGTTGCTGCTGGATGAGCCCACCAACCATCTCGATCTGGAGATGCGCCACGCCTTGACCCTGGCCTTGCAGGGCTTTAGCGGCGCGCTGGTGCTGGTGTCCCACGACCGGCACCTGGTGCGCAATACCGTGGACCAGCTGCTGCTGGTCAGCGATGGCCGGGTGGCGCCTTTCGATGGCGACCTCGACGACTACGGCCGCTGGCTGATGACCAGGCTCCGCGGCGACCGGGATGAGCGGCGCGCCGATGGCGGCGCGGCGGACAGCCGGGTTGCCGATCGCCGCCTCCAGCGCCAGCAGGCGGCGGAACTGCGCAAGCAGATGGCCCCGGCGAGGAAAGGCCTTGAAAAGATCGAGAAGGATATCGCCAGTCTCGAAAGCCGTATCGCCAATATCGACCGGCAACTGGCCGACAGCGGCCTCTACCAGCCGGGCCAGCGGGACAGCCTCCAGGCGCTGTTGCAGGAGCAGGGGCGGCTGCGACAACAGCGCGACGCCTGCGAAGAGGAATGGTTTGTCCGCCAGCAGGCCCTGGAGGAACTGGAGGCCAGCCTGTCGGTGGAATGACGGGTCGTCACCGTAGCGTCACGTCGACAGGCGATGATGGCGCTGGTCGCAGGCCGCGCCCGTCCGCCCCCGGGAACTTACCGGAATTGGCATTCACCCGCTTTTCGGCGCTAAAATGACCGACTTTTTCACGCCACTTGATGTAAAAGATAAATCCAGGAATTTGACCATGATCGATGACTCCTTCAAAGAGAGCTCCCTTCGCTACCATACCGACCCCACCCCCGGCAAACTCGCCATTCGCCCCACCAAACCGCTTGCCAACAGCCGCGATCTGGCGCGCGCCTACTCTCCCGGCGTCGCCTATCCCTGTGAAGCAATAGCCGCCGACCCCGCTGAAGCGGCCAATCTCACGGCCCGTGGCAATCTGGTGGCGGTAATCACCAACGGCACCGCGGTGCTGGGACTCGGCGATATCGGCCCGCTGGCATCGAAGCCGGTAATGGAAGGCAAGGCGGTACTCTTCAAGAAGTTCGCCAATATCGATGTCTTCGATATCGAGATCGACGAACTCGACGTCGACAAGCTGGTGGATGTCATCGCCGCTCTCGAGCCGACGTTTGGCGGGATCAACCTGGAGGACATCAAGGCGCCGGAGTGCTTTGAAGTGGAACGCAAGCTGTGCGAGCGGATGAAGATCCCGGTGTTCCACGATGACCAGCACGGCACCGCCATCGTGTCGGCAGCGGCGGTGTACAACGGCTTGCGCGTCGTCAACAAGAACATCGAGGAGATCAAGCTGGTGGTTTCCGGCGCCGGTGCCGCCAGCATCGCCTGTGTCGATCTGTTGTGCAGCATGGGATTGCGCAAGGAAAACGTCCGCATGATCGACCGCAACGGTGTGATCTACAAGGGCCGTCAAGAAGGCATGAACCGCTGGAAAGAGCAGTACGCCGCCGATACCGTCGACCGCACCCTCGACGATGCCATCGCCGATGCCGACCTGTTTCTCGGCCTCTCCGGCCCGAATGTGCTCACTGGCGACATGGTGAAGAAGATGGCCCGCGACCCGCTGATCCTCGCCATGTCCAACCCGGTGCCGGAGATCATGCCGGAGGTGGCCAGGGCCGCGCGGCCCGATGCCATTCTCGCCACCGGCCGGTCCGATTATCCCAATCAGGTCAACAACGTCCTGTGTTTTCCCTTTATTTTCCGCGGTGCCCTCGACTGCGGTGCCACCACCATCAACGCCGAGATGAAGAAGGCTTGCGTTCGCGCCATTGCCGATCTCGCCCACCGCGAGATCACCGAAACCGTCGCCCACGCCTACGCCGGCGAGGAGCTCAAGTTCGGTCGTGAG
>JBAZCN010000068.1:0-17054 GCA_041655035.1 Porticoccaceae bacterium | reverse complement strand
TGCGCCCTGTCTTCCACGCCTTCGGCGAGGGTTGTCAGGCCGAGGTTCTTCGCCATGGCGATAATGGCCGAGACGATGGCGAGATCGTTGGCGTCGCTCAACATATGAAGAACAAACGAAATATCGATCTTCAGCTTATAGATCGGAAAACGCTTGAGATACGTCAGCGACGAATAACCGGTGCCGAAATCGTCGATGGAAAGCGCGAAGCCGGCGGAGGTCAGCGCCCGGGTAATCTCGACGGCGCGTTCCGGGTCGCGCATCACGCCGCTTTCGGTAAGCTCGAACTCGATGAGGGAGGGGTCTGCGCCATTCTCGGCGACGATCGCCAGCATCCGCTCGACAAAGCCCTCGTCCTCGAGCTGCCTTGCGGCCACGTTCACCGCGACTCTTCCCGGCAGCGGCCATTGCTGTTCCCGCCAGCGGCGAACCTGGCGACAGGCTTCGCCAAGCACCCACTCCCCCACTGCGCCGATCAATCCCCGCTCCTCGGCAATGGGTATGAACTCGGCGGGGGAAATCGTGCCCAACTCCGCATCGTGCCATCTTGCCAGCGCCTCGGCCCCGGTGATGCCACCACTTGGCAGATGCACCTGGGGCTGGTAGTAAAGTTGCAGGTGTCCGGCCGTCAGCGCGGTCTCCAGCCGATGCGCAATCGCCACTGTTCTCGCCAGGTCCGCGCCCATATCGGCACGGTAAAAGCGGTAGCCGCCACCGCCGGCCTTGGCGCGATACATGGCGATATCGGTGTGTTTGAGCAGCTCTTCGGGGGAATGCCCATCCTCGGGAAAAACGGCGATGCCGATGCTCGCGGAGACCACCAGATGCTGCCCGTTGACGGCGATCGGCGTGAGCAGGGCGTTGCTGATGCGATCCACGATTCGCGTCGCCGCCTCGCCCGAATCGGAGGCGATGATCACGAATTCATCGCCGGACAGCCTGGCGAGGGTCTCGTCTTCACGCAATGCCCGCCTGAACCGGCGCGCAACTTCCAGAAGGACGCGGTCGCCCGCGTCGTGGCCCATGGTGTCGTTGATTTCCTTGAAGCGGTCGAGGTCGAGAAACAACAGGGAAAAGCTCTGGCGGCGCCGCTCGGCAGCGGCGAGCTCGTGCTTCAGCCGATCCATGAACAGCGCCCGGTTGGGCAGGCCGGTCAGCGGATCGTAAAATGCCAGGTATTCGATACGCGCCTCCGCGGCCTTGCGTTCGGTGATGTCCTGCACCGTGCCCACGGCCTTGAGCGGACGCCCCTCGCCGTCAAACTCGACCTCGGCGCGCGCTTCGATCCAGCGCGTGGCGCCGTCGACCAGAATCTGATATTGAACGTGGTAGGGCACGCCCTTGGCCGCGGCCTGCCACGCCGCGTTGACCATCTCGCGGTCGTCGGGGTGTATGTAGGCGAAAAATACGTCGTCTGCCACCGGCCTGTCCACCGGCCTGTCCACCGGCCTGTCCACCGGCAGGTTGAGAATGCGGAGTATCTCGGGTGACAGCACAAAGTGCCCTGTCGCGAAATCACGCTGCCAACTGCCGATCTGCGCGACGGCCTGGGCGCGCAGCAGCGCCGCCTCGCTGTCCTGCAGCGCCTGCTGCAACCGGGTCTGCTCGGTCATGTCTTCGACGATCATCAACAAACGGGCTTCTTCTTCTTCTTCTTCTTCTTCCGCAAGATGAATACCAGCAAGGGTGACGCGCACCGGCGTCCGCAGCGTTCCGCCGGTCAGCCCCATATCGAACGGCAGATCGCGCTGAGCCTCCCCGCTGGCGCGCACCTCCAGCAACCAGCCCTCGAGGCCTTCGGCGGCGATGATCGCCAGCAGAGGCCGGCCGTGCGCATCGGTCGCGGTCAGGCCGAAGCGCTGGAGAAATGCCCGGTTCGCGGACAGGATGGTGAAATCGGCGGTCAACACCACCAAGCCGTCGGGAATGGAGGAAAATACCTGTTCCGAGTATTCCTTGAGCGCCAGGATGGCCTGCCGGTCGGCGTGGCCATAGGTGTCGATCGCCAGCCCCATATCCAGCAGCACGACCTTGAGCAGCGCCTGCAGCGCGGCGATGATGCGCTGCGGGTCTCCGCCCAGCCGGCGCCAGATCTCGGGCAGCAGATCGACCAGATATTTGGCATAGGCGCCGAGATACCACTGCGTTTCGAGACCGATGCGCTGGTGGGCGATGCCCACGCGCAGCCGGTTGCGGATATAGTCGGGGCCGTAGTCGCCGGCGGTCAGGGCGTCGAAGTAGTCGGCCTGGCTCCTCCTCAGACGCTCCAGGGTTTGTTCGTCGGCAATGAACTTCCGCGTCTGCGGGAAGCCCAGCAGGTGGTCATAGAACCCGCGGGCGAGCCGTGGCCCCAGTCCGTCGAGCACCTGGTGAAGTTTGCGGAGATGATCGCTATCCCTGTCCGAAAAACCGAGAAACGCCTTGCGTGTCGCGACCGCCGCTTCGTCCAGTCCCAGAGCGGCCATCACCGCTTCCACTGCCTCGCCGATCGGCTTCATTTCCGCCGCCCTCCCCGCCAGTCATTCAGGGGAGGGCAAATTGCTTGCTTGCTTGCTTGCTTGCTTGCTTGCGCAATATTTCGTCCATTTCTTTTCGACCTTCTACTATCCTTAGTTCGCCCCGGCGCCTGGCCTGACTCCGCCGCGGGCCCGGGACATGTCAGTATTTTGTTATTCTACCAGCGGTCCGCGCATCCAATCTGCCGAACTACCCTTATATCTTTGACATGCGTCAAGGTTTTTGTCGCCGCCCCGTGGCTATGGGCTCATCCGGTTGCACAGTGGCGGAGCGCCGAAGGTCTCGCAGAACACCCGGTACAATTCCCGCTCCACCCAGCGCCAGCCGTCGCTCACCTGGCGAAAGCGCACCCGTGCGCTGCCCTCGGTGATGCAGCGATACAACAGCGGGTTATCGCTGTTGCCGCGCAGGTGATCCCCCAGGCGTTTGCGCAGGTCCCGTGTCGAACCGATGTAGACGATGCGCGCCCGCTCCGGAGACATCGATTTGCCGTCGCCCGGGTCGCCGTCTTGCACACTTGCCGCTGAGCGGATTTCATACACCCCCGGATGCGCCGGCATAAAAGCGGACAGCGCTTGTGCGGTCATCGGCAGCAGCGGCGAAAAGCCTTCGGTGGCCGCCAGATAATCCTTGCGATCACCACGCCGGCGCCAATCCGGAATAGCCAATTGATGCCGTATCGCCGCCACCGTGCGCCTCGACAGCGAAACGCCTTGCCCCGCCAGCAATGTGGCGAGAGCCCCGTCGGACAGCGGCCGCGCCAGCCGCCCTTCCAGAATCAGCGTTTTTTCCGCCTTCACCAGAAAATCGATCCGGTGGCAGTTGAGTTGCCGCGCGCTGGGGAACAACGCGCTCAACGGCAGCGTCGCGCCATCCACCATCCGGAATGACAGCCCGCGGATGAGACGGGAGAGGCGACCGGCATCGGCGACCAGGGGCAGTGAAGCGCGGTCGGCAAGATGCCGGGACATTCGCGACTGAGGCAGCGGAACCAGGGAAAGCGGCTCGCCCGAAAACAGATAGGCGGCCTGGATATCGAGCAACCCGCGCATCAGGGCATGAGTGAGCCGGTTGCGGCTGTTGATGAGGCGCAGGCGATGGAGGGTTGCGGCGAATTCCCCGGAGAAACCCGGGCGCGACAGCTGGCGTCTCAGGCCCTCCTCGTCGAACCGGTATTCACAGCCGAACCTGTCGCGGTGATAGCGGAACACCAGCCTTCGGCCGGCCCGCTGGACGTCGCCCAGAATCGGCGAGGGCATGACCTGCGAGGCATCCGCGGCCCCGGGCACGACCCAGTCGCCGTCCAGCCGGCCGACCCTCAGCCACGGGCGCAGTGCGGCAAACTCAGGGGAAGACTCCACCTCGGTGATGACGCGGTCGAACACCTTCAGAGGCAGCCCCAGAAAGCGGGCGAACACGATCTTGCCGAGCAGCGCGGCGTCGATCCTGTTGTTGCCGTGCCCTATCGCCGCAGACATCTAGCGCCGCGCCAGGGTGTAGACCGTCTGCCCCCGCAGGCGGAAGGCATCGCTGATATAGGAAAAATTCTCCGCGTGGCCAGCAAACAACAGGCCGCCGGGTTTGAGCAGGTGCACAAAGCGCGACAGGATGCGCGCCTGGGTTTTATGGTCGAAATAGATCATCACGTTGCGGCAGAAAATCGCATCGAATGGCCCGTCCAGCGGCCAGGTCGGCGCGATGAGATTGAGTTGGCCAAAATCGACCATCGCCGCCACTTCCGGACGCAGGCGCACCGCGCCGCTGCGCGCCGCCCGGCCCTTGAGGAAAAACCGCCTGACCCGCTCCTCGCTGACCTTGGCGACATGGCCCTGGGGATAAATGGCGCGCCGCGCCCGCTCCAGCGCATCGGTGTCGATATCGGTCGCCACCACCCTGGCGTTGGCGTGATCGCCAAGCACTTCGCGCAGCACGATGGCGATGGAGTAAGGCTCCTCGCCGGTCGACGCGGCGCAGCTCCAGACCCGCACCGGCAGCTTGCGCTCCGCCAGATGCTCGGCAAGCAGCGTGAAATGATGGGACTCGCGGAAAAACGCCGTGAGATTGGTGGTCAGCGCATTGACGAACGCCTCCCACTCCGGATCGTCGACCCTGCTGCCGAGCAGCGCGACGTAGTCACTGAACCGGGTAAAGCCCAGTTGCTTTACCCGCCGCGCCAGCCGGCTGTAGACCATCTGGCGCTTGTTGTCGGACAGCACGATGCCGGCACGCCGGTATATCAGCTGGCAGATGCTGGCGAAATCGGCGTCGGTAAGGACCAGTTCACGATCCAGCAGGCTCGGCGCCAGGATCGGGATATCACCGTTGAAGGGCGTGCTCAAACAGCCCCCGATGGCGCGCCCGCGCGGCGCCGCGCGGGCTGTACTGGTACCTCGGCGGCGGGAGCCACCGCCGACTTCTCCTCGCCGCCATGCAGGCGGAATACCGCCGCGGAGTGGGCGAGGGTGCTGATCTCTCCGTCCAGCACCCTGGCGGTGCCGGCCGATGTCTGCACCCGCTGGGCGTTTTGCCGGGTAACCTGATCCATCTGGGCAACCGCCTGGTTGACCTCGGCGATGCTGTCGTGTTGCCGCGCCGACGCCTCGGCGATCTCGGCCATGATGCCGTTGACTTTCCTGGCCGCGGCGACCACGCCGACAAAGGATTGTTCAGCCTCCTTGACCAGCCCGGCGCCATCGTCGATATCGCGGGACGAGTGGCCGATGAGACCGCGGATCTCCTTCGCCGCCTCCGCCGAGCGCGCCGCGAGATTGCGCACCTCGCCGGCCACCACCGCGAAACCGCGCCCCTGCTCGCCCGCCCGCGCCGCCTCCACCGAGGCGTTGAGCGCCAGCAGGTTGGTCTGGAACGCAATGCCGTCGATGACCTCGACGATCTCGGCCATGGCCCGCGAATTACCGGTGATACGGCCCATGGTTTCCACCACCTGCCGCATCACCTCGCCGCTCTCGGTCACCGTCGCCGCCATGTCCGAAGCGATGCCGCTGCTCTGCCGGGCATTGTCGGCATTCTGCCGCACCGCGCCCATCACCTGCTCCATGGTCGACGCCGTCTGGCGCAGGAACACCGCCTGTTGCTCGGTGCGGGTGGACAGCTCCTCGCTGGCCCTGGCGATGTCGTGGGCGGCCGGCGTCACCACCATGACCCCGTTATTGACGTCGCCGATGATGCTGCCAAGACTTTTGCGCATCACATCGAGGGCCGTCATCAGCAAGCCCATCTCGTCGTTGCCGTGGCGCGGTATTTTTTCGGTGAGGTTGCCCGACGCGATCTGTACAGTGAAGCCCATCGCCTGTTTCAAGGGCCGGAACAGTGCCCGGCCACTGAGCACCGACAACACCACCAGCGCCGCCATGCCGACCAGCAGTACGCCCGCCTGCGCGGCGAGCAGGACAGGTCGCGCCGCGGCCTCCGGCAGTTGCAGGATGCTGTAGATGCCGAGAGCCGAGCTGCCGGCCAGCAACAGCGCCGCGCTGCCCGCCTGCACCGCCAGGCGGGTGCGCAGCGAGCGCAGATTCAGGCGCTTGATGAATGCCGCGACGCCCCTGCGCCGTATCTCGCCCTGATGCAGGTAGAGCCTCTCCCCGGCGCCCTCGCGAATGGCTGTGTATGCTTCTTCCGCCGCGGCGATCGCCTCGGGCCGGGCTTTGGTGCGCATCGACACATAGCCCATCAATTGGCCATTCTCGAGGATCGGCGCGACATGGGCCTTGACCCAGTAGTAATCGCCATTCTTGCGCCGGTTCTTGACCAGCCCGATCCAAGTCTCCCCTGACTTCAGGGTGGCCCACAAATTGGCGAAACTCTCCCGGGGCATCTGCGGATGGCGCACGATATTGTGGGGCTGGCCCAGCAGTTCGCCATTGCTGAAGCCGCTGACCTCGATGAACGCCGGATTGGCGTAGGTGATACGCCCCCCGCGATCAGTGCGGGAAACCAGAAAATCATTGTCCTTGAGCGTGTATTCCTTATTCGTTATCGGTTGGTTATTGCGCATGAACCTCTACTACCTGTTATCAAATCGGCGCGGGTCGAACACAGCTTCTCCCGCGGGGCGGGAACTCGAACTGCCTCAGGCACAGACAGGCCGTGAATCCCGGTAAGCCACAGTGTCACTCTTGTTTTCGGCGCTCTTCTCTGCGCCGCTCTTGTGTTCGACGCCCTCCCCGTCAATGTTCTCTCCATCGATACCCGCCGCGGCGACGGCGGCCGGATATCTCTTCGCCCCCGCCCCCTGGCCCGCCGTCGCCCTCAGGCGGAAACGCTCCACCGACGCCCGCAAGCGGCCTGCCTGCTCCTCCAACTGGTTGGCCGACCCGGCGGCCTGATGCACCAAGTCAGTGTTTTGCTGGGTCGCCTGGTCCATCTGCGCCACCGCGCCGTTGACCTGGGCGATACCCGCGCTCTGCTCCAGCGAGGCCCGGGCGATATCCTCCATCAGTTCGCTGACCTGGTGCACCCCCGCGACGATTTCCGTCATCGTGCGCCCCGCCTCGTCCGCTCGCGCCGTGCCGGCATCCACCCGCTCGAGAGAGCCCTGGATCTGCTCACGGATCTCCCGCGCCGCCTCGGCGCAGCGGTTGGCCAGGTTGCGCACCTCCCCCGCCACCACCGCGAAACTGCGCCCCTGGTCGCCGGCGCGGGCCGCCTCCACCGAGGCATTGAGGGCGAGAATATTGGTCTGAAAGGCGATCGTGTCGATCACCTCGATGGCCTCCGCCATCCTGTATGCGCTCTGGCTGATGTCGCGGATGATGGTCACCACGTCGCCCACCCGCTCGCCGCCGCGCAAGGCGATGCCGGACACCGACACCGCCAGTTCGCTGGCCTGGCGGGCGTTGCTGGCGTTCTGCTCCACCGTGGCCGTCAGTTCCCCCATGCTCGTCGCGGTCTGCTCCAGGGCGGCGGACTGCCGCTCGGTGCGCAGAAAGAGATCCCTGTTGCCGGCGGCCAGGCTCCGGCTGCCCCTGTAGATCGTCTCGCTGCTATCGCGCACCGTACCCACGGTGCCGGACAGACTGCGCTGCATCAGGGCCAGGGAGGCATAGAGCTTGCCGATCTCATTGTTGCCGCGGTGCTCGATGGTCTGCGACAGATCACCCCCGGCCATCCGCGCAAAATAATCCACCATTTTTTCCAGAGGGCGGATCACGTTGGCGGTGATACCCCACAACACCCCCACCAGGGTCAGCACCGCCCAGGCCAGCACCAGCGCGATGATCCATTTCACCCACGCCACCGTGGCGGCGAACCCGGCCTCCACGTCGGCGCCCGCGCCTTCACCGGCCGCGGCGAGGGCGTGCACCGCCGCCTGGCCCTCGGCCGCCGCGTACCATCCCGCCGCGCCCAGCACCACCACCATCGCCACGAAGCTCCCCAGCGTCAGCGCCCAGCTGAAACGCACCGTCATATTGTCAAGATACGCTTTCACCAAGTGTTTCATCGCACTATCCCGCAACAACGCACTGTCCCGCAACAACGCACCATCCTGCAATAACGCACGGCCCTGCGACAACCGGGGGCACAGCTCAACCGCGGACGGTGGCGCCGCCCGCCGTCATTCGCTGGCTTTTTCCACCAGTTCCATTTCTTCGCTGGTGAGCATTTTTTCGACATTCACCAGCACCAGCATGCGGTCTGCCACGTTGCCGAGCCCGTAGAGATAATCGAGGGGCAGGCCGACGCCGAACTCCGGCGGCGGCTTGATCTGCTCGCTCTCCAGGGTCAGCACGTCGGAGACGCCGTCCACCACGATGCCCATCACCCGCTCGCCGATATTGACCACCACGACCACGGTCTGGCTGTCATAGGTCGCGGTGGAAATCCCGAAACGTATCCGCAGGTCGATGATCGGCACGATGATCCCCCGCAGGTTGGTCACCCCCTTGATGAAATCCGGGGCGTTGGCGATACGGGTGACATTGTCGTAACCGCGGATCTCCTGCACCTTGAGGATATCGATGGCGTACTCTTCATCGCCGAGCATGAAAACCAGAAACTGCTGGCCGAGATCGCCCAATTGCGCGTGAGCTGTCATGACGACACTGCCTCCCATTGAAACCTTGGCTGTTTAACGATATTGGTGTGATATTTTTTCTTGGCGTGGTTGAACCTGTGCAGCTCCGCCACGTCGAGAATCAACGCCACGCGGCCATCGCCGAGAATGGTGGCGCCCGACACGCCGGGCACCTTGCGGTAATTGCTTTCGATATTTTTGACCACCACCTGCTGCTGGCCCACAGGGTCGTCGATCAGCAGCGCGTAGCGCCGGCTCTCGCCCTCGACGATCACCGCGATGCAGTCGGTGTATTCGGTGCGGGCGGTGGCGACGTCCATCACTTCGTGCAACGCCACCACCGGCAGGTATTCATCGCGCACCTTGAGCAGCACGTCGTCCCCCGCCATGGTGAAGAGATTCTCCTCGGTCGGCTGCAACAGCTCGCTGACCACGCCGAGGGGCAGGATGAACATCTCGTCGCCGATCCGCACCGACATGCCGTCGAGGATGGCGAGGGTCAACGGCAGCACGATGCGGGTGGTGGTGCCCGCCCCGGTGCGCGAGAGAATTTCGACGTGGCCGCCCATCGCCTGGATGTTGCGCTTGACCACGTCCATGCCGACCCCACGCCCGGACACATCGCTGACCACCTCGGCGGTGGAAAACCCCGGTGCGAAGATCAACTGCCAAACCTCGTCGTCGGTCATCGTGTCGCTGACCGCCAGGCCATTGCTGCGCGCCTTGGCGAGCAGTTTTTCGCGGTTGAGGCCGGCGCCATCGTCGCTGACCTCGATGACGATGCTGCCGCCCTGGTGGCGCGCCGACAGGGTCAGGCGGCCGCCGGGGGATTTGCCCGCCGCCTCGCGTTGCGCCGGTACTTCGATGCCGTGGTCGAGACTGTTGCGCACCAGGTGAGTGAGCGGGTCGATGATGCGCTCGATCAGGCCCTTGTCCAGCTCGGTGGATTTGCCCTCCAGCACCAGTTCGACCTCCTTGTCGAGCTTGGCCGCCAGGTCGCGCACCAGCCGGGGAAACCGGCTGAACACATAATCCATTTGCACCATGCGGATCGACATCACTGCTTCCTGGAGATCCCGCGCGTTGCGCTGCAACAGTGTGATGCCGCCGGACAGGGCGTCGCTGCGCACGCCGCTCAGCTCGTTGACCGCCTGGGTCAGCATCGACTGGGTGATGATCAGCTCACCCACCAGGTTGATGATATGGTCGACCTTGTCGACCGGCACCCGGATGGAACTCGATTCGCCGCCGCCCTTGGCCGCCTTGGCGCCGCCGCCCGGCTTGGCTTCGGCCTTCGCCGGCGCCGGTTGTGGTGCCACCGGCTTCGCGGCCTCGGCCACTGGTGCCGGCGGCAGGGCGCGGATTTCGAGTTGCTCCGGCTCGACGACAAAACACATCACCGCCTCGATGTCGTCGGCGCTGGCGGTGGACGTCATCAGCACCTCGAAACGCTCGTCGTCGCCGGACGTGCCGGTCACCTCGCCGAGATGCTTGAGTTCGTCGATCAATAACTGGCGGTCCTTTTCGGCGACGCCGATCAAGGTCACCGCCAGCGGGTTGGCGGCGCCCGGCGGCGCCGGCTGTGGCTCCGGTTCGGGGCTGGGCGCGGCGACCGCGGCCTTGGCGCCGTCAGCGCCCTCCACTTCCTGGGCCAATTGCTGCAGCGACGCGCAGATCCGCTGGAACGCCTCGCCGTCCGGTTCGGCCCCTTCGCGGTAAGCGCCGAGCTGCTCGTGCAAGCGGTCCTTGGCTTCGAGAAAGGTGTCGACGATATCGCGACGCAGCGCCAGCTCCCCGCGCCGGGCATAATCCAGCAGGTTTTCGAGAATATGGGTGGTCTGCTGCAGGATGCTGAAACCAAAGGCGCCGGCGCCGCCCTTGATGGAATGGGCGGCGCGAAAAATCGCATTGAGCTGTTCGGCGTCGGGGGCATCCAGGTCGAGATCCAGCAGATACCTTTCCATATCGTCGAGCAGCTCGGTGGCCTCGTCGAAAAAACTATCGGCAAAATCACTTATATCCATGCACTTTCAAACTCTGTCGTATTGCGGCTCATGTAATGTCTGTCATTCGCTGCCGAAGGCGGAGCGCCGGTTCTCCTGAAACGGCTGGCCGAGCGCTTCGCCGCCGCTGCCCGCCCCCTCGGGAATCAGCGCCTCGCCGGACAGCAGCAGCGGCGCGCGAATATTGCGGGACACCTCCGGGTAGAGCACCACCAGCTCGATCCGCCGGTTGATGGCCGCGGTGCCTTCGGCATCCTGCAGCGGCACGCGATCGGCAAGGCCCGCCACCCTGAGCAGTTTCTCGGAAGCGAAGCCGCCGGCCACCAGCTCGCGCCGCGAGGCATTGGCGCGATCGCTGGACAGCTCCCAGTTGCTGTAGCCGTAATAGCCGCTGGCATAGGCGTGGCTGTCGGTGTGGCCGCTGATGCTCAGCTCATTGGGCAGGTCGTTGAGCAGCGGCGCGATGGTGCGCAACAGATCGCGCATGTAGGGCGCCACCTGATCGCTGCCGAGATCGAACATCGGCCGCTGCTCGGTATCGAGCAACTGGATGCGCAATCCTTCCGGGGTCAGATCGAAACGCATCTGCTTGCGCAACTCCCGCAGCAGCGGATCGGCCTCGATAGCCTCCTCGATACGGCGCTGCAGATCGCGGAAGAAACGCCGCTGCTCATCCGTGGGACGCGTCTGGGCCCGAGTATCGATCCGGGCTTTTTCTCCCTGCGCGAATGCCGGGTCGGGGCCGCCGCCGGGAATGACGCTGACACTGGCAGTGGTCTTGTCACCGCCGGTGATGGCCGCCACCAGCGGCGTGCGGAAGTACTCCGCCACCGCCTCGCGGTCGGTGGGGTTGGCGGCGCTCAGTATCCACATCACCAGGAACAACGCCATCAGCGCGGTCATGAAGTCCGCCAGGGCGATTTTCCAACTGCCGCCGTGATGCCCGCGACGCACCACTTTCTTGCGGCGGATCACGATCGGGTGGCGCGCTTCTTTCATGCGTTACCCGCAGCGGCGCCGCGCATGTTGCCCGTTGCCTGTTCGCCGTCGGGGGCCTTGCGACCGCGGACATGATCTTCCAGCTCGACGAAATTGGGGCGCTCGGTGCTGTGCAACGCCTTGCGCCCGAACTCGACCGCCAGTTGCGGCGCATAGCCGTGCAGGCTGGCCAACAGGGTGACGCGCAGGCACTGAAGGATTTTTTCCGCCTCCTTGGCCTGGCGCTCGAGGCGATAGCCGAGCGGCGCGATGAATCCGTAGCCGAGCAGGATGCCGAGAAAGGTGCCGACCAGCGCGTGGGCGATCATCAGGCCCATTTGTTCGGGGCCGGCATCGGAGGTGCTCAGCGCCCTGACCACGCCCATCACCGCCGCCACGATGCCAAAGGCCGGCATGCCATCGGCGACCCTGCCGATGGCGTCGACGGGGATATGGGCCTCGTGTTCGAACACTTCGATTTCATGGAGCATCAGTTCGTCGATTTCCATCGGGTCCATGCCGCCGCTGACCATGATGCGCAGGTAGTCGGTCAGGAAATTCATGATCAGCGGATCGTTGCAGACCCGTGGATATTCGGTGAACAGGGCGCTGTCCGCAGGGTTGTCGATATCCCGTTCGATACCCAGCATACCTTCACGGCGAATCTTGGTGAGCAGCTTGAACTGCAGGGCCATCAAGTCCATGTACAGCGCCTTGTTGTAGCCGTTGCTGCGCTTCAGCCTGGCGAAGCTGTTGAATGTCGCCTTGATCGCCTTGCCGTTATTGGAAGCGATGAAAGCGCCGATGCCGGCGCCGCCGATCATCAATAATTCCGTCGGCTGGAACAGCGGCCCGAGATGGCCGCCAGCGAGGGCAAAGCCACCGAAGACCGAAAGAATAACGACGATAAATCCCAATGGTATCAACACAGCACACCCTTTTCCTTAACGGCAAAATAAAGCCAGCAATGTTTATATCGGCACGGCGGCAGGAGGATTGAGCGGGAAATGAAATGTTTGCGCAGATAAATGTTTACAGGGACGTTGCCGAATCAGCAGCCGCCAGGCCACCGGCGGCGACTGCGGAGTGCCGCCGGCGAATCGGCGGTGCGCCTCCTTCGTCGGCGCACCCTATGAAGAATTCCTTTGCAAGAATTCCTTTGCAAGAAGATAGGGTGCGCTGAGGAACGAAGCGCACCGCAGAAACCCCAGGCATTAAAAGATTCTTTTATTTATCGGCGGCGGCCCTAGGCCGCGGCCACCGAATTCAGGCGGGGGGAGGATGCCAGCAACAACGCGGCATGCACCTGGGACAAGCTCTGCTCATGCTGGTTGCTGGTGGCCCTGGCGAGCTGCCCGGCATTGCTGAAATGCAGTCCGAACAACACCTGGTTGCTGCGCGCCAGTTGCGCAAGCTGCTTGGCGGACAGGGATTGCAGCAAGTCCGCCATGGCCCCGTTGATTTTGAACCTGAACATGGCTGTCGCCCGGTCTTCGTTCAGCATCCGCTGCACCAGCAGCAAATACGTCAGATTCAGTTCCTGAATTTCGTCCTGTACAGAGATCTTGTCCATTTCCATTATTGACTCCATTGACCAGTCATGACCCATAGATGGGCTCACGTGTAATGTTGACGCCCGGCCTTCTGTCACTAGCGAGGCCGATGCGCTTACCCCAGGATTTTCACGGCGCTCAATCCTTATCGTTGTTGTATTGTTGGTCTTCAGCCGTGGATGCCATCCTATAGAGCCACCCCGGCGGGACACTACCGATTACCGATGAGCGGTAGAAAACCGGTCATGAGATGTCATCCGCCGCGCCGGCCTCGATCTCCCGTATCCATACCAGCAGTTCGGCAATGACCTGGTACAGCCGCGGCGGGATCTGTTCGTCGAGATCGACCTGCATCAGCAGGCTGACCAGCTCCGGCGAATCGTGCACGTAGATGCCGTGGCGGCCGGCTTCGGCGATGATCCGTTCCGCCATCAGGCCATAGCCCTGGGCGACCACCCGGGGAGCGGCATCGCCTTCGCCGTAAGCCAGCGCCACCGCCTGGCGTCGGCGCTGGTCGCCGTCATCGGTCATTGTCGCCACCCGTATCCAGCCGGATATCGATCACTGGCTCGCTGAAGCCCCGCGCTTCGAGCCTGGACAGCAGTGCCGGCCGCCCCGCCTCGAGGCGCTCCACCACCGCGGTCGACACCGTGTCGATGGCGAGGCTCAACGAGGCCCCGGCAAGGCGCAGGCGAACCCCGAGCGGCCCGAGATTCTCGAGGTGCATGGTCAGCTCCGACTGCCAGGCGCCCTCGTCGCTGTTTTCTTCGCCCTCGTCCCCCGACTCGTGGCGATGGTCGCGGAACGCATCCGGCGCCTGGATGACCAGCGCGACAAAGATTCCCGCCCACAGGTCGCCCTCCCAGCGCAGCACCGGCGCCGCCAGCACTTCCAACTGGTGGCGAACCACACCCTGCAGGCCATCGGCAATATCCAGCGCCCTGGCGGCCGGCGGCGCCTGCGCATTGTCGTCGCTGGTCTTGAAGGTATGGGTCTGGGCCAGCTCCGCGGCCCAGGGATTGGAGCCAGCCGGCAGCGCGCCGCCCTGCGCTGCGCTGGCCAGTGGCGCCGCGACCTGGGGCGCCGCCGGCGGTGATGGGGGAGGCGACCGCTCCGCACCGCCGGCAGCCGCGGGTATCGGAGACGGGATCGGGGTCGCCGGCGTGCCGGCCGCGGCAAGCGCGCTTCCCGGCACCGCAACGGGCGGCGCCGCGCCGGCAACGCTCGCAGCAGCGGCAGGGCCCGGCGGCGCAGCCACACGCATCTGCGGCTCGCGCTCCAATTGCTGGCGCGGCATTTCGCCCCGATACCAGCGGGCCAGATGCGACTCGTAGAACAAGCCGCTGTCACTGATGCTGGCCTGCAGCTGGCTGGCCAGCAGCGACGCCGGCGCGGCATCCCCGCCGGGCAGCAGCGGCGCCGCGGTCTGGATCACTGAAGGCGGCGATGGGAACCGGGCAAGCAGGCCGGCGATAATCCTCGCGACAGGGCTCAGCCGGGTATGGACACTGGCGGCGCCGGCCTCCGCGCGGGGCGCGAGATCCCGCGAGTCAGGTGGCGACGCGTGGCGCGACACCGCCGGCAGTTCCAGCGCTGCCGGCTGCCGGCTGTCGAGCCTGGCGTCACCGCGAACCTGGCGCAGCCC
This sequence comes from Porticoccaceae bacterium, assembly GCA_041655035.1. Taxonomy (GTDB): domain Bacteria; phylum Pseudomonadota; class Gammaproteobacteria; order Pseudomonadales; family Porticoccaceae; genus NAT127. The sequence goes on along the minus strand of JBAZCN010000068.1, from coordinate 2,324 downwards.
CTCGGGGTGGACAGCCGGCCCCACCGGCTGGTTCAAATCCCGGGGCACAGGAATGTCCACCCGCTTGCCCAGCACCTGATGCAGCAGGGTATCGATAATCGGAGTGATCCCACTCATGGCGCGGGATCATCGGTCCGAGTGCGTCTTGTTGAAGACGCCATCACCCTGGCCTAGATAGGCGCGATCCACATCGCGCTTGCGTTCCGACATGGCGATCATCCGCCCCAGCTCTTCCCGGCGGGTGAGCAGATGGCGCTGAATCTCCACGCTCTGTTCGAGGATCTGCTCCATCAGCGACAGTTGATATTCCTGCTGGGCCGGCGTGATACCCGGCGGGGTATCCAACCTGGCGAGGTGATCCATCGCCATCAGGTAGTTGCCTTCCTCTTCGATCAGCGCTTCCCACTCCCCCTCGTAGGCCAGGCCGAGCATCCGCGACGACAGCCCCAGCAGGGTTTCGTAGCTGGCGAGGAAGTGCTGCGGACTCATGCTGTCGATATCGCCAGCCACCCCCATATCAATCACCCTGCCCCTGTCGACCCATGTCCCGCCACGCCGAGCCGATCTCGCCGAGCAGGCGCTCGGCCTCGTCGAGCCGGCTCTCATCATTGTGGAGATTGGCGAGCAGCAGCAGGCGGGCGACGTAATCGTAGAGCGAAGCCAGGCCCGCCGCCACCTCGCCGCCCTTGTCGGGGTCGAGCACCGCCAACAGCCCCTGGTTGACGATATCCAGGGCCTTCGAAATCGCCTTGCCCTTCTCCGCCATATTGCCATTGCGCAGGTGCAGGCGGGCGGTGCGAATCGCCGTGGCGGCGCCGTCGAACAGCAGCATGATCAACTGGTGCGGGCTGGCCGACATGACCCCGCTCTCCACTCCAACCCGGGCATAGGCCCCGGCACCCCGGGCATAACTGGCGGCACTGCGCGTGGAACTCATTGATTAACACCTCTTATCGCCGTGATCGTCCCTGCATTGATATCGCACCGGGCGGCTGTGGAAGCCCGCCGATCGCGATGGCCTGTGCCGGCCATTGTTACCGGGAGCCTGCGATATGCGCCGGTTCTCGGTGACTGGGAAAAAAGCAGCCCGTTATTTCGCGTTCAACTGGGCGTTGAGCATGTCGAACTGCTGGGTCAGGTAACTGCTGGTGGAGTTCATCGAGGCGATCATCACATCCAGCTGGCTGAACTGGGCGCGATAGCGGGCGATGGTGACGTTGATGCTTTTCTCCATGTTCAGGTAGCGTTCGTCCAGGCGCTTGACGCTGGCGTCGAGGCCCTTGGTGGCGTTGTCCAGCGGGCCGCCGCTTTTGAGTATCTGGCCGAGAAAGTCGTCGAGTTCGTCGGCCAGGCCATCGGCGCCGTCACTGCCGGCGAAAAAGTTCGTCAGGGCCAGTGATTTGCCACTGATGGCGGCATCGAGCTTGGCGTCGTCGACCTTCAGGGTGCCGTTCACCTCGAGCTTGATGCCGATATCCGCCAGGCGCTGGATCTCGCCGCCACCCACGCCGCCCGCCATCGCGCCCCGCAACCGCGACTGGATACTGCGCAGGGTGGCGTCGCCCAGCAGATCGCCGGCGACGCCGCTGGCGGCATCGTAACTGGTCAGTCCGGCGATGGTCGCCTGCAGATTGTTGTAGGCGGTGACGAAGCCCTTGATGCCATCCTTGACCGCCTGCGTATCGGCGGCCACGGTGACGGTCGCGCTGCCCGTTTCGAGCAGGTTGAGCGTCACCCCTTCGATGGCGTCCGACACCTGATTGCTCTGGCTGCTGATGGCAATGCCGTTGACGGTGAGCGAGGCGTCCCTGGCCTCGACCGCGGTGCCGGGGTCGATGTCGAGGCTGGCTGCCAGATCGCCGAAATCCACCGACGCCACGGCGCCCTCAGTGCCGGTCTGCGCCGCCGCCAGCACCAGCCGGTAGGGCGTGCCGCTGCCATCGTTGACGATCGACGCGCGCACCCCGCCGTCGGCGGCGTTGATGGCGTCGCGGATCTTCTCCAGCGAGCTGTTCTGCGCGTCGATCTCGACGCTGAAGGATTCGCCGTTACCCAGTTCGAAGGCGATCGTGCCGCCTCCGAGATTGGCGCCCTTGTCGGCAATGCCGGCGGTTGCGACACTGGATGCCCGGGCCAGCTCGACGACCTCGACCTGGAAAGTGCCGGCGCCAGCGCCGCTGCCCGCGGTGGCGCCCAGCGCGCTGCCGGTAACCGTGCTCTTGACTCCCTTGAAAGCCTCCGCCTCACTGAGCTTGCCCGCCGCCGCCTGGAACTGGGTAAGCGCGCTCTTGAGCTTGCCGTAGGAGGATATCTTTGCCTCGTAA
>JBAZCN010000067.1:0-17060 GCA_041655035.1 Porticoccaceae bacterium | reverse complement strand
TCGGGTTTCGGTGTCGAGGTAGGAAAAGGCAAAATCGAGGGTAAGGTTGTCGACAGGGACGAGACTCAGTTCCAGGTCCATGCCTGAGACCCTGCTTTTGCCGATATTGACCAGCAGCGTACCACCAGCCGGATCGTTATTAGGGTTACAGTCACCATCCGGAGAAACCGCGGGGGGGTTGTCCGTACTGTTCGGATCGCAGGCCGCGATGGTGCTTTGCACGCCCGTCAGTGCCACCTGTACATCATCGTAGTCACCCACGAAGGCCGAGGCATTGGCGCGCACACTCATTCCGCCGATCATCCAGTCCGAGCGCACACCGATCTCCACATCCGTCACTGTTTCCGGCGCAAAGGTCTGGAAGGGTGTCAGCCTGCCGCTGAAGGAAGGCCCGTTCACGCCACCGGCGCGATAGCCGTGACGGGTCACCAGATAGGTGAACAGATCCGGCGTGATCTGCCAGTTCAGGCCCAGTGACCAGGTCACCTCGTCCGAACTGGCCTTGGTGGTACTGGCGTTGACAATATTGGGGTTGCCTGGCTTGCAATCCCTGTGGGTGGCGCCATCGGATTGGTTGTTGATCCCTATGCCGGTACAGGATTCAACCTCATCTTCGGTATAGCGAATGCCCGCCTCAAACTGCAGCCCTTCCAGCACCGCGTCCATGTCATAGGTCAGGTGGGCGAACACCGCCTTGCTCTCTTCATCGATAAAATTGTAGGCGGCGTTGGCCTCGGAAAAACCGGGCACCTGGGCAAATTCAACGGTGATGCCCTGGGCGCCATCGGGCTCGTTCCTGAGCCAGAAGGCACCCACCAGCCAATCCAGCTTGTCGTCCAGCGCCTTGCCCCGCAACTGGATCTCATTGCTGTATTGCTCCGCTTCCTGTTTCAGGCTGGCCTTGATGAAGTCGATGGGCAGCCCGGCGGGCAGCAGTCCCGTGCCGTCGGCAACCAGGGTCCGCATGCCATCGGCATTGGTGCCATAACCCACATCCGTGCTGCGGTAGCCGAAGATGTTGATCAACTGGACAGCGCCAAAATCAACCTCGGTACGGTTGATCAGGGTGTGACGGGTATTTTCCTCATACTGATTTATGGCGGTCTCCACCCTGAAGGGGCCGCGGGCTCTCTGCTCGGCCAGCGCCTGCTGGGCGGATGCCTGTAGACCCAGGATTCCCAGCAGTGTCGGACCCGAAGGAACCGCGGTGATCACGGTGCCAAAACCACCGTTATCGCTGTGGTGATAATCGTAGATGGTCAGGTTGCGAAAACCATCGATGGGCTCGACCAGAAGTGACACGCGCCACGACTCGGTGTCGATGTCATCAATATCGCCTCCCACCCCCAGGTTTTTGGTATAAGCGTCCCTGTCATGGAGATCACCCGCCAGGCGCAGGGCGACCTTGTCCTGGATGATTGGCAGGTTCAGGGCCCCCTGGAACTGCCGGTTGTCATAATTGCCAAAGGTACCGGAAACATAACCCCCAAGCTCGTAGTTTGGCGCCACCGGTGAGTAAAGCACCGCGCCCCCCGTGGTGTTGCGGCCAAACAAGGTACCCTGCGGCCCCTTGAGCACCTGCACCGAACCCATGTCGTACTGGGGCACAAAGCTGCCGAATACAGGATCCGGCACCTCGGAAAAGTAGCTGACGACCGCGGGGGAACTGGGGCCGGAGAGGGCTTTGGATTGCCCGCGGATCTGGTAGACGGCGTTCTGGCGGCCGCCCGAACCGGAGAGATACACCCCGGGTGTATTGATCTGGACATCCTCCGGGGTCGAGATCCTCGCTTCGCGCAGGGCCTCGGTGTCAAAGGCTTTTACAGACACCGGGACGGACTGAATACTCTCATCGGTGCGCCGCGCCGTAACGGTGATTTCCTCTATGCTGCGGGCCGACTGGGCGTGAACATGGGCCGGCAGGGCCAGCCCCCCCGCCATGACGGCCAGAGAGACGAGTTTTGCGACAGGCTTTATTGTCATTGGTCATCCCCTCAACTTGTTGTTATGTCGGATGGCAATTGCTCTTGCCTATGAAATATAGCAGCCGTCTTCAATAAAGGTAGTTTCCAATACGCCACCTCGGTGCTCCCCCCTCCCTCGCCGATGCAGTCGATGCATCCGTCACGGTAGCGCCACCATGGTACGCCGCAAGCCCGGATAGACCGGCACCAGCGTCGCCAGAGTTTCGCCCCGGTGTTCGAAATCCACGCGCCGCATGTCCACGCCATAGAGGCGGTACAGGTTCTCCTCGGTCAGCACCCCGTCGATGCGGCCGCAGGCATAGTCCTGCTCGCCGAACATCAACAAAGCGTCGTCGGCCACCGCGTGGGCGTGGTGGGGGTGATGGGTGGTGAACACCACCGTCAAGCCTTCTTCGCGGGACAGACGATCTATCCATTCGAGGACGATGCCCTGGTTCTTCAGATCCAGCGCCGAGGTGGGCTCGTCCAGCACCAGGATATCGGCGCCGCTGGCCAGCGCGCGGGCAAAGATGATCAGTTGACGCTGGCCGCCGGAGAGGTCGTCGAAGCTGCGCCCGGCCAGGCCGAGGCGGGCCAGCGCGTCCAGTGCGGCTGCCTCAGCGGGCTTAGGCGGAGTCCAGCGAAGTTCGGTGCTGGAGTCATGGTGAAATAATAAAGCGGGACGAACGGTCATGCCGATCGCTTCTTGGGGGAATAGCCTCTAAAATGTGTACACAGTGATTCACAATTCCCTTGCGGGAGGTTCCCCATGATGGAAGCCACGAAAGTCGGTATCCGCCAGTTCCGCGCCAGCCTGGCGGAGTATATCGAGTCCAGCACGCCGGTGGCGATCACCCGCCACGGCCAGACCGTGGGCTATTTCATCCCCGCCCGTGGCCAGGACGAAGCCGAGCTAGCGGCCCTGAAACAAGCCAGCAAGGTGCTGGATGAACTGCTTGTCCGCCACGAGGTGGACACCGAGGCCGTAGTGGCCGACTTCAAACAGGCCCGCCAGCAAGCCCAGGGCAAATGAACGACAAGGCCATCGTGCTGGACGCGAACATCCTGATTCGCGCGGTGCTGGGCCAGAAGGTGCGCGACCTCATCATCGGCCATGCGGCGACGATGCAGTTCTTCGTGCCCGACGTGGCCTATGCCGATGCCCGCAAGTACCTGCCGGACCTGCTGACCAAACGCGGCGTGGACCCGGCGCTGGCCATGACGGTGCTCGACCGGCTCGAAGCCATCGTTCGCCCGCTGGATGCCGACTTCTATGCCGCCGCGCGCCAGGATGCGCTGCACCGCATAGCCGTGCGCGACGCGGACGATTGGCCGGTGCTGGCCTGCGCGATGGTGATTGGCTGCCCGGTGTGGACGGAGGATGCCGATTTCTTCGGGACAGGCGTGGCGACCTGGACCAGCGACCGCGTGGTCTTGTATCTGGCGTAGCCCTCCCGTCACCCAACCCCCCGTTCCCCGACGCCGCTGACGCGCTGGCTGTCGCCCACCGGGCGGTGCTCCAGGCCGGTGTCGGTGGCGATGGTCTGCGCCGCCGCTGCTACTTCCCGCCCGCACAGCGTCTCCAGCAGGTTGCGGGCGAGGATCAAGCGCTGGCCGCGCCGCTCGCCCAGGCCCGTGGCTTTGCCGTTGGGGTACATCGGGACGTGGCGGCATGGGTTCGTGCCGTCGGGACGGTAGCCCCACACTTCGGTCAGGTTGAACATCCGGCGCATGACGCCGAACGTGCGGTTCGCGTCTGCTGGCTTGTGGGCCATCTTCTCCATCATCCCGGCGATCTCCGGGCGCTTCACGTCCCGGACCTTCAGCCGGCCGATCATCGGGATGATGTTGCGGTCGATGACGCTCTGGTAGCCTTTCTGTGTGCTGGGCTTGTTGCGCTGCCTGGAGTAGTCCATGAACTTCGCACACAGTTCCTTGACCGTCGGCGCCTTGTCCGCTGCCGGATCGCCGCCCCGGCGCACCTGGGCCAGCGAGCGGGCCTGCTCGACGGTCAGTTCTCCGTACTGGCCCAGCGCGGGCTTGCGGCGCTCGCCAGCATTCGTGCGGTACTGGAGCATGAAGACCGTGCGACCGGCCGGCGTGATCTTGCATAGGAAGCCGGGAACAAGCGTGTCGCGCAGCTCGTCGACTGCGAACTTGGTGAGTTTGATCTTGGCCATAGCTGACTCCTTTGGAAGACCCGTTTCCAGGAGCCTGTTGGGAGCCAGGCGGACGGAAGCCGGGTCAAGTTTCGGAAAGCACCGGCATAGGATGAACTCGCGTAAGTCATTGATAAACCTGCCACAACGAGCTGTGGCGTAGTCCAATGAAGTTCGGTGCTGGAGTCATGGTGAAACAAAAAAGCCCTCGCCAAATAGCGAGGGCTTGGTCAGCAGTCTGAAGCGCCCGCGAGTGGCGCTTTTTCGCTTACCTGGGCAACAACTCAGTTGGCGCCGAAGTTGTACTGCACTTCGAGCCCCCACATCCTGGGTTCGTTGTAGATCACGGTGCCCCAGGGCGCCGCCGGACTCAGGGCTGCCGGCGCTACGATGGCGTCCTTGTCGAAGGCGTTGCGCAGGAACACGCCGGCATCGAACGCGCTGCCGAAGATGTTCCGCCAGTCGGCCCGCAGATTGGTGATCTGGTAGGACGGCGCGGTGAAGGTGATCATCTCGACGTCGCCGGAGTAGAAGTAGTTGGCGTTCAGGATCACCTGGCCGAGTTCCGGATTGAGCGGTACGTCGTAGCGGATACCCACGGTGGCCGACTTCTCCGCGGTGTAGAGAATGGGGATCTCATCGGCGGGGTAGTAGGCGGCGAGTGCCGCTGGCGGGTTGTACGACTTGGTCTTGGAATCCAACAGGGTGCCGGAGAACGACAGGGTCACGTTGTCGGTGGGCAGGATGTGCAGCTCAACTTCCAGGCCTTTCAGCTCGGTCTTGCCCACGTTCTGGTTGATGGCGCTCTGGGCCGGATCGTTGCGCTCGCTGCAATCGCCGTCGATAAAGGGATTGCTGACGGGGTCGCAGGGGGTCGGCATCAGGCTGGTCTGGATACCGGAGGAGGCGACCTGCACGTCGTCGGCGACGGTGCGGAACGCGGACACGTTGAGACGGCCGGTGAGATCACCCAGTTGCCAGTCGCTGCGCACGCCGACTTCGACATCCACGGTTTCTTCGGGATCGAACACCTGGTAGGCGGCGAGGCCGGGGCCGAACTTGGGCCCGTTCACGCCGCCGGCGCGATAGCCTTTGCGGGAGGTGATGTAGGCGAACAGGTCGTCGTTGACCTGCCAGTCGAGGCCGATGGTCCAGGTGGTGGCGTTGGACTTGGTGCTCACCTTGGAGACGTCTTCCAGCTGGGCGACGCTGCAATTGCTGATTTTGGCATTGGAGGGGCCATGGATCTGCGGCAGTTCGCCGTAGCCGGAACACAGGCTGGACTCATCCCAGGTCTTGCGCGCGCCGAGGTTCAGCCTCAGGCCCTCGACCAGATCGGACAGGTCGTAGCCGAAGTTGACATAGACTGCCTTGCTCTCCTCGTCGAGGAACTGGTAGACGTTCTGGATAGGCCCGAAGAAACCGGTGGCGCTGGCGTTGGGGCCGTCCGGCTCGCTCTTCAGGTAGAACAGGCCGGTCAGCCAGTCGAGCTTGCCGTCGAGGGCGTCGCCCTTGATCTGGAATTCCTCGGTCCACTGCTCGTTGACGTTTTTCTGAAGGCCTTCGAGCACGTGGTCCAGGGTGACCGGGGCAAACTGGTTGGTGATGCTGCCCATGCCGTCGATCTGGGAGATGACATTTACATCGTTCCAGCGGTAGCCCACGATGTTGGTGATCTCGAAGGCGTCAAAGGTGATGTCGGTGCGGTTGGTGAAGCCGAACTGTTCCACGTCCTCGCGGGAGTTGGGGGCGTTGAGGACGGTTTTGCGGGGGCCGCGCTTGCGCTGTTCCTCGGCGACCTGGGAAAAGGGGAAGCCGTTGAAGTCGGTGCCGCGGATGACGATTGCGGCGGAGGTCGTCGCGTCGTTCTTGTGGTAGTCGAGAACTGTCAGGTTGCTGATGTTCTCGGTCGGCTCCAGCAACAGCGAGGCGCGGAAGCTCTGGGAGTCCAGCTGGTCGGGATCGGCGCCCACGCCGACGTTCTTGGTATAACCGTCGCGGCGCTGGATCTGGGTGGCGAGGCGCAGAGCCGCCTTGCCGTCGACCAGGGGCAGGTTGACGGCTGCCTCGGTGCCGCGGTAGTCATACTCACCGACGCTGCCCTGCACGTAGCCACCGAAATCATAGGTCGGCTTCTGGGAGTAGGTGAGGATCGCACCGCCGGTGGAGTTGCGGCCGAACAGGGTGCCCTGAGGGCCCTTCAGTACCTGGATGGAGCCGATGTCGTACTGGGGCACCGAGCTGGCGCCGGTGGGCAGCGGCACGTCGTTGAAATAGGTGAGCACGCCGGGCGAGCCCTGGCCGACCACCGGCCGCGCCTGGCCGCGTATCGAGTACAGGGTGTTGGTGCGCGAACCGGAACCGGTGAGGAAGATACCGGGCACGGCGAATTGCAGATCCTGGGTGGTGTTGATGGATTTTTCGTTGAGCGCGTTCTGGTCGAATGCGGTGATGGTGACGGGCACCGACTGCAGGCTTTCCTCGGTGCGCCGCGCGGTGACGACGATTTCCTCGAGCTGACGCACGGATGGCGCGTCGACCTGTGCCTGGGCGGTCGCGGCGATCACCGAGGACAGCGCGAGCGTCGCATAGGGTAGTAGCTTGCTATGGTTGTTCATGGTTGTTCCCCTTGATTGAAATAATGATTTGTATAAACGCAAAAAAAACCTTACGGACCGGCGCAAAGCCGCCATCGAGGCGAGAAGTCCCGGTCTGTTGTCGAGCCTGTGATCGTCGCCATCCATGGGACAGGTCTTATGATGGGATGGAGGGAGTGCCTCCGGATTGACAATAACTCTGATGGACGTGCTGTCTTGGGCGCGCACTTCGGCCGCGAAGTATCAGCCAAACAGGCGGATATTGGAACCTATCTTTGTATAGGGTGTCGGCTCCGCCCCGCGGCAAGATGAGACCGCTGCCCCGGGGGCGAGCCAGCCGCTCTCAGGCGAGCGCGGCCAGGTAATCGTCGAAATCGGCGGTATGGGGGTGGTGGGCACCGATGCCGCCGTCGATGGTCAGACACTGCCCGGTCATGAAGCGGGATTCGTCGGCGGCCAGATACGCCGCCAGCGCGGCGATATCCTCCGGCCTGCCCAGCTCCGGGGTCAGGGCGTGGCGCAACAGCATGGGCCCCAGCTCCGGCGCCACCTTGTGAAAGTTTTCGGTGACGACGGGGCCGGGGGCGATGGCGTTGCAGCGGATACCCTTCTTGCCGTACTGGGTGGCGATATTCTTGGTCAGGCCGACAATGGCGATCTTCGAGGTGCAATAGGCCACCCGCACCGAATCACCGGCGTTGGCGCCGATCGAAGCGGTGTTGATGATATTGCCACCGCCGCGTTGCAGCATATGGGGAATGGCGTAGCGGCAGCCGAAAAAGGTGCCGGTGACATTGACGTGAAGGGTGCGGTTCCACAGGTCGACGGGGATTTCCGTCGCCGTGGTGTCCAGGTGCTGGGTGGCGGGATCGGTGAGCGCGGCATTGTTGAACAGCACATCGAGGCGCCCGAGTCGCGCGACGGCATCGTCGATGGCCGCCTTGAACGATCGCTCATCGCCGATATCCACCGCAACGGGGATGACCCGCTCCCCGAGGCGATCAGCGAGCCGCTCGACGCTGGACAGCGCCAGGTCGGCGGCCACCACGGTGGCGCCTTCAGCCACAAACCGTTCAGTGCAGGCGGAGCCGATGCCGCCGCCGGCACCGGTGATCAGTATCACTTTGTCTTGCAGTCGTTTCATGGCCGGGCTCTCAAAGGTGGATCACGGGAATTGTCAGGATTTGATATGGAAGGCATCGCCGCCCCAGGATGGCGGCACGTCCGCCAGGCTGAGAATGCCGGGCGCGGCGTCGATCACATAGGGCACCGCGTGGATGGCGTGCATCGCGGTCGACAGGCAACCCTGGTCGGTATGGACCTCGCCGTGAATGCCCACTTCGATCTTGGCGCGGATCGAGGGTTCGCCCTCGATCTCGATGGTCCAGCCGTCGCCCCGGGGCCAGTCGGGGGCGATGGCCGGATCCATGCGGGTGAAGTGCTGCATCACGATGCGGGGCTCGCCCGCGGAGATCACCCGGCAGCCGAAATTGATCGCCGCGACGGTGCCTTTGGGGATGAACCCGGCGGCCACCTGCAGGTCTTTGTCGGTCACCTGCAAATGGCGGAAGGTTTCTATGCGGTCGATGGGCAGGTTGACCGCGTCGGCCACCAGCATACAGGAATGACGCCATACCTCCGCCACGACTTCGGGGTTGCTGAACAGCGGCGCGGGGTCGTCCGGCGCGTAGCCAAAACCCATCAGGTCGAACATCTGGAAGGTGCTGGGATATTCATTGTAGAGCAGCGTTTCGTAGGCGTTGAGCAGGTCGATCTTGCGCGACATGCGGGTCAGGGTAAGGGCGACGTTCTCGGCGATGAACCCCGGCATCACGCCGAGACCGTGATAGGTGGACCCGCCTTTGGCGCACGCCTCCTGTATCCGGGCCTCGAATTCCGGTCCCATCGATTTGGGGTAGACAAACTGTGCCGGGGTGGTGATCACGTCCTTGCCGGAGGCCAGCAGCGCGCAGACGTCGGCGAGGGCGCCGGGCACGTCGTTCTCGGCGCCGGCCAGGAACATCACGCAATCGGCATCGGTATCGAGGATGGCACGCCGGTCGTTGGTGGCCACCACTCCCAGGTTGTCGATGCCGCAGATCTCGCCCAGATCCTTGCCGGCTTTCTCGGGGCTGTAGACGAAGGCGCCGACGATCTGGTAGTCGGGACGTTCGGCCATGGCGCGGGCAACCATTTTTCCGGTGTGGCCGGTGGCCCATTGGATCACACGGTAGCTCATTGTTCTCTCCTTAATATGTTGTCTTGTTGACGTTGTCTGATCAAATCGATAACCGGGGCTCACTCCACAGTGCCGGCAGCAAGCCGTCGGCGGTAGGCCCGGTATCGCCGCGCCTGCTGTTCCTCGCGGGCTTTGCCGTCGAGGTATCGCGTCTCCGCCGGCAGGTGGGCGCGCAGCTCGCTGATCTTGATCAGCTCCGCGGTCGCGCCGCTGGCAAAGTCCGCGTCGGCGGGAATGCCCTGCCAACGCAGCAGGATGGTGCCGATACCGGCGCCGCTGCCGTCGAGCCAGTTGTGGACACCGGGGTCGGCGGCGGACACCACCAGGCGGTAGCGGCCGTCGTCGTCGGGCAGGGCCTGGTGATGATTGAGGCTGCTGGTGCGCCGCCCATAGTCGTAGGACAGCATCCACATGTCGCAAATCTGCACACCCAGGTAGCGGGCGCCAAGGCGGTCGATGGTGAGCACCCAGGCCTCGTCATCCCCGAGCCGGTAATAACCGAGAGTGGCCGCCTGGCTGACCAGCCCGCCGCGGGCGGCGGACGAGACCGGCGCCGGGACGGTGTTGAGTGGCCCGGTCTCGCACATGCCGTGCTGAACCCGTTCGAGAAAAAAGCTGGCGATGGTGACCGCCAGGTCGGCGGCCCGGAAAGCGGCCCGCTCCAGCTCAAACCCGTCGCCGGCCGCCGGCGTGTGATCGTCCAGTCGCTCGATATGCAGCCAGGAGGGACGCTCGCCATCCCAGTCCACCAGGGTGTCCCTCACCATCAGCACCCGGGCGCCGGCGATGCTCAGATGATTGCGCCGCCCGTCGGTCGCGGTGCCATCGACCAGGATCTCGAAATGGCCGGCGGCGTCCACGTCGAGGGTATCGCGGGCGATAAAGCCGCGCACATCGGCGGCAATGCCTTCGCCGACCTGGGCCGGCAGCGAGCAGATGCTGAAATCGGTGGGCGGCGCCACGACAAAGCGGCCTGAGATCCTGTAGCTGAGTGCCGGATCGACGCTGGCGAAGCGATAGACGTTGTCGGGGTTGTCCTGGCCGAAGCGGCTGCCGGGCACCTGCAGCCCCAGCCACTCGCGCGCCATGGCGATGGTCCACACGAAACGGGGGCTGAGCGGGGTTTCGCTGGCCGCGATCAGCGCGGCATGCATGACGTGCTCCTCGGCGCTGCGGGCGATCACCGCGTCCTGGCCGGCGAGCCGGGCATTGCGGTCGGCCTTGAACAGCGCCTCGATGCGGGCCCTGGCAGCGGCAATCTCCGCCCTCCGGCAAATGGCGATCGCCCGCTCCTCCAGCAGCCGCTGTTCCGGCGTCGCCAGGGTTGCGCCGGGCAGGATGATGCGCCCGGCGGCGAGCACTTCAGTCGGATCGTTCGCGGACATCGCTTTCCCCTTACGGCTGGTTGATGATGATTGGCAGGTGCCGGCTACAGTTCGAACCTGTCGCAGTAGTCCGCGAACTGTCTGCGCAGCGCTTCCCGGGTCAGGCCGAACTTTTCCAGGGAATATTCGAATCTGCCGTGACGGTCGGCGCGGGCATCGGGGGAGGCCATCCGCTCGCCGATGCGCCGTTCGAACTCGCGGCTGAACGGCACTCCGCTCCGCTCGTAGATGGGCGCCAGCACCGCCGCCGGATTCTTGACGAAGTCGTTGAAGCGGATATGGTGCACCCGGCTGTCGCGACTGGATGGCTGGGCCATGAAATGATCGATGCCGGCCTTGAGCTGGTCCACCATCTCCTGCGGCTGGACCCGGTACAGGTCGCCGTTGAACGGCAGGTACTGGCGCTCGAGCAATTCCAGCAGCGAGGCGATGTATTCCTCCGGGGCGCGATGCATCCAGAAGCATACGGCGTCCGGATACACTTCGAGCAGCGGGTCCATCAGATACTGGTGGAGGATGCCCTTGCCCACCCAGCGGCGCACCGGCATTTTCCACTGCAACTGCTTGAGCATGTTCTTGTGGAAGCGCAGGGCCTGTATCGGGTCCGGCGGCGGCACCGCCTGGGGCAGCGTGGGCACTTTCAGAAAATGCAGCGGGTAGGCCATGTTGAAATCGAGGGAGTAGAGAAACTCGTCCTCCGCTTCGGTATAGCCTTCCTGGTCGAAATAGGGGTGCGCCGGCCACAGCCCCGGGGATCTGGTCAGCATGTAGTCGAGAAACTGTTGCGCTTCCGCGTGGGCGGCGGCATCGGCGGCGGCGTCCAGACCCGGGGGCGGGCTCGGGTTGCGGGTGTCCCAGTAACAGGGGGTGCGGTGGCCCTCATCCATGTTGAGGATCGACTGGGCGAAGGTGGTGCCGGCCCGGGCATTGCCGATCACGAAGAACGGCTGGACGATCTTCTCGTCGAGGATTTCCGGGTGCAGATCCCAGTCCCGGGCGACTTTCAGGCGATTGGCCGCGTAGCGCTTGATCTCCGCCAGCGCTGCCGGGTAGGCATCCTCGGGGATACTGCCGAAATCGTTGAACAGGCCGATGAGGTAGTCGAAACGCTGTGCCAGGGCCGCGTCGAGATACTGGCCGAGACCGGTCTCCCGCACGGTGTCTTCAAGAATCTGTGGTGCATTCAATTGCAGGGTTTTCATGGGTTATCTTTGTTGTTCCTGTTCGGTGGTGGTTGAGACTGGTGGTGGCAGAGCCTATTGCCAGCGGGTGAGTTTTTGCCGCCACTCCACGGTGGCGAGATCGACGACTTCCGTCATCGGATCGACGGGGCGCACGCCGCCCGTCCAGGCGCGCATGATCATGTTGCCCTGGATATGTCCGGTGGCATTCAGCCAGTTGTCGACGCCGGGGTCCTCGTTGGCGATCACCAGGGTGCAGCTGCCGTCATCGTTCAGCTTGCAGATACGGTTGTTGGTGTGAATACGGAAATTCACATAATCCAGCGACTCGAACCAGAAGTTGAACAGCGCCAGATTCCACAGCTTGCCCTCGGGGAACTCCGGGATATGTACCAGCAGTGCCTGTCCGGGCTCGATCCGCCATGACGAGATATAGAAGAACGCGGTCGGATCGCCGCCGCCCGCGGCGATGAACTGCGGGTCGGTGAGGGGCAGGGTGTTCATCCACTGGGTAAAATCCTGCGACCAGCCATGCATCAGGCGGCCGGTGCGGCAGAAGAACGACTCGGCGCCGGCCAGTTTGGCGATCATCGCATCGAGCTCCAGTGGCGGCACTTTCGCGGTCTGTGACACCAGCCGGATTTTCAGTGTGACCTCGCGCTCCCGGCTGCGGTCGCAGAAGGTCTGGCGCAGCATGATCTGATTGGCTCCGGGTGGCGTGGGCAGCCAGTTTTTATCCCGGGGTTCACCGCCGAGGATAATGGTGAAGTTGCCCTCGCCATCGTATTCCAGGTCGTTGTCGTGGAGCTGGCCGAGCAGCTCGTACTGGCTGTCGGTGCCGAACCTGAAGAGGTTGAAATTGAACTGGAAGATATCGCCTCTGTTGCCGGTGATCTCGTACACTTCGCCAGCCTGAATGGGGCTTGCCGAATAGATATTGTCGGGATTGTCGCCGCCGTAGCCGGAGCGCTCGTCGCACATCTTGAAGATGAACGGGTCGAGCGGATCGGCGAATTCCACGTACTTTTCAAAGCTGCCCTTGAGCAGCCGGGTGAGGTAGCGCAAGCCCTCCGCCTGGTTGGTCTCGTCGAGGCCCTCGGCGGAGTCGAGGATCTCCATGCCGGCGGCTTTGATATTGTCGCAAAAGGCCTGCCACAGGGCGGCGGCGTCCGTGGATGTTGCTGGATTCATGGTGGATTCCCGTTATTTATTATCGACCTTGTACTCGGTGGGAGGGCCAAGGCAGCGGCACCGGATACGGCAGCTGATTGAATCAGGGCCTGCTTTGCAGGCTGTCAGGCCCGGGCGGCTGCCGAATTTAATACACTGTAGCATTCCCGACTGGGCAATAAAAGAGTCCGGCGGGTACCGCCGCCGGGCGTGACTCTCAGAGCCTGTTCGGCGTCTCTCAAGAAGCGCCCCGATAGGGTGTGTTGACGAAGGAATCGCGCCAGGGCCTGGCGTCGATCCCGGTGCGCTTCGTGCCTCAGCACACCCTATGCAGTGGGGTATCGCTTGTCGGAAAGACTTTGGACAGGCCCTCAGCGGCGGGCGCGCAACGCCCCGCTGCGGTGACAGGGAACGTTACGACCAGACCAGCGGCAGGGTCACCGGCTGGATCATCCCCAGGTGGTACTCCACATCGAAGCCGTCGGGGAGGCGGAACTCGGGGATGTTGGCCAGGAATTCCTCCATCGCGATGCGCATTTCCCGCCGCGCCAGATGCAGGCCGAGGCAGAGATGGGGGCCGAAGGCGAACGTCAGATGCCGGGCCTTGCGCTCGAAGTCCACTTCCTCCGGGCTGTCGTATTCCTGCGGGTCGCGGCCGGCCAGCGTCGTCGACATCGCCACCCTGTCGCCGGGCATGACCTTCACTCCCTTGATCTCGGTTTCCTTCACGCAGGTGCGGAAGGTGGTCACCGCCGGGTAGGCGCGCATCAGCTCCTCGACCGCAAGGGGAATCAGCGCCGGGTTGTCGCGCAGCTGGCGCTGGTGCTCCGGGTGACGCGCCAGGTGGAGGAACTGCAGTCCCATATGGGTGGATACGGTGTCGAGGCCGCCGATGAACAGGTTGAAGGTAAAACCGATCAGCTCGTCATAATTGAGTGGCCGGCCATCGATCTCGGCCTGCACGGCAAACGTGATCAGGTCGTCCCGCGGATTCCGGCGGCGGTCGTCCAACTGCTCGTTGAGATAATCCACCACACTGCGGGCCGCGGCGGCGATCTTCGACAGGTCGTGGTTGTGCAGCAGGTTCATTTCCCATTCGAGGAACTGGCGGGTCATATCGAGGGGCAGCCCCATCAGCTCCATGAACACCTTGATGGGGAATTCAAAGGCAAAGTCCGCCATGAATTCGCAATGGCCCTTCTGCTTCAAGGCCTGCACGTATTCCTGAGCATAGATGCGAATGCGGTCTTCCAGCTTTGCCATCGCTCTCGGGGTGAACAGCGGGCTGACGAGGGCGCGGTAGACGCCGTGGTCGGGAGGGTCGATTTCGGCGGGCATCAGGTTCCAGTTTTCGCCGATCAACATCGAGAACGGCGAGAAACCGTTGCTGGTGAAATGCTCGGTGTCGAAATAAAGATCGCGCAGATCTTCGGCGCGGCGCACGATCCAGGCGGGAGTGCCGCCGGGATAGGCATGTTCGGCGTAAAAGATCTCGGGGCCCCGGTGAATGTCGGCGACCAGCTCATTGAACGGATCGCGATGGGTGGTGGTGCCGAAAACAAAGGGGAACGGTTTGACCAGCGCCTCGGGGACGTGGTCGGGTCTCGGTTGTGCGGTAAAGGGCGTGGTCATCGGATTGTCCCTGCGATCGCCGGGATGGCAGACCATCACCGGCGGCTGGTTGGAGAATGTCGCACCGCTCGGGCAATGCCCGGGCGGGCTATGGCGCTGTGTCGCCGCAGCTAACGGGTCACAGCTTCAACTGTGTGGCGATCTGTTCGATGGCGCGGCGCGCATCGTCGACGGTTTCCAGTTCGGGCAAGGTCATGGCGAAACGGTCGGCGCCGGCATCCTCGTAATGGCGCGCACAATCCGGGTCGGAATCGGCGCTGACGATCACCCCGACCTCGAAGGTGCTGTCCTCGCGACCCGCTTCCGCGGCCAGCGCCTGGAGCCTCGCCCGGCCGTGGCGGACGTGCTCGGGGCCGGTCATGTCGATGCCCAGGAACGGATAGATGTTCAGGCCGTCATAGGCGGGAATCCAGCCGTTGCAGTGCTCGGCGACCCGCTTCAGCAGGCCGTCGGTGTAGCCGCCGAGCCAGATCGGTGTGTGGGGCTGGCGGGCGGGGCGCGGCGCCAGGCACACCGGCGGAATGTCGAAGAACTCGCCCTTGAATTCGAAACGGTCCTCGGTCCACAGCCCTTTCATGATCTGAATGCTTTCCATGGTGTAGGCCCAGCGCCGCTCGAACCGGCCGGGGCCGCCGGTGACTTCGATTTCGAGCCGGCTGGCGCCGCCGGTGCCCAGGCCCAGGGCGAAGCGCCCGCCGCTGTAGCAGTCGAGGGTGGCGACCTGCTTGGCGACGTTGACCGGATGCTGCATGGGCATGATCAGCACCCCGGTGGAAACCTCGATGGTCTTGGTGAGGGCCAGGGCGCGGGCGGCGCCGATCAGCGGATCCTGGTAGTAGGGCACGCCGAAATGGGGCGGTTTTACCGGTTCGTCCAGTGGGCGCACCGTGTGGTGCCCGTAGGTGACCCAGTCGAACCCGCACTCCTCGGCGATCTGGCAGACAGCGCCCATGTCGATGTCGGGGGTGGGGAAGCCGGGGTCGCCGTAGGGGCGGCTCAATCCAATTTTCATCGCGTTATCCTCCTGATGTGCCAAGGCCGCGCTGCGCGGCCTGGTCGTCGTTATCGTTTCAGGCAATGGTGCCGACACGGCCACCTTCGGTGAACACCGTGCTTCCGGTAGTGTAGCTCGAAGCGTCACCGGCGAGGAGAATTGCCGCGCCCACGGCCTCGTCCGCTGCGCCGAAGCGCTTGATGGCATTGCGTTCCGCCAGCCCCAGACCGCGGTGGATCTCCGCCTCCTGGCCGTCGGGACTCATCGAGCCCACGCACAGGCAGTTGACCCGGGTGTGGGGCGCCAGCGCCTTGGCCAGTGATCGCACCGCAAACAGCAGCGCCGCTTTGCTGACACCGTAGGCGATGGCCGGTGGAATCGGGGTGAACCCGCCGCAGCTTTCCACTGAAATGATACTGCCCTTGCCGTGCTGCTGCATATCCGCGGTGGTCAGCTCGGCCAGCCGCCAGGTGGCCATCAGGTTGACGTCGAGCGCCTCTTTCCACACCGCGTCGGTGTTATCCCAGATACCGCCGCCATCCTTGCCGTAGACGATGCCGGCCGCGGCGTTGTTGAACACGATATGGATCGGGCCGAAGTTGTCGCGGGCGGTCTCGACCAGGCGCTCCAGGTCTTCGCGGCGGCCGGCATCGACCGTCACGGCGACGGCCCGGCCACCGTTCCGGGCGTTGATTTCGGCGGTGATGCGCTCGAGGCGGTCGGCCGAGCGCGCCGAGATCACCACGTTGGCGCCCAGTTCGGCGTAGGCCTTGGCGACGTGTTCACCGACGCCGGGGCCTACGCCGGTGAGAATCGCGGTGCGGCCATCGAGGCGGAAACGATCGAGTACTGAAGTCATGTTTTTCTCCTGAAGATCAAGGGTTATGTCAGGTGCTGACGTGGCGCAGCTGGTATTGGCGGGCGCGGGGGGCGACCTGGCGCCGGCGGGCGGCCAGATCCACCAATGGACAGCCCGGCGGCAGGTGGCGCTCGAGGTCTTCCAGTTTCACCCGTATACAGTTCCGCACCAGCCCTTCGCCGCTGTGGCCATCGGGGAAACCCTGCCAGCGCAGGTTGAACCAGCCCTGGTGAAGGCCCACCGGGTCGATCCAGTTGTGCACCCCAGGGTCGCGAATGGACAGCACATAGGTGAACGAGCCATCGGCATTGGCGGCCACCTGGCTGCTGTTGAGGCTGCTCTGCCGGTACAGCGGGTCCGGGGCGATGGTCCAGGGGTCCGCCACCTGAAAGCCGGTATAGCGGGCGCCGCCGCTGGTGGTGCTGATCACCAGCGCCTCGTCGTCGGCCAGGTGGAAGCGGCCGCCGGCGAGAAAACCCCAACTCGCCTCGCGGCCGATGGGGCCGACGATGCGGTTGGGCTCGGGGTTGCCGTAAAAGCCGTTCTTGAAACCGCTCCAGAAGCGCACAAAGGCGGGCAGGCATTCCGCAACCCTGGCTGTGATGTCCGCCTCGCCGCGTTCCGGCGGCGGTTCGGCGCCGCCGGTGCGGCGAATGGTGAGCGGAGTGGCGGACTGGTTCCAGTCGCCGAAGCTGTCCCGGGCATAGAGCGACTGGCGGCCCGCCCCGATCTGGATATGGTTGCTTCTGCCCTTGGCGGAGTCCTGCGACAGGGTAATGCGGAAGCGGCCCTCGGCATCGGTCTCGATATGCTCGCTGAGCAGCATGAACAGATGGGCGCCCATGCCGGCGTGGTCGGCGGGTTCCTCCTCCAGTTTGAG